>NZ_JACVTW010000002.1:0-479636 GCF_016624785.1 Kosakonia sp. S42 | reverse complement strand
ACGCCGTAGCGCCGATGGTAGTGTGGGGTCTCCCCATGCGAGAGTAGGGAATTGCCAGGCATCAAACAAAGCAAAAGGCCCCGTCGAAAGACGGGGCCTTTTGTCATTCTGGATCCCGCTAAACACGACGATAAAAAAGGCCACCCATTGGGTAGCCTTAACAGAAAGCATGCGGCAATCAGTGAATAACCTGCGATAAAAACGCCCGCGTACGCTCTGATTTTGGCTGTGCAAAGAACTCATCGGGCGCTGCCTGCTCTACGATCTCACCGCGATCCATAAAGATCACCCGGTCCGCCACGGTGCGGGCAAAGCCCATCTCATGGGTCACGCACAGCATCGTCATACCCGACTGCGCAAGCCCAATCATGGTATCAAGCACCTCTTTCACCATTTCCGGATCCAGCGCTGAAGTCGGCTCATCGAAAAGCATGATTTTCGGCTTCATACAGAGCGAGCGCGCAATCGCAACGCGCTGCTGCTGGCCACCGGAAATCTGCCCCGGAAACTTATGCGCATGCTCGGCAATCCGTACCCGCTCCAGATAGTGCATCGCCAGCGCTTCCGCCTCTTTCTTCGGCATTTTGCGCACCCAAATTGGTGCCAGCGTACAGTTCTGCAAAACCGTCAGATGGGGGAAGAGATTGAAGTGCTGGAAAACCATCCCCACTTCCTGGCGAATCTTCTCGATATTGCGGATATCCTCATTCAGCTCAATACCGTCGACCACAATACGCCCCTGCTGATGCTCTTCCAGGTGATTGATACAGCGAATGGTGGTCGACTTTCCTGACCCCGACGGGCCACAAAGTACAATCCTTTCCCCTTGCTTCACATGCAAATTAATATCTTTCAACACATGGAATTGCCCATACCACTTATTCACATTTTCGAGCGTGATCATCGCGTCGCCAGATTGCATTGTTGTATTACTCATCATCATCCTCAGTGCGGTGTACGCCCGGTGTTAAAGCGCTTCTCCAGATGCTGGCTATAGCGCGACATGCTGAAACAGAAAATCCAATAGACTAACGCAGCAAACACATACCCTTCCGTCGACATCCCAAGCCAGGCGGGATCGACCGTCGCTTGCTGCACGCTGCTAAAGAGATCAAACAGGCCGATGATGATCACCAGGCTAGTATCTTTAAACAGCGCGATAATGGTGTTCACCAGCCCCGGGATCACCAGTTTTAACGCCTGCGGCAGGATCACCAGCCCCTGCGTTTTCCAGTAACCCAGCGCCAGCGACTCGGCCGCTTCGTACTGCCCTTTCGGCAGGGCCTGTAAACCGCCACGGACCACTTCCGCCACATAAGCCGACTGGAACAGGATCACCCCGACCAGCGCACGGATCAGCTTATCGATGGTGGTGCCTTCAGCCATAAACAGCGGCAGCATCACCGACGACATAAACAGCACGGTAATCAGCGGTACGCCGCGCCAGAACTCAATAAACATCACAGACAATATCCGCACTACCGGCATCGTCGAACGTCGGCCCAATGCCAGCAAAATCCCCAGCGGCAGGGCGCCGGCAATACCGACCGAGGCGATAATCAGCGTCAGCGTCAGTCCACCCCACTGGCGGGTCTCAACGCGCTCAAGGCCAAGAAAGCCGCCAAACATCAGCCACCACACAACCAGCGGATAGAGCACCGCCCAGCAGGCAATGTAGCGTCCGCGTCGCGGCATCCCCTTCCAGAACATCGGCAGGATAGAGAGCAGGCCAATAATCAGCGCCAGGTTGATACGCCAGCGCTGATCGTGTGGGTAGAGCCCATACATAAACTGGCCGAAGCGTTGATGGATAAACACCCAGCAGGCGCCCGCTTTGGTGCAGTCCGCGCGAGTCGAGCCGACCCAGTTCGCCTGAAACAGCGCCCACTGCAGCAGCGGCGGGATAAGCTCCCACATCATCCATAGACAAAAGAGCGTCAGCAGCGAGTTTGACCAGCTTGAAAAGAGATTTTTACGCCCCCACAGCAGCATGCCGTTATTTCCCGATGGCAGCGGGCGCGTGGAGGGCGACACAATAGCTTTTGTCATTATTAATCCTCAGCGCTCAATCAGGGCAATACGGCGGTTATAGATATTCATCAGCAGCGAAATGGAGAGGCTGATGAGCAGATAGACCGACATGGTAATGGCAATGGTTTCAATCGCCTGGCCGGTCTGGTTCAGCACCGTACCGGCAAACAGCGACACCATATCGGGGTAGCCAATCGCCGCCGCCAGCGATGAGTTCTTTGCAATATTGAGATACTGGCTGGTCAACGGTGGGATGATCACCCGCAGCGCCTGGGGAATAATCACTTGTCGCAACGTGACCGGATGAGGCAGCCCAAGTGAGCGCGCTGCTTCATGCTGCCCGTACGGCACCGACTGGATGCCGGCGCGAATAATCTCAGCGATAAACGCCGAGGTATAAACCGAGAGCGCGATAGTCAGCGCCGCCAGCTCCGGGATCAGCACCATGCCGCCGCGGAAGTTAAAACCGCGCAGCTGCGGAATTTCCCAATGCAGCGCCGCCCCGAACAGTGCATGCGCCATCAGCGGCAGCACAACAATCAGCCCCAGTGCAGCCGGCCAGGTTCGCCGCAGCTGGCCGGTTTTGATCTGGTGCTTTTTATTGAAGCGGAACAGACCAACAATGAGTGCCACCGCCAGCACCAGCGCACCGACAAAGGCAAGCATTCCTTCACCCATTTGCGGCGAGGGAATATAGAGGCCACGGTTGCTGAGAAAGACCAGCTCCATGGCATTTACCGCCTGGCGCGGGCCGGGCAGGTTGCGCAGCACCGCAAAGTACCAGAAGAAGATCTGCAACAGCGGGGGAATATTGCGGAACGTCTCGATATAGATTGTCGACAGCTTTCGCAGCAGCCAGTTTTCAGACAGCCTTGCAAGACCAAGGAAAAAGCCCAGCAGTGAGGCGAAGACAATACAGAGCGCCGAGACCAGCAGCGTATTGAGTAAACCGACCAGGAAGACCCGTCCGTAGGTATCACCCTGCTCATAATCAATCAGATGCTGAACAATGCCAAAACCGGCCGCGCGGTCGAGGAAGGCGAAGCCGGAGGTAATACCCCGGTTGTTGAGGTTAGTCACCGCGTTATGGAGCAGATAGAGGGCAACAACAACCACGGCGATAATCGCCAGGATTTGAAACAGCCAGGCGCGAACCGCAGGGTTTGAAAGGGAGAGCGCGCCTTTCACGGTTGGGCGGCGATGGGGCATAGAGAAAACCTCAGTAACCATAATTCTGGACTGGGCGTCACCACAGAGTGACGCCCGTTACGGCAGTAGCGGATTAACGCACCGGCGGAGCGTACTGAATCCCGCCGTTGTTCCAGAGGTTGTTCTGGCCACGTTTAATTTTCAGCGGGCTTTCAGAACCGACGTTACGTTCGAAGACTTCGGAGTAGTTACCGACCTTCTTAATAATGTTGTAAGCCCACTTGTTATCGAGTTTAAGATCTTTGCCGAAGTCGCCCTCTTTGCCGAGCAGGTGCGCCATATCTGGCGTTGCAGGGTTAGCCACTTTCTCATCGACGTTCTTCGAGGTAATGCCCATCTCTTCGGCATTCAGCATGGCGAAGAGCGTCCAGCGCACGATGGCGAACCAGTCATCGTCACCGCGGCGTACCACCGGGCCGAGCGGCTCTTTAGAGATCACTTCCGGCAAGACGATCCACTCTGCCGGGTTGCTCAGCTTAATCCGCAGCGCATAGAGCTGAGACTGATCGGAAGCCAGCGTATCGCAGCGACCGGATTCCAGCGCCTTCGCCGACTCGTCAGAGCGGTCAAAGGTCACCGGGGTGTAACTCATTTTGTTGGATTTAAAGTAATCCGCCACGTTCAGCTCGGTATCGGTCCCGGCCTGAATACAAACGGTTGCGCCATCAAGCTCTTTAGCGCTCTTCAGGCCCGCTTTGTTATGGGTCAGGAAGCCGATGCCGTCATAATAGGTCACGCCGGTAAAGGAGAGCCCCATACCGCCATCACGAGAAGAGGTCCAGGTGGTATTGCGCGAGAGCATATCCACTTCGCCGGATTGCAGCGCGGTAAAGCGCTCTTTCGCCGTCAGCGGGGTATATTTCACTTTGCTGTCATCGCCAAACAGGGCGGCAGCAACGCCACGGCAGATATCCACATCGATACCGGTAAATTTCCCGTTTGCATCCGCATAAGAGAAACCGGGCAAACCATCACTGATCCCGCACTGAACAAACCCTTTCTTTTTGACAGCATCAAGCGTTGTACCTGCGTGCGCCTGGCTGGCGACAGCAAACAGCACGCCGGCAGCGGCCAGGCTGGCGATCATCATCTTTTTCATAATGCATCCTGTGTGGCGAAAATTATCGTTATATGGGGCGTCCGGGTAACGCCTGAACCTGTCTGTGGCGAAGGCCGCAGTGGATATAGCAAAGGTGATGCCAGGTTGGTGTATGCAGGGTATTTAAGGAATCAAACAGGTTTCAGGATGAGTGTAGACAGGAAAGGAGGGAAGCAATGCCCCAGGCTGGTGCAAAAATAGAACGCACTCCACAAAATGGAGCAAAACAGCATCGTTAATTCGCTATTTCTGCCAGACAAGTTTCGCAGGTGAATATAAGCATTAAATACGATGGGGTTGATTTGTGAAAGTAATCGCGTAAGAGAAACAACAGCGTCGGAATGGCATGATGAAATATAAAAAAGTGATGCCTGTAACCGGAATTGATGCACGTTTTCGATAGCAAAAGTGGCGAAATGAAAATTTACTGCACCGTAATAAAGCAAAAGCGCGGAAAACCGCGCTTAAGAGAACTATTTGGTGAGGGCCACAATACCGAGCGTTAAGCCAGCCAGGGCTGCCGCGCCGCCGGCGATAGCGCCTGCTGTTTCCCAGTTATCCTGCGTGGTGCCTTTCACACAGGTGTTGGTATGCACCAGGCGGCCCTGATCGTCATAGACCGGTACGCAAGGTGAGTCGTGTGCACAGCCCGCGAGGAAGGTTGCCAGCAGGGCGACGGAGATCATTTTTTTCATTGTAATTACCTCTATGTAACCGCGACTCTTGATATCAACAGTCGCAATATCTGGTCAGTATCTATTGCTTGATTTTATCATTCAGCAAAACAGATTCATCGTGGCAATAATGTCCAGATATGTACTTTGTAAACTTGATGAAGTTAAAAAAGGTATTTAACTGAAATCGTGCAGAAATTATGGAGGCGAGATAAATAAAAGTGAGATTCAGAAAAAAGGAAGATAAAAGCGGGCGTTAAAAAGCGCAAACAGCGCTTAAGGGCATGAGAATAATCTAATTTGTCACTGACGTAAAATAAAAGCGCCCGCAGACGCTTTTATTTAATCCTTAAAATTCACTTTACCGTTTCGGCAGGGGCGAGGTTTTTCCCCTGAGCAGTAATCGTTTCTGCACTCACCGGTTTCCCCAGGAGATAACCTTGCAGGGTATTACAGCCCAGCTCGGTGAGAAATGCCTGCTGCTCCGCCGTCTCTACGCCTTCAGCCACCACTTTGAGGTTCAGCGTTCTGGCTAACGCGACAATCGCAGAGACAATCGTGGCGTCTTCGCCCTCCTGGCCCAGCTCGCGCACAAACGCGCGATCGATCTTCAACTCGCACGCCGGCAGACGCTTAAGGTAAAGCAGGCTCGAATAACCGGTCCCGAAGTCATCAATTGACGCCTTCACGCCCGCGTCGCTCAGCTCGGTCAGCACCCGCACGCTCTCATCGGGGTTACTCATCGCCGTCGTTTCAGTGACTTCCAGAATCAGCTGCTCAGGCGGAACATTATGTCTGCTCAGCGTGCCCAGAATGGTTTCTACCAGCGCGCTGTGCTCGAACTGTAACGTTGAAAGGTTAACGGCTATTGTCCACTCCGTGTGCCCCTGCTCGCGCCATTCGCTGAGCTGGCGGCAAGCCTCGTCGATTACCCAGTCACCGAGCGGAACAATCAGGCCAGTTTTCTCCGCCAGCGGTAAAAAGAGATCCGGGCTCAGCACACCCTGATGGGGATGATGCCAGCGCAACAGCGCCTCAAACCCGACAACCGGCCCGGAAGGCGCCTGGAATTTGGGTTGGTAAACGAGGCGGAACTCTTTACGCTCCAGCGCCATCCACAAATCATTCAGCAGCTGTAACTGGGTTTGCGCCAGCCGGTTCATTGAGGGCTGGAAAAAGTGATAGCCGTTACGGCCCATATGCTTGGTGTGATACATCGCCGCATCGGCGTTGAACATCAACTCGCGCTCATTTTTGCCATCGTCAGGGTAGAGCGCGATACCGATACTGAGGGTCACCATCACATCATAGGGATCAATAGTAAAAGGGCGATCGACAGCGCGGATAAGCGAACTGGCGATCGTCGCGGCATCGTCCGGCGCGGCAATCTCTGCCAGCAGCACGAATTCGTCGCCACCAATGCGCGCCAGCGTATATTGCCCCTGCAGTTGCTGCGTGAGCCGCTCGGTCACCGCCACCAGTAACTTATCGCCGACATCATGTCCCCACGCGTCGTTAACCGTTTTAAAGCCGTCGAGATCCATAAACATTAACGCAAACGCGCTCTCTTCACGGCGCGCTTTATTGATCGCCTGCTCGATGCGATCTTCCAGCAGGACGCGGTTTGGCAGACGCGTTAAGGTGTCGTGCAGCGCCAGCCTCGCCAGCTCGCGGTTTGCTGCCGCAAGCGACGTGGCCAGCAGCGACGTCCGCGCCTGTAAACGGGCGTCGAACATCGAAACCAGTAAGGTAATGCCGAGAACGGAAAAGGCCATCATGCTGACCAGCACGGCAAGCCAGTTGTTATTGAAGCCGTGATGCACCATTGCAATGTGATGATGCTGGAAAGGGATCTGCGCCGCCATCATCCCGGTGTAGTGCATGCCGGTAATAGCCAGCCCCATTAAGATAGCTGCGCCAAAGCGCATAAGCGCAACCTGTGCCGCTTCGTGGCGCAGGCGGAAGGTGAGCCATAACGCAGCGAAAGAGGCCGCCAGGGCAATCACTATCGAGAGGGCAATCCACCCTTTATGCCAGACAATCGGCGGTGAAACCTGTAGCGCCGCCATACCGGTGTAATGCATCGCGGCAATGCCAAGCCCCATTACGACAGAGCCAGGAATAAGCCGACGCAAATACAGCTTCGGCGCGCTAACCAGCCACAGCGCAAACAGCGAGGAACCAATGGCGATCGCCATCGATAAACCGGTAAGAACCGGCTCGTAGCGCATGTTCATCGACATATTCATCGCCAGCATGCCGATAAAGTGCATCGCCCAGATGCCGATGCCCATCGCCACGCCGCCGCCGCTCAGCCATACCCAGGATGAAGCTCCGGTGCTGGTGGAGACGCGTCCGGCCATGTTCAGGGCGGTATAAGAGGCCAAAATGGCTACAACAAACGAAACAACAACAAGGATATAGTCGTATTGGCTAACCAGCATGATGTCATCAACTCATTCACTAAGGGCGTTACGTATTGCTACGGTCGTAGAGGCGAAAAGGGCTGAGACATTATCACTGTCTGGAAAGGACTCAAATCGATTTAAATCCCTGCGTTAATCAGGGCGATCGCTGCATTTTTACCAAATATCGCAGCAAGCAATCACTTAGAGAGAATCGCAGTTAACCAGTTTGAGTGGATTGACGGAATTCATATTGCGGCATTTATTAATGTCAGTGATCAGATACTCGATCCACTGCATGATTAAGCCATCCAGCGCAAAGATCGAGAGAGCGAAAACCAGCAGCCACCCATATTTGCGAATCATTCCGTCTCTCCCTTTTTTGCAACCATTTGCGGAAAATATACACGATTTTGCGCTGAGGTAATGCCGATGAAAGCGCTCTTTTTAGCGTCATTTCAGGCAATAAAAAAGGCGCTTACCCATGCCGGTCAGCGCCTTTTTATCAATACCACTCACTGACGAATCAGTTCATGCCGTATTTTTTCAGTTTTTTACGCAGCGTACCGCGGTTGATGCCCATCATCAGCGCCGCGCGGGTCTGATTACCACGGGTGTATTGCATCACCATGTCCAACAGTGGCTGTTCTACTTCAGCCAGTACCAGCTCATAGAGGTCATTAACATCCTGACCGTTCAGTTGAGCAAAATAGTTCTTCAGTGCCTGTTTTACCGAGTCACGGAGCGGTTTTTGGGTTACCTGATCCTGAGAGTTAACGGTAGAAACGGTCAGTACGTCAGAATTTACGCGTTGTTCGAACATAGTTCTGTCAGCTCTTTATTTCTGTTTACGCAAAATTTTCGAAGTATGCCTCCAACGCCTCCAGCTGTTCGCTGGCATTCTCAATGGCGTTGAATGTGCGCCGAAACTGGTCATTCGGGGCGTGCTCCTGGAGATACCAGGAGACGTGTTTACGTGCAATTCGGTAACCTTTTGCCTGACCGTAAAAGTCATGCAGTTCCCGAACGTGCGCGCAAAGCAAGCGCTTAACCTCTGCCAGTGGCAGCGGAGCCAGCAGCTCCCCAGTGTCCAGATAGTGCTGGATTTCCCGAAAGATCCAGGGTCTTCCCTGAGCTGCGCGGCCTATCATCAGGGCATCCGCCCCCGTATAGTCGAGCACAGCTCTGGCTTTAAGCGGGTCAGTAATGTCGCCATTCGCGATAATCGGAATGGAAACTTTCTGCTTAACTGCCCGAATCGTGTCGTACTCAGCTTCTCCATTGAACAAACAGGCGCGGGTGCGTCCATGAATGGTCAGAGCCTGAATGCCACACTCTTCAGCCAGTTGGGCAATCTCTACGCAGTTACGGTGCTCAGGGGCCCAGCCTGTGCGAATCTTCAGGGTTACAGGAACATCCACTGCGCCAACCACCGCGGTGAGGATCGATTTCACCAAATCCGGGTGCTGCAACAGGGCGGAACCTGCAAGCTTGCGATTCACCTTTTTAGCCGGACAGCCCATATTGATATCAATAATTTGAGCGCCACTTTCCACGTTAATACGTGCGGCTTGGGCCATCTCTTCCGGGTCGCTGCCCGCAATTTGCACGGTGCGAATACCGGGCTCATCAATGTGCACCATCCGCAGTCGTGATTTGTCGCTTTCCCAAACCTGCGGGTTAGACGACATCATCTCGGATACGGTTAAACCGGCTCCCATCTCGTAGCACAGCGTCCGGAAAGGTCTGTCAGTAATGCCAGCCATGGGCGCTGCGATCAGGCGATTTCTAAGCTGGTGGTGTCCGATGCGCATGAGTTAAGAAATGACCATACTGTGACTGCAAGGCGGCGTATATTACGCATTTTTTGCACGAGATGAAAGGCCAAACTTTGAGCAATCCACTGTTGTAGATCAAGGAATAGCCAGTCCTGGCGAGGCAAACAGGCATTACATCATAATTTTCATTGGGTTATAGCAAAGCTAAAATTTTTAGCTTGCTGATAAATTCACGAGATTTATCGTTTTTAATGGGGCAATAAGCAGCATAACTGCTGATTTTTAAGCCAAAAAAAAGCGGATTTTGCGAACCCGCTCTCATTTTTATGCTGGTATTTACAGGCTGCTACTCGACGACCAGCCGACCATAAAGCTGCTGAGTAGGGCGGTTATTGGCGTGCCCGAGCGCAGATTTGAACTGGGCAAGCTGCTCAGAAGAGAGCGTCAGAGGCTGTTTCATTACCAGCCAGGTGACCCCTTCTGAACAGGGCGGCGTAGTCAGGGATCCGCTAAAGCGCCAGTAGGTCTTATCACGCGGCAGCAGCGCCGCCATATCAATGTGCTGCGCTGTTAGCGCTGTCGAGCCACCTCGAGTGGGGAGATGCTGCGATAGCGCCGCCAGCTCACGATTTGCCGCCCCCGTTTCAAACAGCACCGCGACAACGGTGATATCGCCCTTTGCGGAGGTATGAACCAGGTGCATCTCCAGCGGGGCATGCTTGCCATGCAGGGTATGCTCACTGGGGGCGTGAAAGTGGAACTGCTGGAGGTGCGAGACAACTCCCGCCAGCTGTATGGTATTGAGGTTATCGATAAAGTTAGCTTGCAGCGTATGGCCGTTGTTTATCAGCAGCGCAGGGCTTTCGCGGTAGTGGCTGCTAAACGGCGTGAGGTGAGCAGTGACGATATTATCAATATCAATTGGTGACTGGTTTTTACCACTCTGGCAGGTCTGAAACTCGTGACTTAACTCACCCCAGTGTTCCGGCGAGGTTGCGCCTTCATAACTCCAGTGAGCGGAGCAGGCAAATAGAGGAAACAGGCTTGCCACAGCGAAGGCTGTTTTTACTATACGAAGTGACATAGTATTCATCCGATGAATTTTTATAAATCAATGTCTTACCATCCGTTGATACAGCGGCGGCTCATTATAAACTTCACGGGGAATAAATCACTACAAACGGCAGGGAAATAAAAAGCGTGGCCGGGAGGCCACGCTGTGGGGACTATTTTTTCTGACCGGTAATCCGGCACCACTCCTCTTTTTCAACCACCGGATCGAGGTTGAACAGGTTGGTATAAGCTTCACAGACGCTCTCTGCCTGGCTGGCAAGGATGCCCGACAGCCCCAGCAGCCCGCCCGCAACGGGCAGAACGCTAATCAGCGGTGCCAGCTCGCGCAGCGGGCCGGCGAGGATATTCGCGACCACCACATCGGCTTTCATCTCTGCGGGCTGATCGTCCGGCAGATAGAGTTCAAGGCGGTCTGAGACGCCGTTGCGCTCGGCATTATCGCGGCTCGCCTGGATCGCCTGCGGATCGATATCGATCCCGATCGCTTTCGCCGCGCCCAGCTTCAGGGCAGCGATCGCAAGAATGCCGGAGCCGCAGCCAAAATCGATCACCGTTTTGCCCGCCAGATCGAGGCCGTCGAGCCACTGCAGGCAGAGCGACGTTGTCGGATGGGTGCCCGTGCCGAATGCCAGGCCGGGATCGAGCATCACGTTGACGGCGGTTTCATCCGGCACATCGCGCCAGCTCGGGCAGATCCACAGTCGCTCGCCAAAGCGCATCGGGTGGAAGTTATCCATCCACTCGCGCTCCCAGTCTTTATCTTCCAGCTGTTCAATTTTATGCGCGAAGCCTTCGCCCAGCAGCGGATGAGAGGCGAGTTGGGCAACCACGTCCGCCATCTCTGTTTCAGCATCGAACAGGCCGATCACATCGGTATCGCCCCACAGGCGGGTCTCGCCCGGCAGCGGCTCAAACACGGGCGTGTCGTGCGTGTCCTGGAAGGTAATGGAGACTGCGCCTGCTTCCATCAGAGCGTCGCTCAGATCTTCAGCATGCGCGCCGGTGGTGTTCAGTTTCAGTTGGATCCATGGCATGGCGTTACTCTTTATTGATTAGCAGAAAGGGAAGCAGCCTGCGGCACCGGGCGACCAAAACGGTTGCCGACCACAAAGGCTAACAAACTTAGCAGCAGCGAGGGCACAATCGGATGAAAGCCCAGGTACTGAATATTCAGGGTGGCGAGCACGGCATACAGCACGCCGCCGACAATCATGGCGCTGAGCGCACCTGCGGCATTTGCGCGCTCCCAGTAAAGCCCCAGCACCAGCGGCCACAGGAAAACGGCTTCAAGACCGCCGAACGCCAGCAGGTTCAGCCAGATGATCATCTCTGGCGGACGCCACGCTGCCAGCATCATCAGCACGCCGAGAATAAGGGTGGTTGCCGTCGAAATACGCTTCAGACTCGGCTCATGACGAATTTTAGTCGGCTGGGCGCTGAGCCACAGATCTTTAATGATGGTGGCAGAAGCCTGTAACAGATGAGCGTTGACGTTAGACATGATCGCCGCCATCGGCGCGGCGAGAAACAGCCCGGCCGCCCACGGTGGCAGCACTTCTACCATTAAGGTGGGTATCACCTGATCCGGCACCGACAGATGCGGCAGCACCGCCCGGCCCAGCGCGCCCGCCAGGTGCATGCCGAGCATCAATAGCGCAATCACAATGGTGCCGATAATAATGCCGCGATGCACCGATTTGCTGTCTTTATAAGAGATGCAGCGCACGGCGGTATGCGGCAGGCCAATCACGCCGAAGCAGACCAGCACCCAGAAGGAGGTCATAAAGGCCGGGGTGAGGATGTCGCTTGCGCCGTGCGGGCTAACCAGTTTCGGGTCGATCTGCCGCAGGGTATCCACCGCATGATGCAGGCCGCCCGCCGCATGGATCACGCCCGCCAGCAGGACAAGTGTGCCGATCAGCATCACCATTCCCTGCATGGTGTCATTCAGTACGCTTGCGCGAAAACCGCCAAAGGCGGTGTAGAGCGCAATGGTGATGCCGAAAATCAGCAGGCCAGATTCATACTTGATACCGGCTGCGGTCTCCAGCAGACGCGCGCCGCCGATAAACTGCACCGCAATCGCCCCGACAAAGGCCACCAGTAAACTGATGCTGGCAAGCCACACCACCGCCCGGCTCTGGTAGCGGGCCATCAACATATCGTTGAGGGTGATGGCGTTATAGCGGCGGGCAAGAATGGCGAATTTTTTGCCGAGGATACCGAGCGACAGCCAGATGGTCGGGACCTGGATCATCGCCAGCAGCACCCAGCCGAGACCGAATTTATAGGCAGCGCCCGGGCCGCCGATAAAGGAGCTGGCGCTGACATAGGTCGCCGTCAGAGTCATCGCCAGCACAAACCCGCCCATCGAGCGGCTGCCGAGGAAATATTCGCTCAGAAAGGTGCCGCTGCTGCGCTGACGCATGGCATAGAAGGAGAGGCCGAAAACGATGAACAGGTAGATCACCAGCACGGCAATAATTTCAGTTTGCATCCTTATCCTCCAGTGGGATATCACGGAAGATAAAACGCACCATCGCCCAGCAGAGCAGCACAAACACCAGCGGCGTTAACAGGCAGGCCATCTCAAACCAGTGGGGTAAACCGGTGATGCCCTGCGCTGAATCCGGTATGTAAGCACACACTAACCAGGCAGCAAGATAGAGAAGGGTCAGCCACAGCGCCCAGCGGGCCTCAATGTGTGCCTGAACAAAACGGTTGTCCATTTTATTCCCTTGTGGATGAAGAAAGCGGGGATTGTACCTTAAGGAAAAGATGAGGGGAGAGAAAAAGAAAAAAGGCCGGAAGAACCGGCCTTTTGCGCGTAATCGCGATTATTTTTCCTGCAGACCGAGTTTCTTCTCCAGGTAGTGGATGTTGGTTCCACCGTGCTGGAAGTTCTCGTCGGACATAATGCGCATCTGCAGATCGACGTTGGTTTTAATCCCGTCGATGATCAGCTCCTGCAGCGCATTCTTCATGCGTGCAATCGCCACATCACGGCTCTCGCCGTAGCAGATCAGCTTGCCGATCATGGAATCGTAATACGGCGGTACGGTATAACCGGCGTAGATATGCGATTCCCAGCGCACGCCAAAACCACCTGGCGCATGGAAGCGCGTGATTTTGCCCGGGCTCGGCAGGAAGGTGTTGGGATCTTCGGCGTTAATACGGCATTCGACCGCATGACCTTTGATCACCACCTCTTCCTGAGTGATGGAGAGCGGCTGACCAGCAGCGATACGCAGCTGCTCTTTGATCAGGTCAACGCCGGTGATCATTTCGGTTACCGGGTGCTCTACCTGAATACGGGTGTTCATCTCAATAAAGTAGAACTCGCCGTTCTCAAACAGGAACTCAAAGGTACCCGCGCCGCGATAGCCGATATCAACACAGGCTTTCGCACAACGCTCACCGATGTAGCGGCGCAGTTCCGGCGTGATGCCCGGAGCCGGTGCCTCTTCAACCACTTTCTGGTGGCGACGCTGCATGGAGCAGTCACGCTCGGCCAGATAGATCGCGTTACCCTGACCATCCGCCAGCACCTGGATCTCGACGTGGCGAGGATTTTCCAGGTACTTCTCCATGTAGACCATGTCGTTGTTGAACGCTGCTTTTGCTTCCGCGCGCGTCATGGCAATGGACTGCGCCAGGTCGGCGTCTTTGCGCACAACGCGCATGCCGCGACCGCCGCCGCCGCCGGAGGCTTTGATGATAACCGGGTAGCCGATGCGTTTTGCATGGGCACGGTTAGCGTCAACGTCGTCGCCCAGCGGGCCGTCAGAACCCGGTACGCAAGGCACGCCCGCTTTCTTCATCGCGTTGATCGCAGACACTTTATCGCCCATCAGGCGAATGGTGTCGGCTTTCGGGCCGATAAAGATAAAGCCGGAGCGTTCAACCTGCTCAGCGAAGTTGGCGTTCTCAGAGAGGAAGCCATAACCCGGGTGAATCGCCACTGCGCCAGTGATTTCGGCCGCAGAGATGATCGCCGGGATATTCAGGTAACTTTTAACGGACGGTGCCGGACCGATACAGACCGTTTCGTCCGCCAGTAATACGTGTTTTAAATCGCGATCCGCCGTGGAGTGCACAGCGACGGTCTTAATGCCCAGCTCTTTACAGGCACGAAGGATTCGCAGTGCGATCTCGCCGCGGTTGGCGATAACAATTTTATCCAGCATGTGCGCCTCGTTACTCGATGACGACCAGCGGCTCGTCAAATTCAACCGGTTGGCCACTCTCGACCAGAATGGCTTTCACCACGCCTGATTTATCGGCTTCGATCTGGTTCATCATTTTCATCGCTTCAACGATGCAGAGGGTGTCGCCCACGTTAACTTTCTGGCCGATTTCGATAAAGGCTTTCGCATCCGGGCTCGGGGTGCGATAGAAGGTTCCGACCATCGGGGAACGTACGATGTGACCACTGATTTCTGCTGCGGCTGCCGGTGCTTCTACTGCGGCTGTCGTCGCGACAGCGTTCGCCAGGGCAGGCTGTTGTTGCATCATCGGCGCGGCATAAGCCTGCTGCATCATCGGGAAACTTGCGGCAGGTGCACTGCGGCTGATGCGCACAGACTCTTCGCCTTCGGAGATTTCCAGTTCGGAGATGCCTGATTCTTCAACCAGCTCGATCAGTTTTTTAATCTTACGAATATCCATGAGTGGGTTCCGTACTCTTGTTTAGTGTGATTGTGACAGGCGTTTTACCGCCGTCTGTAAAGCGTATGAATAACCGTCCGCACCAAGCCCGCAGATAACGCCAACGGCAATATCCGAGAGATAGGAGTGGTGACGGAACGGCTCCCGCGCATGTACATTGCTGAGGTGAATCTCGATAAACGGGATATTCACCGCCAGCAACGCATCACGGATAGCAACACTGGTGTGCGTAAACGCGGCCGGATTAATCAGGATGAAGTCAGTTACGTCTTTAGCCTGATGAATACGGTCGATGATTGCGTACTCCGCGTTAGACTGAAAATGTGCCAGTTCCACATTAAGTGCCGCGCTTTCTGTACTCAAAGAATTAACAATCTCCTCAAGTGTCAGGGTGCCGTACTTCTCCGGCTCTCGCGTACCGAGCATATTCAGGTTCGGTCCGTTCAAAACCAATACATGGAACTTATCAGCCATTATGCTGCTATCTCCTGCGATTCTTCGGCAAAAAACAAAATATACCTTCGATTCGCGCTTGTCACCTTTTCGGAGCTTAAAAAAGTCCGATAAGCGAACCAAAGTCGCACATTATAACCATTTCGTTGCTTTTGGCAGCTAAATACTGGTCTTATCTGAGAAGATTCTAATTCATGTTACGGGAACGCGTCGCGAAAGGCGCTTTTTCTGCGGGGAACCGCGCAAAAACGGTGGCTAACGCCACCATTGGCGGAATTTTTTGTAACGCAACGCTAACAAGACCAGCGCGGCAGCCGCGTAAAGAACCGGCTGTGGGGAGAGGATCTTCACCGACCAAAGGTAGTGAACAGGTGCGAGGATCGCCACCAGATAGACGAAGTTGTGCAAAGTTTGCCAGCGTCTGCCCAGTTTACGCTGCGCCCACTGCGTCGACGTCGCGGCCAGCGCCAGCAAGATTAGCCAACTGATTGCGCCAAGGGTTAAATAAGGGCGGGTAACCAGCTCTTGTCCGAGCAAAGCCAGGTTATTAATGCCCAGTTCCAGCAGCGTATAGCTCACCAGATGTAAGCTGGCCCATGCAAAGCACCACAGCCCAAGCAGCCGACGCGTACGGATCAGCAGTGGCTGTTTACCGTAGCGCGCCAGCGGGGTGATAAGCAGGCTGGCGAGCAGAAACTTCAGCGCCATTCTGCCGGTGAAATGTTGAATATCTTTTGCCGGATCGGCGCTGAAGTAGCCCTGGTTCGCCGCCCAGAAGAGCCAGAGCAGCGGCAGGAAACCGGCAAGATGTAGCGCAACTTTAAGCCAGGTGATCTGTTTTGCCGTTAACCGCACTTAGAAGTTCTCCCGCAAATCGAGACCGCGATAGAGGGAAGCGACCTCTTCACCATAGCCGTTAAACAACAGCGTCGGCTGGCGTTTAACGTCCAGCGCACCGCCCGAACCGATAAAACGCTCCGTCGCCTGCGACCAGCGCGGGTGATCGACATGCGGGTTCACATTGGCATAGAAGCCATACTCATTTGGCGCGGAGAGGTTCCACGTCGTCGGCGGGCGCTGGCTGGTGAGCTTAATACTGACAATAGACTTAATGCCTTTAAAGCCATATTTCCACGGCACGGTGAGGCGGATCGGCGCTCCGTTCTGCGGCGGTAGCGCTTTGCCATAGACCCCAACGGTGAGCAGCGTAAGCGGATGCATCGCTTCATCTATACGCAACCCTTCTACATAAGGGTAGGCCAGCCCGCCGCCAATAAAGCGATCCTTCTGGCCCGGCATCTCATCGGGCGCATAACGTGTTTCAAAAGCGACATACTTCGCTTTGCTGGTGGGCTCCACCAGCGCCAGCAGTTTATGCAGCGGAAAACCAATCCACGGCACCACCATCGACCAGGCTTCGACGCAGCGCATGCGATAAATACGCTCTTCCAGCGGAAAGCGTGAAGTCAGCGCCGCATGATCGAGCGTCAGCGGTTTCGCCACTTCGCCATCAATGGTCAACGTCCAGGGATCGGTCTTCATGCTGCCGGCATTGGCAGCAGGATCGGCTTTATCCAGCCCGAACTCATAAAAGTTGTTGTAGCCGGTAACTTTCTCTTCCGGCGTTAACGGTAGCTTACTTTGCCATTCGGCAGGCTGGGTAAATGTCAGCGGTTTACCGGCCGGCGCTTTTGGGCGGTCATTGCCTTTAAACCAGTCAAGAAGATCGGCGTGCGCCACTGAAGGGAGTGTGGCGGCCGTTGCACCGATGCCGAGCATCTTTAATACCTGGCGGCGCTGCATAAAAAACACGGATTCAGCGGTGACATCTGCTTCGGTCAATTTTTTCTTCATTTACATCCTCTGACGGTGCCGCGGCTGGCGTAGGTAAAACTACGTTAACGCGAAGAAGAGCAAGTTAGCAATTAGTGAAAATTGCGTGTTAAAGACATTCTTTAAGCTTATTGATGATTGGAAAAAAATTTCTGAAGACTATACTCGCTGGGTGAAACGGTGTGCCATTTTCAGGCTTCACCGCAGTGCGCGCGCGTGTCGCGGCGAAGCTCAAAAGTTAGTGCTTACTATACAGACCTTCTTCAGGCGATATCGTTCTGTTCTTTACACGCGCGGAGTTAAATCAGGGATGCGATTAACGACGAAATTTAGTGCTTTTGTAACACTTCTCACCGGGCTGGCGATTTTCGTCACGCTCATCGGCTGCTCACTCAGCTTTTATAACGCCATACAAGATAAAGTCGCCAACCGCGTCCAGGCCGTCGCTGCCGTTATCGACACCCGCCTGATCTCCACACCGCTTCCGCGCCTCTCAACGCAGCTTGATGAGATGATGGTGCCGGTCGATATCACCTCGATTGCCATCAAGCAGGGCCGCCATACCCTTTTAAGCCATACGCGCAAAGGGAGTTATCGCCCGGCGGGCAGTAACTCAGCCATGCGCGAGATTGAGATGCCGTCGATGAAGATCCCCGGCGTGACCTTTACGCTGGTCTATCAGGATCCGATGGCCAACTACTTCCGCTCAATGATGACCACCGCGCCGCTGACGGTAGCGATTGGTTTTATGATAGTCATTATTTTCCTCGCGGTGCGCTGGCTGCGACGCCAACTCTCCGGACAGGAGCTGCTGGAACTGCGGGCGACGCGCATCCTTAATGGCGAGCGCGGCGCACAGGTGCGCGGCAGCATCTATGAGTGGCCGTCGCGCACCAGCAGCGCGCTGGACGTATTACTGACAGATATTCAGTTTGCCAGCGATCAGCGCAGCCGCATGGATACGCTGATCCGCTCTTACGCGGCGCAGGACACGCGCACCGGCCTCAATAACCGCCTCTTTTTTGATAATCAACTGGCAACACTATTAGAAGATCAGGAAAAGGTCGGCTCGCACGGTGTGGTGATGATGATCCGCCTGCCCGATTTTGACCTGCTGCGCGACAGCGACGGGCTTGCCTCTGCCGCCGAAGAGTATCTCTTTACCCTCATCAACTTACTCTCCACCTTTATTATGCGTTACCCCGGCGCGCTGCTGGCGCGCTACCACCGCAGTGATTTTGCGGTACTGCTTCCGCACCGCACATTAAAAGAAGCGGAGAGCATTGCCGGGCAGATCCTGAAAGCGGTGGATGGCTTGCCGCCGACCAAAATGTTGACCCGGGAAGACATTATGCATATCGGCATCTGCAGCTGGCGCGGCGGGCAGTCGACCCGGCAGGTGATGGAGCATGCGGAGGCGGCGGCGCGCAACGCGGTGCTGCAGGGCACCAATAGCTGGTCAGTCTATGACGACTCGTTACCGGAGCAGGGGCGCGGCAATGTGCGCTGGCGCACGCTGATTGAGCAGATGCTGAATCGCGGTGGGCCGCGCGTCTACCAGAAACCGGCGGTTAACCGCGACGGGCAAGTGCACCACCGGGAGTTAATGTGCCGCATTTTCGACGGCGAGCAGGAGGTGATCGCCGAAGAGTATATGCAGATGGTGCTGCAATTTGGCCTGTCAGAGGAGTATGACCGGCTGCAGATCACGCGCTTAATGCCGTTCCTCGGCTACTGGCCTGAAGAGAACCTCGCCATTGAGGTCACCGTCGAGTCGCTGATCCGCCCGCGCTTCCAGCGCTGGCTGCGCGATACCTTGATGCAATGCGAAAAATCGCAACGCAAACGGATTATTTTTGAACTTGCAGAGGCCGATGTGTGTCAACACATCAGCCGATTGCAGTCGGTCGTGCGATTGATCAATGGATTAGGCGCGCGCGTGGCGGTGGTTCAGGCGGGTCTGACGTTGGTCAGCACCAGTTGGATCAAAGCCCTGGATGTTGAGTTACTGAAGCTGCATCCGGGGTTGGTCAGGAACATTGAGAAGCGCACCGAAAACCAGCTGCTGGTACAGAGCCTTGTTGAAGCGTGTAAAGGCACACGAACCCGCGTCTTTGCGACCGGCGTTCGCACGCGCGGCGAATGGCAGATGCTGGTGGAGCGAGGCGTTGCGGGCGGACAGGGCGATTTCTTCGCGGCGTCCCAGCCGCTCGACACCAATGTGAAAAAATATTCACAAAGATACTCGGTTTGAACTGCTGTTTGAGTCGTTTTCACGTAGAATAACGCGCGCTGCCGTGGTCGGGGGGCGTGCGAGCCTGCCCGCCAGATTGTTGCAGTAAAAATGCCGGTTTGACCTTTGCCAGCTTGCAGGCGCAACGTGCCGGAACGACGGTTTTTTTACGCTTCCGGACAGAGTCATGTCGTTTTGCAACAAAGGAAACAAACTGCACTAATTTTCACCGTAGCTGAGACTTCTTGTGCCTTGTCGCTGCTGCGTGTGGTTGGTAAAGTAAGCGGATTTTTCTTTCCGCCCCAGCTTTCAGGATTATCCCTTAGTATGTTGAAAAAATTTCGTGGCATGTTTTCCAATGACCTGTCCATTGACCTGGGTACCGCGAATACCCTGATTTATGTAAAAGGACAAGGCATCGTACTGAATGAGCCTTCCGTAGTGGCCATTCGCCAGGATCGTGCCGGTTCACCGAAAAGCGTGGCCGCAGTCGGTCATGAAGCGAAGCAGATGCTTGGCCGTACGCCGGGCAATATCGCTGCAATCCGCCCGATGAAAGATGGCGTAATCGCGGACTTCTTCGTGACCGAAAAGATGCTGCAGCACTTTATCAAACAGGTACACAGCAACAGCTTTATGCGCCCAAGCCCGCGCGTACTGGTCTGTGTGCCGGTTGGCGCAACGCAGGTTGAGCGCCGCGCGATTCGTGAATCCGCGCAGGGCGCTGGCGCCCGTGAAGTCTTCCTGATTGAAGAGCCGATGGCCGCCGCGATTGGCGCGGGTCTGCCGGTTTCCGAAGCGACCGGTTCTATGGTCGTTGATATCGGTGGTGGTACCACCGAAGTCGCCGTTATCTCCTTAAACGGCGTGGTTTACTCCTCCTCTGTCCGCATCGGCGGCGACCGCTTCGACGAAGCGATCATTAATTATGTGCGCCGCAACTACGGCTCGCTGATTGGTGAAGCCACCGCAGAACGTATCAAACACGAAATCGGCTCTGCCTACCCGGGCGATGAAGTGCGCGAAATCGAAGTGCGCGGTCGTAACCTGGCAGAAGGTGTACCGCGCGGTTTCACCCTGAACTCCAACGAAATCCTTGAAGCCCTGCAGGAGCCGCTGACCGGCATCGTTAGCGCTGTCATGGTCGCGCTGGAGCAGTGCCCGCCGGAGCTGGCATCCGATATCTCCGAGCGCGGTATGGTTCTGACCGGCGGCGGCGCGCTGCTGCGCAACCTCGACCGTCTGCTGATGGAAGAGACGGGTATTCCTGTGGTAGTGGCAGAAGATCCCCTGACTTGCGTAGCGCGTGGCGGCGGCAAGGCGCTGGAAATGATCGATATGCACGGCGGCGACTTGTTCAGCGAAGAGTAATCCGCGTCAGATACGGGGCCTCGCGCTCCGTATCTGTCTGGCCTGAGAATACGCAAAGCCTATGAAGCCAATTTTTAGCCGTGGCCCGTCACTGCAGATTCGCCTGTTCCTGGCGGTTTTGGTGGCGCTTGGAGTCATCATTGCCGACAGCCGCCTCGGTACGTTCAGCCAGATCCGGACGTACATGGATACGGCCGTCAGCCCTTTCTATTTTATTTCCAATGGTCCCCGCGAATTATTAGACAGCGTGTCGCAAACGCTGGCATCGCGCGATCAGCTCGAACTTGAAAACCGGGCGCTGCGCCAGGAGCTGCTGCTGAAAAACAGTGAGCTGCTGATGTTAGGGCAGTACAAGCAGGAGAACGCGCGTCTGCGCGAACTGCTCGGCTCGCCGCTGCGTCAGGATGAGCAAAAAATGGTCACCCAGGTGATCTCAACGGTTAACGATCCCTATAGCGATCAGGTGGTTATTGATAAAGGCAGCGTCAACGGCGTTTACGAAGGCCAGCCGGTGATCAGCGATAAAGGCGTTGTCGGCCAGGTTATCGCGGTTGCGAAAATGACCAGCCGCGTGCTGCTGATTTGCGATGCGACCCACGCGCTGCCGATCCAGGTGCTGCGTAACGATATCCGCGTCATTGCCGCCGGTAACGGCTGTACTGACGATCTGCAGCTGGAACATCTGCCGGCGAATACCGATATTCGCGTGGGTGATGTGCTGGTGACCTCCGGTCTCGGCGGACGTTTCCCGGAAGGCTATCCGGTTGCGGTGGTCTCCTCGGTGAAACTTGATACCCAGCGGGCGTACACGGTGATTCAGGCGCGTCCAACCGCCGGTCTGCAACGTTTACGTTACCTGCTGCTGCTCTGGGGCTCCGATCGCAACGGCGCTAACCCGCGCACGCCGGAAGATGTTCACCGCGTGGCGAACGAGCGTCTGCTGCAGATGATGCCGCAGGTGCTGCCTTCTCCGGACACCATGGGGCCGCCTGCACCGATGCCTGCGCCGGCGACCGGCTTAACCCAGCCGATGCCGCAACAATCGTCGGGAGGGCAGTAGTGGCAAGTTATCGTAGCCAGGGGCGCTGGGTCATCTGGCTCTCGTTTTTCATTGCGCTATTGCTTCAAATCATGCCCTGGCCGGATGACATCATCGTCTACCGGCCAAACTGGGTGCTGCTGATTCTGCTCTACTGGATCCTCGCCTTGCCGCACCGCGTAAATGTCGGTACGGGTTTCGCGATGGGTGCCATACTGGATCTCATTAGCGGATCCACCCTTGGCGTACGGGCGCTCTCCCTGAGCATCGTCGCCTATCTGGTCGCACTGAAATTTCAGTTATTCCGTAATCTGGCGCTCTGGCAACAGGCGCTGGTAGTAATGTTATTGTCGCTGGCAACAGAAGTGGTCGTCTTCTGGGCCGAATTTTTGGTGATCAACGTCTCGTTCAAACCAGAAATTTTCTGGAGCAGCCTGGTCAATGGCGTGCTCTGGCCGTGGATCTTCCTGCTTATGCGTAAGATCCGTCAGCAGTTTGCGGTGCAATAAAGGTTGATATGACAGCTATCTGGCTTGCTTCTGGTTCTCCCCGCCGTCAGGAATTGCTGACGCAGCTTGGGGTGTCGTTTGAGCGTATTGTTCCGGGTATCGAGGAGCAGCGGCAGGCCGGCGAGAGCGCCAGGCAGTACGTAGCGCGGCTGGCGCGGGAAAAAGCGCAGGCGGGCGTGGCGATGGTATCGCGCGATCTGCCGGTGCTGGGCGCCGACACTATTGTCATATTAAATGGGGAAGTGCTTGAAAAACCGCAGGACTCCTCGCATGCTGCCACTATGCTGCGTCAACTCTCCGGGCAGACTCACCAGGTGATGACCGCCGTCGCTATTGCGGACCGTGAGCAGGTGCTGGAGTGTCTGGTGGAAACCGAAGTGACCTTCAGAGCGTTATCAGAAAAGGATATTGCCGACTATGTAGCGAGCGGGGAACCGCTGGATAAAGCCGGTGCGTATGGTATTCAGGGGCTGGGCGGCTGCTTTGTCAGGAAAATTAACGGGAGCTATCACGCTGTCGTTGGCTTGCCGCTGGTGGAAACCTTTGAATTGCTGAGCAATTTCAACGCAGTGCGTGAAGGAAGAGATAATCATGACGGCTGAATTACTGGTCAACGTTACACCATCGGAAACGCGTGTTGCCTATATTGACGGCGGCATTCTGCAGGAAATTCATATCGAGCGCGAAGCACGGCGCGGGATAGTAGGCAATATCTACAAAGGTCGGGTCAGCCGGGTGCTACCGGGTATGCAGGCGGCTTTTGTAGATATTGGTCTGGAAAAGGCGGCGTTTCTACACGCCTCCGACATTATGCCGCACACCGAATGCGTTGCCGGTGAAGAGCAGAAGAACTTTACCGTACGCGATATCTCCGAGCTGGTGCGCCAGGGCCAGGACCTGATGGTGCAGGTGGTGAAAGATCCCCTCGGCACCAAAGGCGCGCGTCTCACTACCGACATCACTTTACCCTCCCGTTACCTGGTCTTTATGCCGGGCGCCGCGCACGTTGGCGTCTCTCAGCGCATTGAGAGCGAAGCCGAGCGCGATCGCCTGAAGCAGGTGGTGGCGAGCTACTGCGATGAGCAGGGCGGGTTTATCATTCGCACCGCGGCGGAAGGGGTTTGCGAAGAGGATCTCGCCTCTGACGCGGCCTACCTGAAGCGCGTCTGGACGAAGGTAATGGAGCGCAAAAAGCGCCAGCAGACGCGTTATAAACTCTACGGCGAGCTGGCGTTAGCTCAGCGCGTCCTGCGCGATTTCGCCGATGCCCATCTCGATCGCATCCGCGTTGACTCGCGCCTCACCTTTGAAGCACTGCTGGAGTTTACCGCGGAGTACATCCCGGAGATGACCAGCAAGCTTGAGCACTACAGCGGCCGCCAGCCAATCTTCGATCTCTTTGATGTCGAGAATGAAATTCAGCGCGCGCTGGAGCGCAAAGTCGAGCTGAAATCGGGCGGCTACCTGATCATCGATCAAACCGAAGCGATGACCACCGTCGACATCAACACCGGCGCGTTTGTCGGCCATCGCAATCTCGACGACACCATCTTCAATACCAACATTGAAGCCACCCAGGCGATCGCCCGCCAGCTGCGGCTGCGCAATCTCGGCGGCATTATCATCATCGACTTTATCGATATGAATAATGAGGATCACCGCCGCCGCGTGCTGCACTCGCTGGAGCAGGCGCTGAGTAAAGACCGGGTGAAAACCAGCATCAACGGTTTCTCCCAGCTTGGTCTGGTGGAGATGACCCGCAAACGCACCCGCGAAAGCGTTGAACATGTGCTGTGCAATGAGTGCCCGACCTGTCACGGGCGCGGCACGGTAAAGACGGTCGAAACGGTGTGCTATGAAATCATGCGCGAAATCGTGCGCGTGCATCACGCCTACGACTCCGATCGCTTCCTGGTCTACGCCTCTCCGGCCGTGGCGGAAGCGCTGAAGAGCGAAGAGTCCCATGCGCTGGCGGAGGTGGAAATTTTCGTCGGTAAGCAGGTCAAAGTACAAATCGAGCCGCTCTATAATCAGGAGCAGTTTGACGTAGTCATGATGTAATTCGCGGCCATGCTGCGAAACAAGCGGGTCTGATAGGTTTGACAAGGAGAGAGGCGTGAGGCGACTGCCGGGGATATTACTGCTTACAGGCGCGACGCTGATCGTTATCGCGGCGCTGCTGGTAAGCGGGCTGCGCCTTGTGTTACCCCACCTTAATGAGTGGCGCGAGCCAATTCTGGCGCGCATCTCTGCACAAACCGGGCTTCCGCTTAAGGCCAGCGAGTTTCAGGCGCGCTGGCAAACCTTCGGCCCGGAGCTGGAGGTTCGCGATATTCAGGCCACGCTGAAAGATGGCGGCAGCGTTGAGGTAAAGCGCGTTACCCTGGCGCTCGACGTCTGGCAGAGCCTGCTTCACCTGCGCTGGCAGTTTCGCGATCTCACCTTTTACCAACTCGCGGTTAACAGCAATACCCCGCTTGAGAGCAGCGAAGAGGACAACACCCTCGGCAAAGATCGCATCAGCGATCTCTTTCTGCGCCAGTTCGATCACTTCGATCTGCGCGACAGCCGCGTAAGCTTTTTAACCCCTTCTGGTCAACGCGCCGAACTGGCGATCCCGCAGCTCACCTGGCTTAACGGCGACGATCGCCACCGTGCCGAAGGGCAGGTAAGCCTCACCAGCCTCACCGGGCAGCATGGCGTGATGCAGGTGCGTATGGATCTGCTCGATGACAACGGCCTGCTGAATAACGGCCGCGTCTGGCTACAAGCCGATGATATCGACGTCAAACCGTGGCTCAGCCAGTGGATGCAGGATAAGGTCGCGCTGACCTCCGCCCGCTTTAGCCTCGAAGGGTGGATGACGCTCAACAAGGGCGAAATTGAAAGCGGCGATGTGTGGCTGAAAAAAGGCGGTGCCAGTTGGCTGGGGAATAACACCACCCATCGCTTGACCGTCGACAACCTGACTACCCATATCAGCCGTCAGAAAGCGGGCTGGCAGTTTGACGTGCCGGTGACGCGCATTGCGATTGATGATAAACCCTGGCCGCAGGGCGCCCTCAGCTTTGCCTGGGTCCCGGCGCAGGAAGCGAAAGAGGCGAGCGATGAGCTACGCGTTCGTGCCACCAACCTTGAACTGAATAGCCTCGACGGGCTGATGCCGATTGCGCAGAAGATCTCCCCGGCGATGTATGACATATGGAACACCCTGCAACCGGCGGGCAAGCTTGCGCGGCTGGCGGTCGATATTCCATTAAAAACGCCGGAAAAGAGCCGCTTCCAGGCGCGCTGGCAGGATCTCAGCTGGCATCAGTGGAAGCTGCTGCCCGGTATGGAGCACTTCGCCGGCACGCTTGAGGGGAGCGTTGAAAACGGGCGCCTAACCGCCGATATCTCACAGGCGAAGATGCCGTATGAGACGGTGTTCCGTGCGCCGCTGGAGATTGAAAAAGGGCTGGCCACGCTCAACTGGCAGAAGAACGAGCAGGGCTTCCAGCTGGACGGGCGCAATATTGATGTGCAGGCCACCGGGCTGCATGCGCGCGGGGATTTCCGTTATCTGCAACCGGAAGGCAAAGCGCCGTGGCTCAGCATTCTGGCCGGGATTAACGTCTCCGACGCCGGGCAAGCCTGGCGTTACTTCCCGGAAAACCTGATGGGCAAAGCGCTGGTGGATTATCTCAGCGGCGCAATTAAAGGCGGACAGACGGAAAACGCCACGCTGGTCTTCGCTGGTGACCCGAGCCTCTTCCCCTATAAGCATAATGAGGGGCAGTTTGAAGTATTGGTGCCCCTGCGTAATGCCACCTTTGCCTTCCAGCCGGACTGGCCTGCGCTGCAAAACCTCGACATTAGCCTCGATTTCCTCAATGACGGTTTATGGATGAAGAGCGACAAAGTGATGCTCGGCGGCGTGACCGCCAGCAAGCTGGCCGCTGCGATTCCGGATTACATCAAAGAGAAGCTGATCATTGATGCCGATATCAATGGGCCGGGCAAAGAGGTCGGCCCCTATTTTAAACAGACGCCGCTGCATGACTCGCTCGGCAGCGCGCTAGATGAGCTGCAAATTGATGGTGATGTGAGCGCTCGCTTACATCTGGATATTCCGCTGGATGGCGAGATGACGCTGGCCAAAGGCGAAGTCGCGCTGAAAAACAATTCGCTGTTTATCAAGCCCATCAGCAGCACACTGAAAAACCTCAGCGGCAAATTCAGCTTTGAGAATGGCAACCTGAAGAGTGAGCCGCTGACCGCCACCTGGTTTAACCAACCGCTGAACGTCGACTTCACGACTACCGAGGGCGCTAAAGCCTACGAGGTGGCGGTGAATCTCAACGGCAACTGGCAGCCATCACGTACCGGCGTACTGCCGGAGCAGCTTAACGATGCGCTGCGCGGTAACGTAACATGGAAAGGGGATGTTGGCGTGACGCTCCCTTACCACGGCGAAGCGAGCTATAAAGTTAACCTGGCAGGCGATCTCGGCAATATCGCCAGCACTTTACCACCGCCGCTTGAAAAGCGGGCAGGCCATGCGCTGCCGGTGAAGGTCAACGTGGATGGTAACCTGCACAGCTTTGAGTTGACCGGTAACGCAGGCGTGGATAATCACTTCAACAGCCGCTGGCTGCTCGGCAGCAAGCTGGCGCTCGATCGCGGCATCTGGACCTCGGAGAGTAAAACCACACCGCCGCTGCCGGAGCAGAGCGGGCTGGAGCTTAATCTGCCGCCGCTGGACGGCGCGCAGTGGCTGGCGCTGTTTAATCAGGGCGCAGCAAGCCATGTCAGCAGCAGCGCTTCGCTGCCGTCGCGCATCACGCTGCGCACGCCCGCCCTGACGCTCGGCGGGCAGCAGTGGAATAACATGAGCATCGTCTCGCAGCCGCAGTTTGCTGGCACCACTATTGACGCGCAGGGCCGCGAGCTTAACGCGACGCTGAAGATCAATAAAAACGCGCCGTGGCAGGCCGATATTCGTTATCTCTACTACAACCCGGCGAGCGCCGCGAAGACGAAAGATATCACTTCGCCAACCACGCTTTTCAGCGAGCAGCAGCGCATTGATTTCAGCGGCTGGCCCGATCTGCAACTGCGCTGTAAAGAGTGCTGGCAGCAGTGGAATAACATGAGCATCGTCTCGCAGCCGCAGTTTGCTGGCACCACTATTGACGCGCAGGGCCGCGAGCTTAACGCGACGCTGAAGATCAATAAAAACGCGCCGTGGCAGGCCGATATTCGTTATCTCTACTACAACCCGGCGAGCGCCGCGAAGACGAAAGATATCACTTCGCCAACCACGCTTTTCAGCGAGCAGCAGCGCATTGATTTCAGCGGCTGGCCCGATCTGCAACTGCGCTGTAAAGAGTGCTGGCTGTGGGGGCAGAAATATGGCCGTATCGAGGGCGATTTTGCTATTAAAGGCGATACGCTGACGCTGGCAAATGGGCTGGTCGATAGCGGTGTCGCGCGCCTGACCGCCGACGGCGAGTGGGTCAACCGCGCGGGCGGCGAGCGCACGTCCATTAAGGGCATTTTGCGCGGCGACAAGCTCGATTCGGCGATGGGCTTCTTTGGGGTACCGACGCCGGTGCGCGACGCGCCGTTCAACGTCAATTACGATCTGCACTGGCGCAGCGCGCCGTGGCAGCCGCAGGAAGCATCGCTCAACGGCATTCTGCGCACACGCCTCGGCAAAGGCAAAATCGATGATATCAGCACCGGACATGCCGGGCAGATCCTGCGCCTCTTCAGCGTCGATTCGCTGCTGCGCAAGCTGCGCTTTGATTTCAGCGACACCTTCAGTAATGAGGGCTTCTGGTTTGACTCCATTCGCAGCACGGCGTGGATCAAAGATGGCGTCCTGCACACCGATGACACGCTGGTCGACGGGCTGGAAGCGGATATCGCGATGAAAGGCTCGGTAGATCTGGTGCGTCGCCAGCTTGATGTTGAAGCGGTGGTGGCACCGGAAATCTCCGCGACCGTTGGCGTGGCGGCGGCGTTTGCCGTTAACCCGATTGTTGGCGCGGCGGTATTCGCGGCCAGTAAAGTGCTGGGTCCGCTGTGGAATAAAGTCTCCATTTTGCGCTACCGCATTACTGGCCCGGTAGACCAGCCGCAGATCAACGAAGTGATGCGCCAGCCGCGTACCGACAAAAAGCAATGATTTGACGGCATCAGCGAATTGCCTCAAGCTCCTTGTATCGCACTTTTTTATTGCCCGATGTGGCGGCAACGACGAGAAAACATGATGAGTCTTAATCTGGTGAGTGAACAACTACTGGCAGCGAATGGCCTGAATCATCAGGATCTGTTTGCCATTCTCGGTCAACTGACCGCGCGTCGTCTTGACTACGGCGACCTCTATTTCCAGTCGAGCTATCACGAATCCTGGGTTTTAGAAGACCGCATCATCAAAGATGGTTCGTACAATATTGACCAGGGCGTGGGCGTGCGCGCCATCAGCGGCGAGAAAACCGGTTTTGCTTACGCAGACCAGATCAGCCTGTTGGCGTTAGAGCAGAGCGCACAGGCCGCGCGCACCATCGTCCGCGAAGAGGGCGACGGTAAAGTCAAAACTCTCGGCGCGGTTGAGCATCAGAGCCTCTATACCAGCATTGATCCGCTGCAAAGCATGAGCCGCGAAGAGAAGCTCGATATCCTGCGTCGCGTCGATAAAGTGGCACGCGCTGCCGACAAGCGGGTGCAGGAAGTGACTGCCAGCCTGACCGGCGTCTATGAGCTGATTCTGGTGGCGGCGACGGACGGCACGCTGGCGGCCGATGTGCGCCCGCTGGTACGTCTCTCTGTCAGCGTACAGGTTGAAGATGACGGTAAACGCGAGCGCGGTGCCAGCGGCGGCGGCGGTCGTTTCGGTTACGAGTGGTTCCTGCAAGAGGTGGATGGCGAAGTTCGTGCCGACGCCTGGGCGCACGAAGCGGTGCGTATGGCGCTGGTCAATCTCTCTGCCGTTGCCGCGCCTGCGGGCACGCTGCCAGTGGTGCTGGGCGCAGGCTGGCCGGGCGTGCTGCTGCATGAAGCGGTTGGTCACGGCCTCGAAGGGGACTTCAACCGTCGCGGCACTTCCGTATTCAGCGGCCAGATGGGGCAATTGGTTGCCTCCGAGCTTTGCACCGTGGTCGATGACGGCACCATCGCCGATCGCCGTGGTTCAGTCGCCATCGACGATGAAGGGACGCCGGGCCAGTACAATACGCTGATCGAAAACGGCGTGCTGAAAGGGTATATGCAGGACAAGATGAACGCGCGCCTGATGGGCGTAAAGCCGACCGGTAACGGCCGTCGTGAGTCTTATGCCCATCTGCCGATGCCGCGTATGACCAACACCTATATGCTGGCGGGCAAATCGACGCCGCAAGAGATTATCGAATCCGTGGAGTACGGCATCTATGCGCCGAACTTCGGCGGCGGCCAGGTGGATATCACCTCCGGCAAGTTCGTCTTCTCCACCTCTGAGGCGTACCTGATTGAAAAAGGCAAAGTGACCAAAGCGGTGAAAGGCGCGACTCTGATTGGCTCCGGCATCGAAGCGATGCAGCAGATCTCCATGGTGGGTAACGATCTGAAGCTCGATAACGGCGTTGGCGTCTGCGGCAAAGAGGGGCAGAGCCTGCCGGTTGGCGTGGGTCAACCGACGCTGAAGGTCGACAATCTGACCGTCGGCGGCACGGCCTAATCCTTACCGTTCACCCTCTTTGCGCAAAGAGGGTGAACGCTTTCACACCCTGCGCCCCTGCATGCTCTGGTAGACCTTCGCCACCTCGATAAAGTAATCCGTTAAATAGTTAATACAGACCTGCACTTTCAACGGCAGCTTATCTTTCTGCGTGTAGAGCGCGTAAACCGGGCGCGGATCCGACTGGTAGCGCGGGAGCAGGATCTCAAGCTGACCGCTGTTGATCTCATCGATCACCCACATCAGCGGCACGTAGGCGATCCCCGCGCCGGCGGTTAACCAGCGGGTTAAGGTCATCGGATCGTTGGTGACAAACCGCCCCTGTGGGATCAGGCGCGTGGCGATCCCTTCCGGGGCCACCAGCTCAAACTCATTATCCGGGCGCACGCTGTACTCCAGCCACGAGTGGTTCACCATATCGGCCGGTTTTTCCGGCGTGCCGTACTGGGCGAGATAGTTTTTGGCCGCGCAGACCACCATCGGCATGGTGCCGAGGCGGCGGGAGAAGAGGCTGGAATCCTGCAACGCGCCCACGCGGATCACCACGTCCAGCCCGTCGGCGATAAGATCCGGCGCCGGGATCCCCGTTACCAGATTCACCGACAGCCCCGGGTGCTCTTTCAGCATCTCGGCGGTCATTTTTGCCAGCACATTTTGCGCCATGGTTGAAGAGCTACCGATGCGCAGCGTGCCGATGGGCGTATTGTTAAAGGCGTAGAGCTGCTCGTGCACATCCTGCACCTCATGGAGCATTCTGCGACAGCCCTGATAGTAGATCTTTCCCGCTTCGGTCAGCCCAATGCTGCGCGTGCTGCGGTTCAGCAGCTTTACCTGCAGTTCATCCTCCAGCTTCGCCACGGTCTGGCTGATGGACGAAACGCTCATCTGCAACTGACGTGCAGCGGCGGTAAAGGAGCCCAGTTCCACCACTTTGGCGAACACCGACATGCGTTTTAAACGTTCCATTATTCACTCTGACTTAAAAGTGATTTAGATCACATAATATAGATAACAGCATAACAGTTACGCTAATATACTATCTATCCATAATATTCACGTCACTCTCGCCTGGCTCTCCTTGCCCTTTCCTGCGGTGGCGTACGAACGATTTATCACCTGCAAGCGTAAAAAAACCAAGGTCAACATGAGTCTGTTTCCCGTCATCGTGGTGTTCGGTTTGTCGTTCCCACCGATTTTTTTCGAGCTGATTTTGTCGCTGGCGATTTTCTGGCTGGTGCGTCGGATGCTGATCCCGACCGGGATCTACGATTTTGTCTGGCATCCTGCGCTGTTTAACACCGCACTCTATTGCTGCCTGTTTTACCTGCTGTCGCGTTTATTTGTTTGAGGTAGAAGTGAAAACACTAACAAGAAATATCACCCGTACCGCGATCACCGTGGCGCTTGTTATCCTGGCGTTTATCGCCATTTTCCGCGCCTGGGTTTACTACACCGAATCTCCCTGGACGCGTGATGCGCGCTTCACCGCCGACGTGGTAGCCATCGCCCCGGATGTCACCGGGCTTGTCACCAGCGTCGATGTTCACGATAACCAGCTGGTCAAACAGGGCCAGGTGCTCTTCACCATCGACCAGCCGCGCTACCAAAAAGCGCTTGAGCAGGATGAAGCCGATGTCGCCTATTACCAGGCGCTGGTCAATGAGAAGCGACGCGAAGCCGGCCGCCGCAACCAGTTAGGCATCCAGGCGATGTCGCGCGAAGAGATTGATCAGGCGAATAACACCCTGCAAACCGAACTGCATCAGTTAGCGAAAGCGCAGGCGACGCGCGATCTGGCGAAGCTCGATCTGGAGCGCACTACTATTCGTGCGCCGGCCGATGGCTGGGTCACCAACCTCAATGTTTATGCCGGTGAGTTCATCACCCGCGGCTCTACCGCCGTGGCGCTGGTGAAACAGAACAGTTTCTATGTGCTGGCCTATATGGAAGAGACCAAGCTTGAGGGCGTACGCGCCGGTTATCGCGCCGAGATCACGCCGTTAGGCAGCAATCAGGTGCTGAAAGGCACCGTCGACAGCGTCGCCGCCGGGGTAACCAACTCCAGCAGCACCAATGACAGCAAAGGGATGGCGACCGTCGACTCCAACCTTGAATGGGTTCGCCTGGCGCAGCGCGTGCCGGTGCGCATCCGTCTGGATAAACAGCAGGGCAACCTGTGGCCGGCAGGCACCACCGCAACCGTCGTGGTCACCGGCAAAACCGATCGCGACGCCAGCCACGATTCGCTGTTTCGTAAAATCGCCCACCGTCTGCGTGAGCTGGGGTAATCGCTATGGGGCTGTTCTCTATCGCCAGCCAGCATCTGCGCTTTGCCTGCAAACTGGCCGGCGCGGTAGTGCTGGCGCTGTTTGTCGGCTTTCACTTCCAGCTTGAAACACCGCGCTGGGCGGTGCTGACCGCGGCGATTGTTGCCGCCGGTCCCGCTTTTGCGGCAGGCGGCGAGCCTTATTCCGGCGCGATCCGCTACCGGGGTATGTTGCGTATCGCCGGGACTTTCATCGGCTGTATTGCCGGGCTGACCATCATCATTATGCTGATCCGCACGCCGCTGCTGATGCTGCTGGTGAGTTGCATCTGGGCGGGCTTTTGTACCTGGGTCTCTTCGCTGATACGCGTTGAGAACTCCTACGCCTGGGGGCTGGCGGGCTATACGGCGCTGATCATTGTTATCACCATTGAGCCCAACCCGCTGCTGGCACCGCAATACGCCGTGGAGCGCTGTAGTGAGATCGTGGTGGGGATTTTGTGCGCGATTGTCGCCGATCTGCTCTTCTCGCCGCGCTCGGTGAAGCAGGTGATTGACCAGGAGCTCGATAGCCTGCTGGTGGCGCACTACCAGTTGATGCAACTCTGTATCAAGCATGGCGACAGCGAAGAGGTCGATGCCGCCTGGGCGGCGCTGGTTCGCCGCACCGCCGGGCTGGACGGTATGCGCAGCAACCTGAAGATCGAATCCTCGCGCTGGGGGCTGGCAAACCGCCGTCTGAAGGTAATCAACACCCTCTCGCTGACGCTGATTACCCAGGCGTGCGAGACCTACCTGATTCAGAACACGCGCCCGGATCTGATCACCGATACCTTTCGCGAGCTGTTCGACGAGCCGGTCGAAACGGTGCAGGACGTGCACCGGCAGTTAAAACGCATGCGCCGGGTGATTATCTGGACCGGCGAGCGCGACACGCCGGTGACGCTCTACAGCTGGGTCGGGGCGGCGACGCGCTACCTGCTGCTTAAGCGCGGCGTGATTGGCAATACCAAAATCAGCGCCATCGAAGAGGAGGTGCTGCGGGGCGAAGCGGTGGTGAAAGCGGAGTCCGCCGAGCGCCACCACGCAATGATTAACTTCTGGCGCACTACGCTCTCTTGCGCCCTCGGCACGCTCTTCTGGCTGTGGACCGGCTGGACCTCCGGCAGCGGGGCGATGGTGATGATCGCCGTTGTCACATCGCTGGCGATGCGGCTGCCGAATCCGATTATGGTGGCGAAAGATTTCGTCTACGGCATGCTGTGGGCGCTGCCGATTGGCGCGCTCTACTTCCTGGTTATTCTGCCCGCCACCCAGCAAAGCATGCTGCTGCTCTGTATCAGCCTTGCGGTGCTGGCCTTTTTTATTGGCATCGAAGTGCAGAAACGGCGGCTGGGATCGATGGCGACGCTGGCAGGCACCATCAATATTTTGGTGCTGGATAACCCGATGACCTTCAAATTCAGCTTCTTCCTCGACAGCGCGCTCGGGCAACTGGTGGGTGTGGTGCTGGCGATAACGGTGATCCTGCTGGTGCGCGATAACTCGCAGGCGCGCACCGGACGCGTGCTGCTTAACCAGTTTGTCTCGGCGGCGGTCTCGGCAATGACCACCAACACCGCCCGGCGCAAAGAGAACCACCTTCCGGCGCTCTATCAACAGCTCTTCCTGCTGCTGAATAAGTTTCCCGGCGACGTAGCGAAGTTTCGCCTCGCGTTAACGCTGATCATTGCTCACCAGCGGCTGCGCGATGCGCCGGTGCCGATCAATGACGATCTCTCGGCGTTCCACCGACAGTTGCGCCGCACCGCCTCTGAAGTGATCGCCGCCGGATCCGATACCAAACGGCGTCGCTACTTTACCCAGTTGCTTGAAGAGCTGGCGGTGTATCAGCAGAAACTGCGTGAGTGGAATGCTTCGCCGCAGGTGACGGAGCCGGTCGAGCGGTTAACCGGCATGCTACATAAGTATCAACACGCGCTAACCAGCAATTAATGACAAAGCCGACGCCCTAAGCGTCGGTTTTTTTATGACTATACTTCACAGGAGAATCAACACACCGCAGATCAGGAGAACTCATGAGCACGCAGGCATTGCAGGAGAGTGCGCTTTTTCAGACCGGTTATCTGGTCGATGGCGTCTGGAAAACCCTGGAGACCACCTTTGAGGTTCTGAACCCGGCCAGCGGCGAGGTGATCGCGCGCGTGGCGAAAGCGGGGAAAAAAGAGACCGAAGAGGCGATAGCCGCCGCGGCGCGCGCCTTTCCCGCCTGGCGGGCAAAAACCGCCAAAGAGCGCTCAACCATTCTCTATCGCTGGTATGAGTTGATTATCGAGAACAAAAGCTGGCTGGGGCGTTTGATGACCAGCGAGCAGGGTAAGCCATTGAAAGAGGCGGAGGGCGAAGTCGAGTACGCCGCCAGCTTTATTCAGTGGTTTGCCGAGCAGGCCAAACGCGCCAACGGCGAGATCATTCCGCCGGTTAAGCCGGGATCGCGCATTCTGGCGACCCGTGAACCTATCGGCGTGGTCGCGGCCATTACGCCGTGGAACTTCCCAATGGCGATGCTGACCCGCAAGCTTGGCCCGGCCCTGGCCGCAGGCTGCACCGGGGTGATCAAACCCGCCAACAATACGCCGCTGAGCGCCTTTGCGCTGTTAACGCTGGCGAAAAAAGCGGGTGTCCCGGATGGCGTGCTGAACGCGGTCGCTGGCACAACCTCTGAGATCAGCGATGCCATTATGGCAAGCCCGGAGGTGCGCAAAATCTCCTTCACCGGCTCAACGGCAGTGGGCAAAACGCTGGTGCGCAATGCAGCCGAGACGATGAAAAAGGTCTCAATGGAGCTGGGCGGCAATGCGCCCTATATCGTCTTTGACGATGCGGATATTGATGCCGCAGTGCAGGGCGCGGTGGCGAACAAGTTCCGCAACGCAGGCCAGGTGTGCGTTAGCGTCAACCGCTTCTATATCCAGGAAGGGGTCTATGACGAGTTTACCCGCAAGCTGAGCGAGGCAGTTAAAGCGCTGAAAGTGGGCAATGGCATGGATGAGGGCGTGGTCGTCGGCCCGCTGATTGAGTCATCCGCTGTCGATAAGGTACGTGAGCATGTTGAAGATGCAGTAGCGAAAGGCGCGAAAGTGCTGACCGGCGGCGAACCGCACGCGCTGGGCGGTAACTTCTGGCAGCCGACGGTGCTCGGTGACTGTAGCGATGGCATGAAACTGGCGCAGGAAGAGACCTTCGGCCCGCTTGCCGCCTGCTTCCGCTTTACCAGCGAAGAGGAGGTGATCAAACGCGCCAATGCCACGCCGTTTGGGCTGGCAGCCTACTTCTATACGCAAAACCTGCAACGGGTATTCCGCGTTTCGCAGGCGCTGGAGAGCGGCATGATCGGCGTGAACGAGTGCGCGGTATCGACCGAAGTCGCGCCCTTTGGCGGCGTGAAGGAGTCGGGTTTAGGCCGCGAAGGCTCCGTGCTGGGATTAGACGAGTTTATGGAAGTGAAAACGCTACATTTAGGCGGCTTATAAACAGTGGAACGGCAGATGATGGAGAGCATGAAAACCTACACCTTCGATTTCAAAGAGATCGCCGATCAGCGCGCCTTCTACCGCGATTTTTGTCGCCAGTTCGCCCTTGAGGAGGAGAAGGTGCACGATCTCGATTCGCTGTGGGATGCGGTGGTGGGGGAAGCGCTACCGCTGCCGCTGGAGATTGTGTTTATCCATCTGCCGGAGAAGAAGCGCCGCCGTTTCGGGGCGCTAATCCTGCTGTTTGATGAAGCGGAAGAGGAGCTGGAGGGCGCGCTGCATTTTAATGTGCGCTAGCCGCGCTCTATTTTCAGAATATATAAATATCACGCTGTGCTAGAGTTAATTCGCGGCGGGCAAAGCGCCTGTCGCGATAAATATAATAAGTAGGGGCTTATTACTATATTTTCAATGTAGAGCAATATTTTCTTCTATTACTAAACCAAAGGATGGTTAGTATGAAAAAGATATATTCGCTTGAAGTCACGCTATCACTCTGTTTATCTCTTTTTTTCCCTTCCTGCGCACTGCATGCGAAAGCGCGCATTGTTCAACGCTCCGTGGCGAATGCAGATATTCCTTATCAGACCTATCGTGATTTCGCGACCAATAAGGGGGCTTTTTATCCGGGAGCGCGGGATGTGCCCATTTATAATAAATATGCCCAGGCAGTTGGCCTGTTAAATCAGGCACCGATGCCCGATTTCAGTAGCGTAAATAATAGATCGGGTATCGCGACACTTATTCACCCGCAATATGCAACGACGGTGCATCATAATCCCACGTCATATCTCAGCACCCTGGAATTTGGTCATTACCCTTATGAACTTGCGGACAGAGAGAGTATCCGGCTAAAGGACTTTAGCGTTATTCGCTTAAATAAAGTGGTGACGGAGGTGGCGCCCGCCGCGATCTCCCCCTTAAACATGCCGCTCAAAACCCTGCATGACGAGGCGCGTTTTCGTCTCTTTTACCGCATGGGATCCGGCAGACAAAAAGTGAGCGATGCCTCGGGTAAGCGGAGCGATATTCAGGGGGCGTATCGTTTTCTCACTGGTGGGACCATCGGGCAGCCGCGGATTAACCGTTATCAACTGTTAGTAATCAACTCCGGCGATGTTTTTGACCCTAAAAATGGTCCGCTGGCGAGCCACGGCGCACTGGGCGATAGTGGCTCCCCGCTCTACGCCTGGGATCGCCTGAACAACCAGTGGATCGTTGTCGGTTCATTAAGCATGCTCTATCTGGGGCCTCTTGAGCAGACCGCGTACACCTTTGTTGACCCACAATTTATTCAGCAGACAAGGGATAAATATGCCAGTGCGGCGATAGAAAACCGGCAACGCAATGCGCTGTTTATCTGGCGATACGATGCGGCAACCGGTGCGGGCACGTTAACGCAGGGCAGAAGCACTTATGCCATGCAGGGCAAGGGCCCAGAGGGTACCAGTAGCGGTAACGATCTGGTTTTTCGCGGCGCGAATGCTGTTTTGATGTTGCAGGATAGCGTCGATCAGGGCGCGGGAAGCTTAACCTTTTATGGCAACGCCAGCGTCTCGCCGATGGAGGCGCAGACGTGGATCGGCGGCGGCGTCAATGTCGCTGCCGGCGCAACGGTAAAATGGCTGGTGAACGGCACCGAAGGCGATAACTTGCATAAGGTGGGAAAAGGTACGCTGAGCGTTAACGCGCTAGGCATCAACCCTGGCGGATTGAGTATCGGTGACGGAACCGTGGTGCTCGCCCAGCGCCCCGATGCACAAGGCAGGGTGAAAGCATGCAGCCTGCTGCGCATCGTCAGCGGCAGGCCGTTAGTGGTGCTTCGCGATGGTCAGCAGGTCGATCCCGATTCGATTACATGGGGCTTTCGCGGCGGCAGGCTGGACGTTAACGGCAATGCGCTCACTTTCCACCAGCTCAATGCCGAAGATTACGGGGCCGCGCTGATTAATCGTGCAGGAAAGCGGGCCGATATCCATCTACGTTATCAGCGCGCGATCGACTCCATCCCAGTCTACGAGTGGTCTTACTCGCGAACCGGGCAGGTTGGCGAGCTGTATGGGTACCGTAATTCCAATACCGGCACTAATGATTACTTCATTCTTAAAACGCCTGAGTATGACTGGTTCCCGGACAATCAGCACAGCAATGAACATTGGGAGTTTGTCGGTCACGATCATCAGCAGGCGATCCGAACCCGTTATGAGCGCCTTAAAGATGAGGACTACATGTATCACGGGCAGCTGCGGGGAAACCTTAACTTCACTAACCGTGTCGCACCCGGAACGCGGGGCGCGTTGATCCTCGATGGCGCGGTCGACATAGCCGGCGATTTTACGCAGCAGTATGGCCGGCTGGTGTTTCAGGGCCATCCTGTTATCCACGCCTATAACACGCCGGAAATTGTTGAAAAACTGCGTTCGCTGCGGGATTTTTCGCTGCGCAGCGAGCCGGTCTCGTTTACGCAGCCGGACTGGGAGCGCCGCATCTTTCACGTCAATCGCTTAGTGCTCGATTATGCCTCCTTCGATCTGGCAAGAAATGCGTCACTGACCGGCAATATTGAGGCCAGAGGCTCGGCTATCACACTGGGTAGCGCTACGCCTTATATCGATATTAATGATGGCAATGGCGTGGTGAACGTGCCGCGCCAGGGCAGTTCAACGGGAGCGCTTGATGAGGAACTTAGCCGCTTCTGGGGGCACATTAACCTCTCCGCACACTCGACGCTCGCCATTCGGGAGAAATTTACCGGCACGGTTTACGGACAGGATAGCCAGGTCACGGTTTCGTCGCGGGATGCCACCTTGGACGGATTCAGCCAGTTCAGCCAAACCCCGCTCACCCTTCTGGAGAATGCGCGGCTGACCGCAACGGGCGGCTGGAGCAGTGACGCTACGGTGAGCGTCGGCCCTTCCGCCTCGCTACTGCTGGCGGCCAATCCTGTCGCGCCGGGGCGCGTGACGCCAACACTCTATGCGCTCAAGAGCAGTGCAACCTATGAACTTAATGATGAAAGCACGCTTAACGTGGCCCCCTTTGCCTCGCTATGGGGACATATTCACGCCGTGGGCGAGGCGTTCATCCGCTTTGGTGAGAGTGATGTGCCGCGTCTTGTTGAGGGCGTGACACCCGGGCAGAAGGGGAGCGTGGCCAGGCTCTTTGGTTTTCAGAGCAGCTGGATTGGTTCACTCTCTGCGCCGCGCGCACGTTTAAGCCTCAATGCGACGCGGTGGCAGCTACGCCGCGATTCCGGGGTCGGCAGGCTCTCAGCGTCGCGCTCGCTGGTGGGGCTTTCCGCTGGAAGACATCGCTTTAACACCTTAAGAATTGGTGAGTTAGAGGCCAGCGATACGGGGTTTGCCCTGCGTACGGATCTGCAAAGCAGCGATAAAATCGTGATTAGCCAGCGTGCGGCTGGGGGAAACAACGTTCTGTTTCTGGATGTGCTTAAGCTCTCCCGACGCCTCCAGGGGCTGCATCTTCCGTTGATTACGGCCCCGCGCGGCACGCCCGCTTCGCTCTTTACGGCGGCAAAGGCGGTGAGGGGATTTAGCAAACTTGAGCCGATTATCAAACGGCAAGAGGATGCGCTAAACACACAGTGGGTCCTGACCGGTTTCCGGCAGACGCCCGATCCCGCCGCCGTCGCCAAAGCCAGACGCTTTTTTGCCATGAGTTATAAGCGGTTCATTACGGAAGTGAATAGCCTGAATAAACGCGCCGTGCAGTTGCGGGAAAAGGGCGGGCGTGCGGGAGCGTGGGCATTCACGCAACGCCATAACGGCACCGGCAAAGGGGGCGTAAGCCACCACGACGCCATGACCTGGTCGGGTATCGACAGAAAAAGCGCCTTGCCCGGCGCCGATCTCTATTCTGGCATCTATATGAGTTACGCCACCCAGCAGTTAAGCGGCGAAAGTATGCAGGGGAGCAGCCGCGATTTCGGCGCAGGCTACTACGCCACGTTGCTGAGCAAGTCTGGTCTCTATCTCGATGCGGGGGTGAAATATGTCCACTCGTTCAATCACGACTGGCTGGCATTCAGCGGTCTTAACGCACGGGATTACCGCACCAACAGCTGGTTAGGCGGCGTTGAAGCGGGGTATCACTATCCGCTGACCCGGCATGCCTACATCGAGCCGCAGGCGCAAGTTGTGCTGGGCAAGCTCTCTGGTGCCACGTTTCACTGGCACGATCGTGGTCTCTCTCTCTCCCTGCATCGGCAGAGCGCGACTCCATGGGTGGGGCGTACAGGGATCGTGGCGGGGGCGCACTTCTGCGATGATGATCGGGCGATTACGTTGCGGGCAGGGTGGCATTATGAGACGGAACTGCGGGCGGATGGCGATATCACTCTTCATGACGATGCAGGCAATATGCGGGTTAAGGCCGAACGTGACGGGCGCATGCACTACTATGCCAGCATTGATGGGCAGGTGAGCGATAACCTCCACATGGAGCTTGATGTTGCGCACTCAAGGTTTGGCAACATGGATGCGGAGCAGGCTATCAACGCGCAGGTTCACTACTATTTCTGATAAAAAAAGCCCCTGCCAGGGGAGGCAGGGGCAAGTCGTCGGACAGACGACGAGGGTTTATTTGTACAGTTCAGCCGTCACGTGGGTATGAGAACCGGTGCGGGCTTCAATAATGCGGTAGCTGCTTGCGCCAGCCTGGTCGGCTTTCGCAGAGAGTTCCTGGCGGATATCCATCGGTACACCGGCAATCTGTGAAACAGAGACGGTGCCTACGGATTGCAGGTTGCTGGCCTGATCGCTGTTAACCAGCGTTGCGGCACCCGCGCCGAATGAGATCAGGGAAGCAAGGCCAAGGGATGCGATAATCAGATTGCGTTTCATACTGTGTTCTCCTTAAGAGAGACTCAACGGCGAGAAGGGTTAAACGTCTTTTCTTATGCCTGGTGCCGTTGAGCGATTAATTCATAGGGTTTGGGGTAAAACTTATTTGTAGAGTTCTGCCGTCGCATGCCAGCGGTCACCGCTGTGCGCTTCAATGATGCGGTAGGAGGATGCACCCTGCTCTTCCGCTTTTTTGCTCAGCTGCGCGTTCATGTCCATCGGTGAAGAGGCGATGGCGCCGACGGAGACGGTACCCAGAGACTGGCGCTCTTGCGCCTGGTCTGCATTGATCATGTCAGCGGCAAAAGCGCCGAATGAGAGTGCTGAGAGGATACCCATAGTTGCGATAGATGATTTGATATTCATAATGCTTACCTCGTCGTATTCTTTTCTTTGAATTTTTTCAGGGGCTCGTTTTGTGACCCCCATCACGAAATCAAGTATACACTAATCACGCGAATAATTAATACCAAGCTAATTATAACTGAGCCGAATACATATAACGCCCGGCGGTTTTTATAACCTGGCGGCATAAAAATTTTGCTTAAGGCGAAGAATTAGTTAACGAGGATTAATAAAATCAGCGAGATAGATTGCTTTGATTTTTTGTGCGGTGCTATCGACTGCGTCAGGGTAATGAAACGAAAAATCGCACTATTTGTTAAATGATATGGGGTGGAAAGTCGCCTGAAAGGGAAGAAATGCCGAACATTCCCCCTCAGCGGGAACCGAGGGGAATGCGCGATTAAAGCTCTTGTTCGAAGAGGACGAGGATCGCTTCGTAGAGATCTTTAACGGTAAAGCCGCGGGCTGGCGTGGTGAAGATGGTGTCGTCACCGGCGATGGTGCCGAGGATCCCTTCCGCTTTACCCAGCGAGTCGAGCAGGCGCGCGATCAGCTGTGCGGCACCCGGACTGGTGTGGATAACCACTACCGCGTCGTTGTAGTCGATGTCCAGCACCAGGTTCTTCAGCGGGCTGGAGGTCGTCGGCACGCCCATCTCGATCGGCAGGCAGTAGACCATTTCCATCTTCGCGTTACGCGTGCGTACCGCGCCAAACTTGGTCAACATGCGTGAGACTTTGGACTGGTTGATATTGTCGAAGCCCTCTTCTTGTAAGGCCTGGACAATTTCACCCTGGGAACTGAATTTCTCTTCTTTTAAAAGCGCTTTAAACGCCTTCACTAATTCTTCTTGTTTAGCCGAGCTTCGCATAAGTCACCCGTAATATGGCTGTGAAAACGACATTATTATGCATATTAATGAATTTTTATGCAAACGTTCTGCAGATAAATATGCTGAAAAGTTATGGGGAAGGGCGCGGAGTTTAGCAAATTCTTTCGTTAAGGACATCAGCATGTGGCTTACGTCGCAAATAAGAGTAAAAAGTAAATTAAATGTTATAAATATGATGTTATTTTGGTGAATTCTACAGCTATATTATAAACTCGTTAAGTTAGTTGCTTAGCTTGCCGATCTGACGGTCATATTTAACCCTTTTATAAAATCGCTACAGTGGGCTGTGCCGCGTTATTTTGGCGCACTTATTGTCATAATTAGCAGGGTGAATTAAGGTCGCCGCAGCGGAGTAACAATATATTTAGCTAACCATAATAAGGAGTTTAGGATGAAAGTCGCAGTCCTCGGCGCGGCCGGCGGTATCGGCCAGGCGCTTGCCCTACTACTGAAAACACAACTGCCTTCAGGTTCAGAACTCTCCCTCTACGACATCGCACCTGTCACTCCCGGTGTCGCTGTAGACCTCAGCCATATCCCGACCGATGTAAACATCAAAGGCTTCTCCGGTGAAGATGCGACGCCAGCGCTGGAAGGTGCCGACGTGGTGCTGATCTCCGCAGGGGTTGCGCGTAAGCCGGGTATGGATCGCTCTGACCTGTTTAACGTGAATGCCGGTATCGTGAAAAACCTGGTGGCGCAGGTGGCAAAAACCGCGCCGAAAGCCTGTATCGGTATCATTACCAACCCGGTCAACACCACCGTCGCGATTGCGGCTGAAGTGCTGAAAAAAGCGGGCGTCTATGACAAGAACAAACTGTTTGGCGTGACCACGCTGGACATCATTCGCTCCAATACTTTTGTTGCTGAGCTGAAAGGTAAGAAACCAGCAGAGATTGAAGTGCCGGTAATTGGCGGGCACTCTGGCGTGACGATCCTGCCGCTGCTGTCGCAGATCCCGGGCGTGACCTTCAGCGAGCAGGAAGTTGCCGACCTGACCAAACGTATTCAGAACGCGGGCACCGAAGTGGTGGAAGCGAAGGCGGGTGGCGGTTCAGCAACCCTCTCCATGGGCCAGGCGGCTGCACGCTTTGGTCTGTCGCTGGTTCGCGCCCTGCAGGGCGAGAGCGGCATCGTTGAGTGCGCCTATGTTGAAGGCGATGGCGAACATGCGCGTTTCTTCTCGCAGCCGCTGCTGCTGGGTAAAAACGGCGTAGAAGAGCGCAAGGCGATTGGCCAGCTCAGCGCGTTTGAACAGCAGTCGCTGGAAGGCATGCTGGATACGCTGAAAAAAGATATCGAACTTGGTGTCGACTTCGTCAACCGCTAAGCGCGGCTGAAATGAGAAACCGGAGCCTGTGCTCCGGTTTTTTTATGGCCGTCAGTTGGTGGCCGGGTACTCCTGAATCGTGACGTGCAGCGTCAGCTTTTTGTCGTCACGCATCACTTCAACCGGGATCTCTGAACCAGGGCGGATCTCTGCTACCTGGTCCATGGTTTCCAGCGCAGATACCGCCGGCTTGCCGTTCACCGAGGTGATCACGTCATTGACCTGAATACCTGCCCGCGCCGCCGGGCCGTCTGGCGACACTTCATTAACCACAATCCCCTGAATCGGATCGATGCCGGTGCCCTGAGCGTGCAGCGGGGCAATCTCGCGTCCGCCAATACCGATATAACCGCGGATCACCCGCCCGTCACGGATAAGCTTGTCCATAATCTTGGTGGCCAGCTGGAACGGAATGGCGAAACCAATCCCCTCCGGCGTCTCGCCGTCGTTACTCTTATCAAACGACAGGGTATTGATGCCCATTAACTCGCCCAGCGAGTTGACCAGCGCGCCGCCGGAGTTGCCGTGGTTGATGGATGCATCGGTCTGCAGGAAGTTTTGCCGCCCGCTGGGGTTGAGGCCGATACGCCCGGTGGCGCTGATAATCCCCTGGGTAATGGTCTGCCCGAGGTTATAGGGGTTGCCGATTGCCAGCACTACATCGCCAATATGCGGCGTGCGCTTGGCATTGATGGGGATGACCGGTAGCCCGGAGTTGGCGTTCACTTTCAGCACTGCCAGATCCGTCAGGCTATCTGAGCCAACCAGTAAAGCTTCAAAGACGCGTCCATCCTGCAGGGCGACGATAATCTGATCCGCATCGTTGATCACATGCTTGTTGGTGATGATATAGCCGCGCTGATCCATGATGACGCCGGAGCCGAGGGTGCGGATTTCGAGGCGATCGTGCGTGGAGCTGTTCAGGCTACGGTTATAGACGTTGACCACTGCGGGCGCGGCGCGGCGCACGGCCGGGTTATAGGACGCAGGTGTCTCATCGGCGCTGTCTAACTGATGCGTCGCGAGCGGGTTATTCTGACGTAGCGACGGCATGGCGGCGATGATCAGGCCACCGACGACAACACCGATTGCAATCGAACGTAAAAGCTTCACATACATGATGGGATAGTCGTTAAAAGAAGGACCGCAGCAGCATACCATGAGTTATCCGGACATCACACGCAGCGGTGATGCCCGGACGAGGAAAGGGTTAACGCAGCAGCAGATAGATGCTGTCGTTACCCCGCACAATGTGCAGCGCCATTATCGACGGCTTGGTCTCCAGCACTTTGCGCATCTCGGCGATGGACTGCACGCGCGTACGGTTAACGCCGATGATCACATCATCTTTATGCAAGCCGGCCTGTGCCGCCGAACTGCCTTTCTCAACTTCACCGACCCGAATGCCTTTGGTGCCATCCTTCAGCTGCCCGTCGCTCAACTCTGCGCCCTGCAGCGCCGGTGAGATCAGCTCTGCGCTGGCGGAAGCGGAGGTGCTCTTATCCAGCGTCACTTCAACGTCGAGCGGTTTACCGTCTCGCAGCAGCCCAAGCTTCACTTTCGCGCCCGGTTCGGTGGTGGCGATGCGCGAGCGCAGCTCCGCGAAGCTGTTCAGGGCTTTACCGTTGAGGCTGACAATCACATCCCCGGATTTAATTCCCGCTTTCGCCGAGCCGGAGTTGGGCAGCACTTCGCTGACAAACGCGCCGCGCTGCACATTCAGATTAAAGGCTTTGGCGATATCCGCGCTCATCTCCGTACCTTTAATGCCGAGCAGGCCGCGCTTAATCTCACCAAACTGAATCAGCTGGTGGGAGAGGGTTTGCGCCATATTGCTGGGGATAGCAAAGCCGATGCCGACGCTGCCGCCGCCGGGAGCGAGGATGGCGGTGTTAATGCCGATCAGCTCGCCGTTAAGATTGAGCAGCGCGCCGCCGGAGTTGCCGCGGTTAATCGAGGCATCGGTCTGGATGAAGTTCTCCAGCCCTTCGAGGTTCAGGCCGCTGCGACCGAGCGCCGAGACAATCCCGGACGTTGCGGTCTGCCCGAGGCCAAACGGGTTACCCACCGCGACGACAAAATCACCGACGCGCAGCTTATCGGAGTCCGCAATGGCGATTTGCGTCAGGTTGCTGGGGTTTTGCAGCTGTAGCAGCGCGATGTCGCTCTGGTCATCGCCGCCGATCAGCTTGGCGTCAAACTCGCGACCATCATTAAGCTGCACGCTGATCTTTTGCGCCTGGTTGATGACGTGATTATTGGTCAGGACGTAGCCCTTTGCGGCATCAATAATCACTCCGGAGCCCAGCCCTTCAAACGGCTGCGGCTGTTGCGGCTGATCAGGCGCCTCATCACCGAAGAATTTTTTTAGCTCTTCCGGGACCTTCTGGCCCTGTACCGCCGTGCCTTCAACCTGCACGCTGACCACGGCAGGAAGCACTTTCTCAAGAACCGGCGCAAGACTGGGTAACGCCCCCTGGCCAGGCACCTGTGACGGCATCGCCGCCGTTGCCAACGGTGCCGAGAGAGATAAGCCGACACTTAACGCGATTGCACTCAACAGCTGGGTTTGTTTCTTCATCGATGCTGGCTCTCAGTAACCTGAAGTGGAAGGAAAGATGCCCAAAACAGAGTGATGTTATTGAAATTTCAACCGGGTAACAATGCGAAGAATGACTAAATGATAGCTGGAATGGGGAAGTTGCGACGGGCGCGGGGGACGCGCCCGTATAAATAAGGAGAGTGAGATGCCTTATTTGCGATTGGCGCGACCGCGCAGCAGACCCGATGCGCCTTCAGAGTAGTCACGCGGGATCTGTACCGGGGCCTGATCGTTGTTCGCTTCAGACTCTGACAGACGGTTGCGGAACGGATTCTCTTCCGCGGACATTTCCGGCAGCAGGCTGGAGGAGCTCTTCGCCATATGTTGATAGAGCTGACGATAGTCGTCCGCCATGTTGTCCAGAAGTTCAGCGCTGCGGGCAAAGTGGCTCACCAGCTCTTCGCGGTACTCTTCCAGTTCTGCTTTGTTTTTTTCCAGTTCATACTGCAAGGCCTGCTGTTGACGCAATTTCCGGTTTCCGAAACGCATGCCCACGGCACCAATAATAATGCCGACAACTAACCCAATTAGCGCGTATTCCCAGGTCATGACTTCTCCCATTGTTGTTCGATTCCGTAGGGGGTGGGCTGCAAGCTTCTTGCCTGCGCCGGAGAGTGCCACTATAACCGCTAAAGGTGCAGAAGTGGAATCCTGACGCTGCATCGCGTAGTGTAGAGCGGCCTTTTTTTCGTCAACCCTGTGGGGGCGGATCGATTTTCAAGGAACAACAATAACACCATGCAAAGCCTTTCCCCGACATCGCGATATCTTACTGCCCTGAAAGAGGGTAGCCATCAGCCGGACGATGTGCAAAAAGAAGCTGTCACCCGGCTGGATACGATTTATCAACAGTTGATTGCCGAACAGGAGCCCGCCGCACAGCAGAGCGGAGGCCTGATGGCGAAATTCAGCAAGCTGCTGGGCAAACGCGACAGCGCATCGCGCGAACCGGTGCGCGGCCTCTATATGTGGGGCGGCGTCGGGCGAGGCAAAACCTGGCTGATGGATCTCTTCTATCACAGCCTGCCGGGCGAGCGTAAACAGCGTCTGCACTTTCACCGTTTTATGCTGCGTGTGCATGAAGAGTTAACCTCGCTGCAAGGGCAGAGCGATCCGCTGGAGATTGTCGCCGACCGTTTTAAGGCGCAAACCGACGTTCTCTGTTTTGACGAATTTTTCGTTTCCGATATCACCGATGCGATGCTGCTTGGCGGATTAATGAAGGCGCTCTTCGCGCGCGGCATTACGCTGGTGGCGACCTCGAATATTCCGCCGGACGAGCTCTATCGCAACGGCTTACAGCGCGCCCGCTTTCTGCCCGCCATTGAGGCGATCAAGCAGTTTTGCGATGTAATGAACGTCGACGCCGGCATCGATTACCGCTTACGCACCCTGACGCAGGCGCATTTATGGCTGTCGCCGCTTAATGAACAGACAACCCAGCAGATGGATAAGCTGTGGCTGGCGTTGGCGGGCGCAGCGCGCAGCCATGCGCCGGAGCTGGAGATTAACCACCGGCCGCTGGCGACGCTCGGCGTGGAGAATCAAACCTTAGCCGTCTCTTTCGCTACATTATGTGTTGATGCGCGCAGTCAGCATGATTACATCGCGCTGTCGCGCCTTTTCCACACCGTGATGCTGTTTGACGTACCGGTGATGACGACGCTGATGGAGAACGAGGCGCGCCGCTTTATTGCGCTGGTGGATGAATTTTATGAGCGCCACGTAAAGCTGGCGGTGAGCGCGGCAGCGCCGCTGCATGAGATTTACCAGGGCGAGCGGGTGAAGTTTGAGTTTCAGCGCTGTTTATCGCGCCTGCAGGAGATGCAGAGCGAGGAGTACCTGAAACGCGAGCATATGCCGTAATCCTTTTTTCATTGCCATCTGGCGCAGAAATCCAACAGCAAAAGACGAAAAGGGGTCGATCTTTGACCCCGACTTCTCTATAATCCTGCGACCCCACGTTACGGGAAAGTTTTTTTTCCCCAAAACTTTCTATGCGCCGGCATAGGCTATTCGAAGGGGTAGGTTTGCCGGACTTTGTCGTGTGAACCTCAACTGACAAACGTTTGGGTGTTCACCAACGTGAAACTAATTATTTGGGTAAGCTTTTAATGAAAACTTTTACAGCTAAACCAGAAACCGTAAAACGCGACTGGTATGTTGTTGACGCGACCGGTAAAACTCTGGGTCGTCTGGCTACCGAACTGGCTCGTCGCCTGCGCGGTAAGCACAAAGCGGAATACACTCCGCACGTTGATACTGGTGATTACATCATCGTTCTGAACGCTGAGAAAGTTGCTGTAACCGGCAACAAGCGTGAAGACAAAGTGTATTACCACCACACTGGCCACATCGGTGGTATCAAACAAGCGACCTTTGAAGAGATGATTGCCCGCCGTCCTGAGCGTGTGATTGAAATCGCGGTTAAAGGCATGCTGCCAAAAGGCCCGCTGGGTCGTGCTATGTACCGTAAACTGAAAGTTTACGCTGGCAACGAGCACAACCACGCGGCACAGCAACCGCAAGTTCTTGACATCTAATCGGGATTATAGGCAATGGCTGAAAATCAATACTACGGCACTGGTCGCCGCAAAAGCTCCGCCGCTCGCGTGTTTATCAAACCGGGCAACGGTAAAATCGTAATCAACCAGCGTTCGCTGGAACAGTACTTTGGTCGTGAAACTGCCCGCATGGTAGTTCGTCAGCCGCTGGAACTGGTCGACATGGTTGAGAAATTGGACCTGTACATCACCGTTAAAGGTGGTGGTATCTCCGGTCAGGCTGGTGCGATCCGTCACGGTATCACCCGCGCTCTGATGGAGTACGACGAGTCCCTGCGCGCTGAACTGCGTAAAGCTGGCTTCGTTACTCGTGACGCTCGTCAGGTTGAACGTAAGAAAGTCGGTCTGCGTAAAGCACGTCGTCGTCCGCAGTTCTCCAAACGTTAATTGTCCTCTGCTTCGGCAGAACGATTGGCGAAAAACCCGGTGCAAGCCGGGTTTTTTTATGGATAAAAATTGTGTTATCCACAGCAATCAATCGCTTATCTCCTCTTTTTCAGCATTTCCGGAATCCCCTCACCACAAAGCGCGCAAAATCTGGTAAACTATCATCCAATTTTCTGCCCAAATGGCTGGGATTGTTCGTTTTTTGTTTGTTTTTTGAACAAGAGAGACAGTGCGCGCGGGTAGCTAACTAACATCTGACCGGTCGATTAAGTCCGGTAGCAGTATTTCTGAATATACCTGGAGGTTTTCATGGCTGTCGCTGCCAACAAACGTTCGGTAATGACGCTGTTTTCTGGTCCTGTGGACATCTATAGTCATCAGGTCCGCATCGTGCTGGCCGAGAAGGGTGTCAGCTTTGAAATTGAGCACGTGGAAAAGGATAATCCTCCTCAGGATCTGATTGACCTCAACCCGAGTCAAAGCGTACCGACACTTGTAGATCGTGAACTCACCCTGTGGGAATCACGCATCATTATGGAATATCTGGACGAGCGTTTTCCGCACCCGCCATTAATGCCGGTTTATCCGGTGGCGCGCGGTGAAAGCCGTCTCTACATGCACCGCATCGAGAAAGACTGGTACTCGCTGATGAACGTCATCGAGAACAACAGCGGTGCGCAGGCCGATGCCGCCCGTAAACAGCTGCGTGAAGAGCTGCTGGCGATTGGCCCGCTGTTTACCCAGAAGCCTTACTTCCTGAATGACGAATTCAGCCTGGTTGACTGCTACCTCGCGCCGCTGTTGTGGCGTCTGCCGGTACTGGGCATCGAGCTGAGCGGCACAGGCGCGAAAGAGCTGAAAGGGTACATGACGCGCGTCTTCGAACGTGATTCTTTCCTTGCCTCTCTGACAGAAGCCGAGCGCGAAATGCGCCTTGGTCGGGGTTAATCATGGATTTGTCGCAACTGTCTCCACGCCGCCCGTATTTGCTGCGGGCCTTTTACGAATGGCTGCTGGATAACCAGCTGACGCCGCATCTGGTTGTTGATGTGACGTTGCCGGGCGTACGCGTGCCGATGGAGTATGCGCGTGACGGCCAGATCGTGTTAAACATCGCACCGCGTGCGGTGGGCAACCTGGAGCTGGGCAACGACGAAGTGCGCTTCAACGCGCGTTTCGGCGGTGTGCCGCGCCAGGTGGAAGTGCCGATGGCTGCCGTACTGGCCGTTTATGCCCGTGAAAACGGTGCTGGCACCATGTTTGAGCCAGAAACCGCCTACGACGAAGAGCTCGTCAGTCTCAACGATGATGGTGAGATGCCCGAGCAGGAGAACGAGACGGTGATGTCGGTTATTGACGGTGATAAACCCGATCATGCAGTGGATCAGGATAACGATCCGGACGACGATCCGCCGCCGCGCGGTGGGCGTCCATCACTGCGTGTGGTGAAATAACCTGAGAAAAGCAGAACCCCGGTTCTGCTTTTTTATTGCCCGCAGAATATGAAAAAGGAGGCCGCAGCCTCCTTTTTTATCGTTTTCGCAAGATCACACTTCGAGATAGTTGAGGATGCCGTCTGCGGCTTTACGCCCTTCGGCAATCGCTGTCACGACCAGGTCGGAACCGCGAACGATATCGCCACCGGCGAAGATTTTCGGGTTGCTGGTCTGGAACGCGTTATCGCTCCCTTCCGGGGCAATCACGCGGCCCTGCGAATCGAGCTCAACGCTATGTTTCGCCAGCCACTCCATGCTGTGCGGGCGGAAACCAAATGCCATTACCACCGCATCAGCCGGAACAACGTGCTCGGAGCCGGCAACGATCTCGGCGCGGCGACGGCCTTTCTCATCCGGTGCGCCCATTTCGGTGCGCGCCATCTTTACGCCGCTCACTTTACCGTTGGCATTCACTTCAATCCCCAGCGGCTGCACGTTGAACTGGAACTCAACGCCCTCTTCACGCGCGTTTTTCACTTCGCGACGTGAGCCAGGCATGTTCTCTTCGTCACGACGATAGGCGCAGATTACGTGAGTTGCACCCTGGCGCACCGAGGTACGCACGCAGTCCATCGCGGTATCGCCACCGCCCAGCACCACAACGCGTTTGCCTTCCATGCTGATATAGGGTTCAGACGGCGTTTCGCCATAGCCCATGATCTGCTTGGTATTGGCAATCAGGAACGGCAGCGCATCAAACACGCCCTGCGCATCTTCATTTTCGAGACCACCACGCATCGACTGATAGGTACCGACGCCGAGGAACACGGCATCGTACTCTTTCAGCAGATCGTCAATCTGCACATCGCGACCCACTTCGGTGTTGAGCTGGAACTCAATGCCCATGCCGGTGAAGATCTCACGGCGACGCGTCATCACCTCTTTTTCCAGCTTGAAGGCCGGAATGCCGAAGGTCAGCAGGCCGCCAATCTCCGGATGACGGTCATAAACCACCGCTTTCACGCCGTTGCGAGTCAGCACATCCGCGCACGCCAGACCAGCCGGACCCGCGCCGATAATCGCCACGCGTTTGTCGGTCTGCTTCACGCCGGTCAAATCGGGACGCCAGCCCATCTCGAAAGCTTTATCGTTGATATAGCGCTCGATATTGCCGATGGTCACCGCGCCAAACTCATCGTTCAGCGTACAGGAGCCTTCACACAGGCGATCCTGCGGGCAGACGCGCCCGCACACTTCCGGCAGCGTGTTGGTCTGATGCGACAGCTCTGCCGCCTCAAAAATACGCCCCTCATTTGCCAGCTTCAGCCAGTTCGGGATGTAGTTATGAACCGGGCATTTCCACTCGCAGTAGGGGTTGCCGCAGGCGAGACAGCGGTCAGCCTGCGCTTTCGCTTGCCCTTCCGAGAAGGGCTCGTAGATCTCGACAAAGGCAATCTTACGCAGCTTCAGCGGTTTCTTTGCCGGATCAACGCGCTGTAAGTCGATAAATTGGTAAACGTTCTGACTCATTTCAATTCCTTACTGCGCCTGCACGCGCAACTCTGCCGCGCTACGACTACGGTGACCCAACAGCGCTTTCACATCGCTGGACTTCGGCTTAACCAGGGCAAATTTGGCGGCAAATGTCGGCCAGTTGGCCAGCATCTCTTCGCCGCGCTGCGAGCCGGTGTGCTGCACATGCTCGGTAATCAACCCGCGCAGATGCTCTTCGTGGATCGCCAGATCGTCGACGCTCAGCACTTCCACCAGCTCCGGGTTCACGCGCTTGCGGAACTCGCCATCTTCATCCAGCACGTAGGCGAAGCCGCCGGTCATGCCCGCGCCAAAGTTGACGCCGGTTTTGCCGAGTACGCAGACGATACCGCCTGTCATATATTCACAGCCGTTGTCGCCAATGCCTTCAACCACGGTAATCGCACCGGAGTTACGCACGGCGAAACGCTCGCCCGCGCGGCCTGCGGCGTACAGACGACCGCCGGTTGCGCCATACAGGCAGGTGTTACCGATAATGCTCGCTTCGTGGCTACGGAACGCCGAACCGACCGGCGGACGTACCGCCAGCAGCCCGCCCGCCATGCCTTTACCGACATAGTCGTTGGCATCGCCGGTGAGGTAAAGCTCAACGCCGCCCGCGTTCCAGACGCCGAAACTCTGGCCTGCGGTACCGCTGAAGTAAGCCTTAATCGGATCCGATGCCAGGCCCTGATCGCCATGCGTCTGGGCGATATAGCCAGAGAGCAGCGCGCCAACCGAGCGGTCAGTGTTGCGGATATCAAACCAGAAGGTTTTGCTCTGGCGCTCATCAACAAACGGTTTCGCCTGCTGCAACAGCTGGGCATTCAGCACACCATTGTCGAACGGCGGGTTGCTCTCGGTGCAGTAGAGCGCTTTACCGGCATGCGGTTCAGCGGTCTCCAGCAGTTTGGAGAGATCCAGCTTCTGCTGACGCGCGGTAAAGCCATCAAGCTCTTTCAGCAGGTCAGTGCGGCCAATCAGATCCACCAGGCGTTTCACGCCCAGCTGCGCCATTAGCTCGCGGGTTTCACGGGCGATAAATTCAAAGTAGTTGGTCACTTTGAACGGCAGCCCGTGGTAGTGATTCTTACGCAGCTTCTCATCCTGGGTTGCCACACCGGTTGCGCAGTTGTTGAGGTGACAAATACGCAGGTATTTACAGCCCAGCGCCACCATCGGGCCGGTACCGAAACCGAAGCTCTCTGCACCGAGAATCGCTGCTTTGATAATGTCCTGACCGGTTTTCAGACCGCCATCGACCTGCAAGCGAATCTTATGACGCAGACCGTTCGCCACCAGCGCCTGCTGGGTTTCCACCAGCCCAAGCTCCCACGGGCAGCCCGCGTATTTTACGGAGGAGAGCGGGCTTGCGCCGGTACCGCCGTCGTAACCGGCAATGGTGATCAGATCGGCATAGGCTTTCGCCACGCCGGTCGCGATGGTGCCAACACCCGGTTCGGAAACCAGTTTGACGGAGATCAGCGCCTTCGGGTTGACCTGTTTCAGGTCGAAAATCAGCTGAGCCAGATCCTCGATTGAGTAGATATCGTGGTGCGGCGGCGGCGAAATCAGCGTCACGCCCGGGACGGAGTAACGCAATTTGGCAATGTACGGGGTCACTTTATCGCCCGGCAACTGACCGCCTTCGCCCGGCTTCGCGCCCTGCGCCACTTTGATCTGGATAACATCAGCGTTCACCAGGTAGGCTGGCGTGACGCCGAAGCGACCTGAAGCGACCTGCTTGATACGCGACACTTTGTTGGTGCCGTAGCGCGCCGGATCTTCGCCGCCTTCGCCGGAGTTGGAGAAGCCGCCGAGGCTGTTCATCGCTTCCGCCAGCGCTTCGTGTGCTTCCGGGCTGAGCGCGCCGATAGACATCGCCGCCGTATCGAAGCGTTTAAACAGCTCTGTCGCCGGTTCAACGTCGTTAAGACTTACCGCTTCACTGCCCGGCGTAATGGCCAGCAGGTCGCGCAGCGTTGCCGCAGGACGCTCGTTAACCAGCTTCGCGTACTGCTGATAATCGCTGTAGTCGCCGCTCTCAACCGCTTTTTGCAGCGTGCGCACCACGTCCGGGTTATAGGCGTGGTATTCGCCGCCGTGAACGTACTTCAGCAAGCCGCCTTGCTCCAGCGGTTTGCGCGCCAGCCAGGCACGTTTGGAGAGGTTCAACAGATCCTGCTGGAAGTCCGGGAAGCTGGCACCGCCGATACGGCTGACCACACCCTGGAAGCAGAGCTCGGTGACATCATCGTGCAGGCCGACTGCTTCAAACAGTTTTGAGCAGCGGTAAGAGGCGATAGTCGAGATGCCCATTTTGGACATGATCTTGTACAGCCCTTTGTTGATGCCGTTGCGGTAGTTCAGCATCACCGTGCGGTAATTCTTCTCAATCGCTTTGCTGTCGATAAGTTTTGCCAGCGTCTCATACGCCAGGTAGGGGTAGATCGCCGTTGCGCCAAAGCCCAGCAGCACCGCAAAGTGGTGCGGATCGCGGGCGCTGGCGGTTTCAACAATGATGTTGGCGTCGCAGCGCAGGTTCTTATCCACCAGGCGCGCCTGAATCGCACCAACTGCCATTGGTGCCGGAACCGGCAGGCGGTTTTTGGCAATATTGCGATCGGAGAGCACCAGCAGAACGGTACCGGCGCGCACCATCGCTTCCGCTTTGTCGCACAGCGCTTTAATGGTCTCTTCCAGCGTCGTTGCCGTGGCGTCGAAGGTGATATCGAGCGTATCCGCGCGATAGTGCTCCTCGGTCATGGTGGTGAGCTGTTTGAAATCGGAGTAGAGCAGAATCGGCGATTTGAAGCTCAGACGGTGCGCCTGGCCTTCCGCTTCGCAGAAGACGTTCATTTCACGGCCGATACTGGTCGCCAGCGACATTACATGCGCTTCGCGCAGCGGATCGATAGGCGGGTTGGTGACCTGCGCAAACTGCTGGCGGAAGTAGTCATAAATGATGCGCGGCTGGCTGGAGAGCACGGCGAATGGCGTATCATCGCCCATCGAGCCGACCGCTTCCTGGCCGTTCTCGCCCAGCACGCGGATCACCGAGTCCAGCTCTTCAAAGCTGTAGTTAAACTGTTTCTGGTAGCTGGTGAGCAGATCGTCATCCATCTCACGGATGCCGACTTCATCGTCGGAGAGATCTTCAAACGGCACCAGGCGGCGGACGTTTTTCTCCATCCACTCTTTATACGGGTGGCGGCTTTTCAGATCGTCATCGGTCTCGGCGGAGTGCAGAATGCGCCCGCCGCGGGTATCGATAACCATCAGTTCGCCTGGCCCGACGCGGCCTTTCTCAACCACTTCATCCGGCTGGTAATCCCAGATGCCCACTTCAGAAGCGCAGGTGATGAGCTTATCTTTGGTGATGACGTAGCGCGCCGGACGCAGACCGTTACGGTCGAGGTTACAGGCGGCAAAACGCCCATCGGACATCACGATGCCCGCCGGGCCGTCCCACGGCTCCATATGCATGGAGTTAAAGTCGAAGAAGCTGCGCAGATCCGGATCCATCTCCGGGTTGTTCTGCCAGGCTGGCGGCACCAGTAAGCGCATGGCGCGCACGATATCCATCCCGCCTGCTAACAGCAGTTCCAGCATGTTATCCATCGAGCTGGAGTCAGAGCCGGTTTCGTTGACGAACGGCGCAGCATCATGCAGATCGGGGATCAGCGGCGTCTGGAATTTGTAAGTACGCGCGCGCGCCCACTGGCGGTTACCGGTAATGGTGTTGATTTCACCGTTGTGCGCCAGATAGCGGAAAGGCTGGGCCAGCGGCCAGCGCGGCACGGTGTTGGTGGAAAAACGCTGGTGGAACAGGCAGATGGCCGATTCCAGACGCAGGTCAGCCAGGTCCAGGTAGAAGCGCGGCAGATCCGCCGGCATACAGAGACCTTTATAGATGTTGACGAGGTTAGAGAGGCTACAAACGTAGAACTCTTTATCCTCCTGTAAACGCTTTTCAATGCGGCGGCGGGCAATAAAGAGACGGCGCTCCATATCGCGCGGACGCCAGCCGGCCGGGGCGTTAACGAAAACTTGCTCAATACGAGGCAGTGAGGAGAGGGCGATTTCACCGAGTACGCCTTCGTTGGTCGGCACATCGCGCCAGCCAACAAGCGAGAGAGTCTCACGCTGAAGTTCTTCTTCTACAACACGACGCGATGCAGCCGCTTTTTCCGGATCCTGATTGAGGAACAGCATGCCGACGGCGTAGTTTTTGGCTAAGCGCCAGCCGCGCTCTTCGGCGACGATGCGGAAGAAACGGTCAGGTTTTTGCAACAGCAGGCCGCAACCGTCACCGGTTTTACCATCGGCAAGGATCGCGCCGCGGTGCTGCATGCGGGCCAGTGCGTGAATAGCGGTACGCACTACCTTGTGGCTAGGTTCGCCTTCTATGTGGGCGATCAGGCCGAAACCACAGTTATCTCTCTCAAGAGATTTATCGTACAACATATCAGTGAACCTCCCCAGGCTCTGCGAGAGCCCTCCCGATCGTTACGCACAGGCGCAGAAAGAGCATGGCGACGGGGCAATGGCCTCGTATGTCGCCCTCTTCATTTCCTTTTCGCATCGATTCACAAGTGTTGAGGACTTGCTTAAGAGGGAATCTCAATTACTGCATAAATATGATGAGCAGACTGCTCATCCAGAAAGCTTCCAGCGGATTTCCAACTTATCGGGAATCCGCACACAGGTCAAATGCCGAGCTTATTTATCCAAAAATGTGCTAACAGACATTCATCCAATTGATTTAAAAGGATGTTTAATCAGTTTTACATTCAGTTATGGAAGCATAATGCGCTGGGAGAGTGTGATCTGACTCACTGTAGTAAAGCGCTGTTTCCGCTCTTCTGTTCTGACCTGACTTTTATTAGCAGATTATTATCCTGCTTCTGTGACCCGTGCCGCATAATCACACTGTTTTTCAGGTGGAGACCTATTTCTGCAAATTTACCTTTCAGCATAAGGAAAAGTAATCACCCTGATGGTGAATGAAATAGCGGTTATGTTGACTGGTTATGCAATGGATAAAGCCTTCCCGGGCGATTGATCCAGGTCATCGCCGATGAAAGCTAATAGTGGCAGGCTACGCCCTTTGATTTGGGCGGCCTTTCAGATTATGCAGTTACAGAAATTAGTCAATATGTTTGGTGGGGATCTTGCCCGGCGCTATGGCGAAAAAGTTCATAAGCTGACGCTACACGGCGGCTTTAGTTGCCCAAACCGCGATGGCACGTTGGGCCGCGGCGGCTGTACTTTCTGCAACGTCGCCTCTTTTGCCGATGAGGCGCAGCAGTACCGCTCAATTGCGGTGCAGCTTGCTGAACAGGCGCAGCGCGTTAACCGCGCCCGGCGCTATCTCGCCTATTTTCAGGCCTATACCAGCACCTGGGCGGAAGTGCAGGTGCTGCGCGAGATGTACCAGCAGGCGCTGAGCCAGGCCAATATGGTTGGGTTGTGTGTCGGAACGCGTCCCGACTGTGTGCCGGACGCGGTGCTGGACCTGCTGTGTGACTACCGCCAGCAGGGTTTTGAGGTGTGGCTGGAGCTGGGGTTACAAACCGCGCACGATAAAACTCTGCACCGCATCAATCGCGGGCACGATTTCGCCTGTTACCAACATACCGCGCGGCTCGCCCGCGAGCGCGGCCTGAAGGTCTGTACCCATCTGATTGCTGGCCTGCCGGGCGAGCGGCTGCCGGATTGCATGGCGACGCTTGAGCGCGTGGTCGAAACCGGCGTCGACGGCATCAAGCTGCACCCGCTGCATATTGTGAAGGGCAGCATTATGGCAAAAGCCTGGGAAGCGGGGCGTCTGAACGCCATCGGGCTTGAGGAGTACACCGTCATTGCGGGCGAGATGATCCGCCACACGCCGCCAGAGGTAATCTACCACCGCGTTTCTGCCAGCGCCCGTCGTCCGACCCTGCTGGCGCCGCTGTGGTGCGAAAACCGCTGGACCGGCATGGTCGAACTTAACACCTACCTTACTGTACACGGCGGCCAGGGCACGGCGCTGGGGCGCGGCTGGACGCTACCCGCCTGAACCCGGGTCAACCACACATTATTGCCGCATTTTTCGCACAAGCTTCAACGCCTTGCTCAGAATTGAGTATTATTGAGCGGACTTGTTTAAGGAAAACGCTATGAAGCAAATCCGTTTACTGGCGCAATATTACGTCGACCTGATGATGAAGCTGGGTCTGGTGCGCTTTTCCATGCTGTTGGCGCTGGCGCTGGTGGTGCTGGCCATCGTGGTGCAAATGGCGGTCACGATGGTGTTGCAGGGGCAGGTTGAGCGTATTGACGTGATCCGCTCTATCTTCTTTGGTCTGCTGATCACCCCCTGGGCGGTCTACTTCTTATCGGTAGTGGTTGAGCAACTTGAGGAGTCACGCCAGCGCTTATCGCGGCTGGTGGAGAAGCTGGAAGAGATGCGCGAGCGCGATCTTAAGCTCAACGTGAAGCTTAAAGACAACATCATGCAGCTTAACCAGGAGATCAGCGATCGCGAGAAGGCCGAAGCGGAGCGACAGGCAACGTTTGAGCGGCTGAAGATTGAGATGCAGGAGCGCGAGCAGACGCAGATCCAGCTCGAACAGCAATCCTCTTTCCTGCGCTCTTTCCTTGATGCCTCCCCCGATCTGGTCTTCTATCGCAATGAAGATAAAGAGTTTTCCGGCTGCAACCGTGCGATGGAGCTGCTCACTGGCAAAAGCGAAAAGCAGCTGATTCACCTCAAGCCGCAGGATGTCTACTCGCCGGAGGCGGCGCAAAAAGTGATTGAAACCGACGAGAAAGTGTTTCGTCACAACGTCTCGCTCACCTATGAGCAGTGGCTGGATTATCCTGACGGGCGCAAAGCCTGCTTCGAAATCCGTAAAGTTCCCTACTATGACCGCGTCGGTAAACGCCACGGGCTGATGGGCTTCGGGCGCGATATTACCGAGCGTAAGCGCTATCAGGATGCGCTGGAGCGCGCCAGCCGCGACAAGACCACCTTTATCTCTACCATCAGCCACGAGCTGCGTACGCCGCTTAACGGCATCGTCGGCTTGAGCCGCATTCTGCTGGATACTGACCTGGCGCCTGAACAGGAGAAGTACCTCAAAACGATCCATGTCTCTGCGGTGACGCTGGGCAATATCTTCAACGATATTATCGACATGGATAAGATGGAGCGGCGCAAAGTGCAGCTCGATAACCAGCCGCTCGACTTCACCAGCTTCCTTGCGGATCTGGAGAACCTCTCCGGGCTGCAGGCGCATCAAAAAGGGCTGCGCTTCGAGCTGGAGCCGACGCTGCCGCTGCCACACCAGGTGATCACCGACGGCACCCGCTTGCGGCAGATCCTCTGGAACCTGATCAGCAACGCGGTGAAATTTACCCGCGAAGGGCAGGTGACGGTGCGTGTGCGCTATGACGAAGGTGAGATCCTCCACTTCGAAGTGCAGGACTCCGGGATCGGTATTCCGCGCGATGAGCAGGACAAAATCTTCGCCATGTATTATCAGGTGAAAGATAGCCACGGCGGCAAACCGGCCACCGGTACCGGCATCGGGCTTGCGGTCTCGCGACGTCTGGCGAAAAGCATGGGCGGTGATATCACTGTCAGCAGCCAGCCTGGCAGCGGCTCGCTCTTTACGTTGACCGTCCATGCCCCTGCGGTGGCGGAAGAGGTTGACGACGCTTTCGAAGAGGATGAGATGCCTTTACCGGCGCTGCATGTGCTGCTGGTAGAAGATATCGAACTCAACGTGATTGTCGCGCGCTCGGTGCTGGAGAAACTCGGCAATAGCGTTGATGTGGCGATGACCGGCGGTGAGGCGCTGGAGATGTTTGCACCGGGCGAATATGACCTGGTGCTGCTCGATATTCAGCTGCCGGATATGACCGGGCTGGATATTTCGCGCGCGCTTACCAGCCGCTATTCACGTGACGAGCTGCCGCCGCTGGTGGCGCTGACCGCTAACGTGCTGAAAGATAAGCAGGAGTATCTGGATGCCGGCATGGATGATGTTTTAAGCAAACCGCTGGCAGTGCCGGCATTAACGGCAATGATCAAAAAGTTTTGGGACGCCGGAGATGAGGAGGAGGAACAGGTGGCAACGATAGACAACGACAAAGCGCAAACTCTGCTGGATACCGCCATGCTTGAGCAGTATCTCGAGCTGGTTGGGCCGAAGCTGATTACCGATGGGCTGGCAGTGTTTGAGAAGATGATGCCGGGCTACCTGAGCGTGCTGGAGTCGAACCTCACCGCGCGCGACCAGAAAGGGATTGTCGAAGAGGGGCACAAAATTAAGGGCGCTGCCGGATCCGTCGGCCTGCGCCATCTGCAGCAGTTAGGCCAGCAGATCCAGTCTCCGGATCTTCCCGCCTGGTGGGATAATGTCGGCGAATGGGTGGAAGAGATGAAGCAGGAGTGGCGCAATGATGTCGCGGTGCTCAAAGCCTGGGTGGCAGACGCTGCAAAAAAATGACCCCGGATTAACCGGGGTGCGCGAATACTGCGCCAACACCAGGGAAACCGTGGCTGCGCCGTAATTTTTGGTTTTAATTGCAAGGGCGCAGTCTATTAAAATTCGACCACACGCACATAAGATAGCAAATCTTAAATGATTTGTTACAGCAATCAGTGAAATGTGTGAAGCAAGGCTTCCTTATCAAAATTTTTAGTTATTGACCGCAATTCGCAGAAAGGATGTTTGGCATGAAAAGAGTCGGCGTTGTTCTTAGTGGGTCTGGTGTGTATGACGGTTCCGAGATCCACGAAGCGGTAATTACCCTGCTGGCGCTTGCCCGCAACGGCGCAGAGGCCGTCTGTTTCGCGCCCGATAAAGCACAAAGTGATGTTATCAATCACCTCACCGGCGAAAGCATGGCGGAAAGTCGTAACGTGCTGGTGGAAGCCGCCCGCATTACCCGCGGCAAGATCGCGCCACTGGCGCAGGCATCAGTAAACGATCTGGATGCGCTGATTGTCCCCGGCGGCTTTGGCGCGGCGAAAAACCTCAGCAGCTTTGCCAGCCTCGGCGGCGACTGCGAAGTGGACAGCGATCTGAAAAGCCTCGCGCTGGCGATGCACGAGGCTGGAAAACCGCTCGGTTTTATGTGTATTGCGCCAGCGACGCTGCCGAAAATTTTCGACTTCCCGCTGCGTCTGACCATCGGGACCGATGTCGATACTGCTGAAGTTTTGGAAGAGATGGGCGCGGAGCACGTGCCGTGTCCGGTGGACGATATTGTTGTCGATGAAGAGAACAAAGTGGTGACCACGCCGGCTTATATGCTGGCGGAAGATATTGCCCAGGCGGCAACAGGAATTGAGAAGCTGGTGACGCGCGTGCTGGTATTGTGCGAATGAAGCGAGGCGGAGGCGGTAAGCTGAAGGCCGCGCTGAAACGTCTTCTTCTGCGTGTTCTGTTAGTGCTGGTGGCCTTCTGGGGCGGCGGTATTCTGCTGTTCAGCTTCTTACCCGTGCCGTTTTCCGCAGTGATGGTCGAGCGGCAGCTGAGCGCGTGGCTGAGCGGGGATTTTAGCTATGTCGCCCACTCGGACTGGGTCAGCATGGATGAGATCTCACCGTGGATGGCGCTGGCGGTGGTTGCCGCTGAAGATCAGCGCTTTCCCGATCACTGGGGATTAGATGTGGAGGCGATCGAAAAAGCGCTCTCGCATAATGAAAAGCATGAGAACCGCATTCGTGGCGCTTCGACACTGTCGCAACAGACGGTGAAAAACCTCTTTTTGTGGGACGGTAAAAGCTGGCTGCGAAAAGGGCTGGAGGCGGGCCTGACGGTAACAACGGAAGCGGTATGGACGAAACGGCGTATCCTGACGGTCTACCTGAATATTGCGGAGTTTGGTGACGGCATATTTGGTGTTGAAGAGGCGTCGCAGCGCTATTTTCATAAACCCGCGAGCCGCCTGACAATGTCAGAAGCCGCGCTGCTGGCGGCGGTGCTGCCGAACCCGATTCGTTATAAAGCGGCAGCGCCTTCAGGTTATGTGCGTAACCGTCAGGCGTGGATCATGCGCCAGATGCAACAGCTGGGTGGCGAAGGCTTTTTGCAGAGTAACAACCTGCATTGATTACTCTTCGTCGAACCCGGCGATAAACAGCGCCACCACCGCCGCCAGCGCTTCCTCTTCCTGAGGGCCGCTGGCTTCGACTTCAATCTGTCGGCCTTTGGCGGAATCCAGCATCAGCAGAGCGATCACGCTGCTGGCTTCCGCTTCGGTACCCTCTTCGTTACGCAGCAGCACTTCCGCGTCAAAGCCCTGTACCAGTTCAAACAGTTTCATCGCCGGGCGCGCGTGCATGCCCAGTTTATTGGTGATCTCAACGGTTTGTTTTACGGTCATGTTTTGCGTTTTTCCAGCGTACGGTGACGGGACTGCACGTTTTTGCCGCGCGAGCGGAAGTAGTCCGCCAGCTGTTCGGCGATATAGACAGAGCGGTGTTTACCCCCGGTACAGCCGATGGCAACCGTCAGGTAGCTACGGTTGTTGGTCTCCAGCATCGGCAACCAGAGCTCGAGGTAACTGCGCGTCTGGTAGATGAAGTTATGCACTTCGGTGTGCCTGTCGAGGAATGCAGCGACGGGCTTATCGAGGCCGGTCATCGGACGCAGTTTCGGATCCCAGTGCGGGTTCGGCAGGAAGCGCACGTCAAAGACGTAATCGGCATCGATAGGAATGCCGTGCTTGAAGCCGAAGGATTCGAAGACCATGGTCAGCTCGCGCTCGCGTTTGCCTAAAAGGCGCGTGCGCAGCATCTCTGCCAGCTCATGCACCGACATCTCTGAGGTATCAACAATCAGATCGGCACGCGAACGCAGCGGCTCAAGCAGATTGCTCTCTTCATCGATGGCGCTCTCCAGCGACAGGTTTTTGCTTGAGAGCGGATGCAGGCGGCGCGTGTCGCTGTAGCGGCGGATCAGGGTGTTGCGATCCGCATCTAAAAAGAGCAGCTGCGGCGAAAACGCCTCCGGCAGATTGCTCATCGCCTGCTCAAAGATCTCCGGCGACTCCGGCATGTTGCGCACATCGATACTGACGGCGGCAGAGATCTGGCGATCGGCGAGGGTTTGCGCCAGCTCCGGCAACAGCACAACCGGCAGGTTATCAACACAGTAGAAACCCATATCTTCCAGTGCGCGTAGCGCCACGGATTTCCCTGAACCCGAACGACCACTGACGATCATCAGGACCATGGGGCATTTCTCCTCAGAACGACTGACAAGTAGAGTCTTACCCGGTTACGCATCGCCGCGCTCGCCTTCTGTCTGCGTGATGATCTCATAGAGCTCTTCATCACTCTGCGCGCCGCGCAGGCGCCGACAAATGGTTTTATCTGCCAGCCGCTTGGCGACCAGCGAAAGGGTGTGCAGATGCGTTTTGGTTTGATCTGCCGGCACCAGCAGGGCAAAGAGCAGATCGACGGGTTGATTATCGATAGCGTCGAAGGCAATCGGCGTTTCGAGTTGCACAAACACGCCGACGGCGCGCAGTGTATCTTCTTCGAGCTTGCCGTGGGGAATGGCGATACCGTTACCAATGCCGGTACTGCCCATTTTTTCACGCGTAAGAACCGCTTCGAAGACCACCTGCGGCGGCAGACCTAACTGTTTCGCCGCCAGCTCGCTGATAATTTCCAGCGCGCGTTTTTTACTCTGGCAGTGAACGCCGCTACGGGTACATTCCTGGTTAAGCACTGTGCTCAGTTGAAGAGCCGAATCGTTATTCATCATAATTTCACCTAAGCGACGCCGGAGCCAGCACCCAACCGGGTTGCGGTCGGGTGCAACGCGCCAGACGGACGCCCGGACAATTAGTGTTGTTTCAGTTTATCTTTATGCTTCGTGAGCTGCCGCGCCAGTTTATCAATTAAACCGTCAATAGCAGCATACATATCTTGTCCTTCCGCACTGGCATGCAGTTCGCCTCCATTCACATGCAGCGTGGCATCTGAAATGTGCGCCACCTTTTCCACTTTCAACACAACATAAACCTGATTAATCCTGTCGAAATAGTGCTCCAGCTTGGCGAATTTGCTGTTTAAAAACTCGCGCAGGGCATCGGTAATCTCAACGTTTTGTCCGGTGATGTTTAGCTGCATAGTGTCTTCCTTATCGGTTGGGTCACACCAGCTGTTTACGCTGGTTAGACGGCGGAATGGATAAAGATTCTCGATACTTCGCAACGGTTCGCCGCGCGACCATGATTCCCTGATTGGAAAGCAGCGTCGTCAGCTTACTGTCGCTCAGCGGTTTTGCAGGGTTTTCCGCGGCGATCAACTTCTTCACCAGTGCGCGAATAGCCGTGGAGGAGGCTTCGCCACCGCCTTCGGTATTCACATGGCTGGAGAAGAAGTACTTCAGTTCAAAAATGCCGCGAGGACTGTGCAGGTACTTCTGGGTGGTAACACGAGAGATAGTGGACTCGTGCATCTCGACGGCCTGGGCGATATCCGCCAGCACCATCGGTTTCATAAATTCTTCGCCCTGCTCAAAGAACGCCTGCTGCTGCTCGACGATGCAGCGGCTGACGCGCAGCAGCGTGTCATTGCGGCTCTCCAGGCTTTTGATCAACCACTTCGCTTCCTGCAAATTACTGCGAATGAACTGCGTATCGGCGTCGTTACGCCCGCCGCTGCCCATCGCTGCATACTGCTGGTTGATCTTAAGACGCGGAATGCTGTCGGCGTTAAGCTCAACCGCCCAGCGCCCGTTGTGTTTGCGCACCAGCACATCGGGGATCACATACTCTGGCTCGCTGGTCTGGATCGACTGCCCGGGGCGCGGATCGAGCGACTGGATCAGATTGACCGCCTCTTTCAGCACATCCTCTTTCAGGCGCGTCAAGCGCATCAGCGAGCGGAAGTCATGATTGGCCAGCAGATCGAGATGATCGCAGATAATCAGCCGGGCCTCTTCACACCACGGTGTCGCTTTGGCGAACTGGGAGAGCTGAACCAGCAGGCAGTCGCGCAGATCGCGCGCGGCAACGCCAACGGGATCGAAACGCTGAACGCGCTTTAGCACCGCTTCGACTTCATCCATGCCGATCTCGTCGTTCCCCATGCTCTCGAGGATCTCCTCAAGCGTCACGGTGAGATAACCAGTTTCATCCACGGCATCAACGATCGAGGTCGCAATGGCGCGATCCGTATCGGAGAAGGGGGTCAGCTCAACCTGCCACATCAGGTAATCCTGTAGCGACTGGGTGGTTTCACCCTGGTAGATCGGCAGTTCATCATCAATGTAATCGTTACTGCTGCCGGACGGGGTGCCTGCGGTATAGATCTCATCCCAGCTGGCATCCAGCGGCAGTTCGTCAGGCATCTCTTTCTGTTCGAGTGCATCCGCAGTGTCCAGGCCATCTTTTTCCTGAACCTGTTCGCTATCCACTTCTTCGTGAAGATCGGTTTGTTCCAGCAGTGGGTTGCTCTCCAGCGCCTGCTGAAGTTCCTGCTGAAGTTCCAACGTGGACAACTGCAAAAGGCGAATGGCCTGTTGCAGTTGCGGCGTCATGGCTAGCTGTTGGCTAAGCCGTAGTTGCAAACCTTGCTTCATATTCAGAGCAGCACTCTCCGACAAAAAATGTCAATAAACCTTACCCTATCAGAGTCTGAAGTCTTCCCCAAGATATACGCGCTTAACATGTTCGTCTTCAAGGATTTGCTGCGGCGTGCCGTGGGCGATGAGATGCCCCTGGCTGACAATATAGGCGCGCTCACAAACGGCCAGCGTTTCGCGCACGTTATGGTCGGTAATCAGCACCCCAAGCCCGCTGTCACGCAGATGCTCGATAATGCGTTTGATGTCGATAACCGAGATCGGGTCAACGCCCGCAAAGGGTTCATCGAGCAGGATAAATTTCGGGTTTGCCGCCAGTGCGCGGGCAATCTCGACGCGGCGACGTTCACCGCCGGAGAGCGCCTGGCCCATGCTGTCGCGCAGGTGATCGATATGGAACTCTTCCATCAGCTCGTTGGCGCGATCTTCACGCTGTTCCGTGGTGAGATCGTCACGAATCTGCAGCACCGCCATCAGGTTGTCATAGACGCTGAGGCGACGGAAGATCGACGCTTCCTGCGGTAAATAGCCGATGCCGCGACGCGCGCGCGCATGCAGCGGCAGCAGGCTGATATCTTCATCATCAATAATGATGTTGCCGGCATCGCGCGCAACAATCCCGACCACCATATAGAAGGTGGTGGTTTTCCCTGCGCCGTTAGGGCCAAGCAAACCGACGATTTCACCGGAGTTAACGGTCAGACTGACGTCTTCGACCACGCGACGGCCTTTATAAGCCTTAGCGAGATTCTTTGCAGTTAATGTTGCCATAACGGATTAGTTACTCTTCTTTTGCGCCGGGGCCGGGGCGGATTTATTGCTCTTGTCCTGTAACTGCGACGGTACCAGCACAGTAGTCACGCGCTTACCTTTGTCGCTGAACGCCTGCATCTTCTGCTCTTTCACCAGGTAGGTGATTTTGTCACCAGCAATATTGCTGTCTAACTGCTCGAGATAGGCGTTGCCGGTCAGGATGACGAAATCTTTTTCCAGTTCGTAGTGCATTTGCGAGGCGTGGCCTTTAACCGGCTTACCGTTGTCCTGCATCTGGTAGAAAGTGGCCGGATTGCCGTAACCGTCAATGATCTCTCTGCCTTGCTGGCCGCCCGGGCGGGTGACCACGACCTTATCGGCGTTGATCTTAATCGTCCCCTGCGTCACCACGACATTGCCGGTGAAGGTGACAACATTCCCCTGCATATCCAGCGACTGCTGATCGGAGTCGATGTGGATCGGCTGGTCGGTATCCCCGGTCACAGCGAGCGCCGGAAGCGCGGCAGCGAAGAGCGTACTCGCCAGGAGAAGATTAAGGCTGCGTTTGTTTGTTTTGAATTTCATAGGAGCTTCTAACCTTTTCAATCAGCTCGGCGTTTTTGCTGCGTAAATTGCCGCGCATTTTCAGGCCGGTGGAATTAAATGTTGTTCCGTATAACGTAACCTGATCGTCTGAGAAAACATCCTGGGTGACCAGGTTGATCCGGGCGTTATCCGTGGTGATTCTGCGTAATTGTGCGTCCGCAGTCAGCGCGTTAACTTCGACATGTCCATAGAGGTAAAGCATTTTGTCGTCGGTGAGCTTTGCTTTATCCGACTTGATAGACCAGGTCGGAACTTTGTTCTCATCGAAGGTGGTTAACACCGGTTTGGCAAACCAGCTAACACTATCGGCAGAGTAGTACTCCACGTTCTGCGCGATCAGACGATAGTTCAGCGCGCCCTCCGGGCTGTAAACGACAGTATCCGTATGTTGGCTTTTATAAGTCGGATCTGAATTGTTCGCTGCGCTCTGTTCCGGCGCATCCTGAGTGGTGAAGTTAATACCAATCAGAACCAGTGCGACCAGCGCCAGCAGAATAATGACCCAACGTCTGGTTTTACTCATATTGATTGCCCTTTGGCTTCATCCAGCTTGCCCTGTGCCAGCAGCAGTAAGTCACACACTTCACGCACCGCGCCGCGACCGCCGTTAATCCGCGTCACGTAATCGGCGCGCGCGCTGAGCAGCGGGTGCGCATCGGCAACGGCCACGCTCAGGCCAATCTCCGCCATCACCGGCCAGTCGATCAAATCGTCGCCGATATAGGCAACCTGATCCGCCGTCAAATCGAGGCGGGCAAGCAGCTCCCGATAGGCGATCATTTTGTCTGATTGCCCCTGGTAGAGATGGGTGATGCCTAGCGTTTCGCAGCGATCTTCTACCAGTTTAGCGTTACGCCCGGTAATGATCGCCATCTCGATACCGGAGGTGAGGGCGCTGCGAATGCCATAACCGTCGCGAACATTGAACGCTTTTAGCTCTTCACCATTATTGCCCATATAGATGAGCCCGTCGGACAGCACGCCATCCACATCGAGGATCAGCAGGCGAATCTTCGCGGCTTTCTCCATGACTTGCGTGCTTACCGGCCCATAGCAGGTAGCAAGCGACGCGCCAGCATTACTCATTCTTATGTCCTTCTTTACACCACGCCCGCGCGCAGTAAGTCATGCATATGTAACACACCCAGTAACTGCTCACCATCGGCAACCAGTACACAGGTAATGTGACGGGATTGCATCAGGTTAAGGGCATCGACCGCCAGCGTATTGGGCCGCACGCGCACGCCGCCTGGCGTCATCACATCGGCGATGCCGAGGCTGCGCACATCGGCGCCCATATCAAACACGCGACGCAGGTCACCATCGGTAAAGATACCTTCGATCTTCATCAGATCGTCGCAGATCACCGTCATACCTAAATTCTTACGCGTGATCTCCAGTAACGCATCACGCAGGCTGGCCTCTTTGCTGACGTGTGGGATCTCATCCCCGGTGTGCATGATGTCATTCACACGCAGCAGCAGTTTGCGGCCCAGCGCGCCGCCCGGATGGGAGAGGGCAAAATCTTCGGCGGTAAAGCCGCGCGCTTTCAGCAGCGCCACGGCCAGCGCGTCGCCCATTACCAGCGCTGCGGTGGTGCTGGAGGTCGGCGCCAGCCCCAGCGGGCAGGCCTCTTTCGGCACTTTTACGCATAAATGGATATCCGCCGCGCGCGCCATGCTGCTCTCAGGGCGGCTGGTCATGCAAATCAGCGCGACCTTGAGGCGCTTCAGCACAGGGATGAGCGCGAGGATCTCGTTGGACTCACCGGAGTTCGACAGCGCAATCACGACATCCTGCGGGCTGACCATACCTAAATCGCCGTGCGCGGCTTCACCGGGGTGGACGAAAAAGGCGGGCGTGCCGGTGCTGGCAAAGGTCGCCGCCATCTTCCGGCCGATATGACCCGATTTGCCCATGCCCATCACCACGACTTTGCCAGCACAATAAGCGATGCTTTCGCATGCGCGGGTGAAATCTTCATTAATGTACTGATCCAGCTGTGCGAGGCCTTCACGTTCAATCGCCAGAACTTCTTTGCCGGCTTGTTGAAAGTCAAAACCCGGCTGCAAATCTATTTGCGACATAGTGCGTATCCGATTATCCCGTCAAAAGCGGCGACAGCCAGTAGAGCATCGCCAGCCATATGATAAACCCACCGAACAACAGCCCCCCGACAGCACGACTGATCTGCTTGCGTCGCCAGCAGATCAGCGCGAAAAGGGCACTGACCAGCACCATTACCCCGTAATCGCGCGTGAACGCCATCGGGTTAAAGCTGCCTGGCGCAATCAGTGCCGGCAAGCCAAGCACGATCGCGATATTAAAAATGTTGGAGCCGATAAGGTTGCCGATGGCGATATCGTCTTCCCCTTTGCGCGCGCCCGCGATGGCGGTGGCAAGCTCAGGAAGGCCGGTACCGATGGCAATAACCGTCAGGCCGATAGTCAGTTCGCTGATGGCGAAGAAGTTCGCCACCACCGTGGCGTTATCCACCACCATGCGTGTCGCCATCGGCATGATAATCAGCGCGACGCCCAGCCAGAGGCAGGCAACCGACACACTTCCCTCTCGCGGCAGCTCGGCCAGCTGCTCGCGCGTCAGGCTATCATTACCCTGGCGTTCGGCCAGACGGGCGATTTTAACAATGAACACCAGCCATAGCACGGCTAATAACAGTAAAAAGATGCCGTCTATGGGCGTAAGCCGCCCATCATACAGCACGACGCCCGCCAGCAGGCTAGCTACTAAGGTTAACGGCAATTCACGGCGCAGAATATCGGAATGCACGGTAAAAGGGTGTAACAGCGCGGCAACGCCGAGGATCAGCAGGATATTGGTGATGTTCGATCCGATGGCGGTGCCGATAGCGAGATCGAGCTGGCCATGCAGTGAGGCGGCGACAGAGGTGATGATTTCCGGCAACGAGGTGCCAATACTGACCACCGTCATGCCAATAATTAATGGCGGAATACCAAGAGCGCGGCAAAGAATGGAGGCGGCAAACACCAGACGATCGGCACTGTAGACCACAAGAAGTAAACCAATTATCAATAGCGCCGTCGCTAAGAGCATCTAACGTCCTTTCTTCAGGTATAATTTCGCCGTTTCGCAGGCCGCTATACCGGGTTAAAACCGGAACTTCCGCGTAGCGTAATGATTCCTAATTTTGACTTTATGCGGCTCAAAAGTAAAACAAATGCCAGCTTTCGCTAACCTGGGCGGGTAATATTCTGTAAAAATGCTGGGTTCGTGATGATATCAAGCGTAATGCTTGCAGCCCACAGGGTGATAAGGAAGAGGAAATGAGCCAGACAGTGGCGAATTTGGTCGATGTTCGTGGCGTCAGCTTCTCCCGAGGCAACCGCCCGATCTTCGACAATATTTCACTGACCGTGCCGCGCGGGAAAATCACCGCCATTATGGGGCCGTCAGGGATCGGTAAAACCACCTTACTGCGCCTGATTGGCGGGCAGATCCCGCCCGATAGCGGCGAAATCTTATTTGATGGCGAAAACGTGCCGGCAATGTCGCGTTCGCGCCTCTTCACCGTGCGCAAAAGAATGAGCATGCTCTTTCAGTCCGGCGCGCTCTTCACCGATATGAATGTGTTCGATAACGTCGCCTATCCGCTGCGCGAACATACCACGTTGCCACCGGCGCTGTTGCACAGCACGGTAATGATGAAGCTCGAAGCGGTCGGGCTGCGCGGTGCGGCGAAATTGATGCCCTCTGAACTCTCTGGCGGTATGGCGCGGCGTGCGGCGCTGGCGCGCGCGATTGCGCTGGAACCGGATCTGATCATGTTTGATGAACCCTTCGTCGGCCAGGATCCCATTACCATGGGGGTGCTGGTGAAGCTTATCTCTGAGCTGAACAACGCGCTGGGCGTCACCTGTATCGTTGTTTCCCATGATGTGCCGGAGGTGTTGAGCATCGCGGATTACGCCTATATTGTGGCGGACCGGAAAATTGTCGCCCACGGCAGCGCGCAGGGGCTGCAGGATAATAGCGATCCTCGCGTCCGTCAGTTCCTTGATGGCATCGCCGACGGGCCGGTTCCGTTCCGCTATCCTGCTGGTGATTACCAGCGCGATCTTTTAGAAACAGGGAGTTAATACACTCATGCTGTTAAATGCACTGGCTGCGCTTGGCCATCGTGGGATCAAAACGATCGCGACGTTCGGGCGTGCCGGGTTAATGCTGTTCAACGCCCTGGTTGGCAAGCCGGAGTTTCGCAAACACGCGCCGCTGCTGATCCGCCAGCTCTATAACGTCGGTGTGCTGTCGATGGTCATTATCCTCGTCTCCGGCGTCTTTATCGGCATGGTGCTGGGGCTACAGGGGTACCTGGTGCTGACAACTTACAGCGCGGAGACGAGTCTTGGCATGCTGGTGGCGTTATCGCTGCTACGCGAGTTAGGCCCGGTTGTTGCCGCACTGCTGTTTGCCGGACGCGCAGGCTCGGCGCTTACCGCAGAGATTGGCTTGATGCGTGCCACCGAGCAGCTCTCCAGCCTCGAGATGATGGCGGTCGATCCTTTACGTCGGGTCATTTCGCCGCGTTTCTGGGCGGGCGTCATCTCTCTGCCGCTGCTGACGGTTATGTTTGTCGCGGTTGGTATCTGGGGCGGCTCGCTGGTGGGCGTTAACTGGAAAGGTATCGACAGCGGCTTTTTCTGGACTGCGATGCAGAACGCCGTCGACCTGCGAATGGATCTGGTTAACTGTCTGATTAAAAGCGTGGTCTTTGCCATCACCGTGACCTGGATTGCGCTGTTTAACGGTTACGATGCGATCCCGACTTCGGCCGGGATCAGCCGCGCGACAACACGCACCGTTGTGCACTCCTCGCTGGCCGTTCTCGGTCTGGATTTTGTGCTCACCGCATTGATGTTTGGGAATTGAGTTCATGCAAACGAAAAAAAGTGAAATTTGGGTCGGCCTGTTTCTTCTGCTGGCGTTACTGGCAGGGCTCTTTATCTGCCTGAAAGCGGCGGATGTCGCCTCGATGCGTACAGAACCGACGTACCGCGTTTATGCCACCTTTGACAATATCGGCGGCCTGAAAGCCAATTCGCCGGTGCGTATCGGCGGGGTGGTGATTGGGCGCGTATCGGATATCTCCCTCGACCCGAAAACGTATCTGCCGCGCGTGACGCTGGATATCGAAGAGCGTTACAACCAGATCCCGGATACCAGCTCGCTGGCGATCCGCACATCAGGCCTGCTGGGCGAACAATATCTGGCGTTAAACGTCGGGTTTGACGATCCCGAGATGGGAACATCTATGCTTAAGGAAGGCAGCACAATTCAGGACACCAAGTCCGCGATGGTGCTGGAAGATCTCATTGGTCAGTTCCTTTACAACAGTAAAGGTGGCGACAATAAGAATTCAGGCGATGCGGCGGCGCAAAATGAAGGGAATACTCAACCTGCGCCGTCTGCGGATCAGACGCATTAACGAGGAGAAGTGACGCAATGTTTAAACGTCTCATGATGGTTGCTCTGCTGGTCGTTGCACCGTTGAGCTCGGCTTTGGCTGTTGATCAAAGCAACCCGTACACCGCAATGCAGGGGGCGGCGAAACAGACTTTCGATCGCCTCAAAAATGAACAACCGAAAATCCGCGCGAACCCGGATTACCTGCGCGAGGTGGTCGATCAAGAGCTGCTGCCCTATGTCCAGGTGAAATATGCCGGCGCGCTGGTGCTGGGCCGTTATTACAAAGAAGCGACCCCTGCGCAGCGTGATGCCTACTTCAAGGCGTTCCGCGAATATCTGAAGCAGGCATACGGTCAGGCGCTGGCGCTCTACCACGGCCAGACTTACCAGATCGCCCCGGAACAGCCGCTGGGCGATGCCACTATCGTGCCGATTCGCGTCACCATCGTCGATCCGAACGGTCGTCCGCCGGTACGCCTCGATTTCCAGTGGCGTAAAAACAGCCAGACCGGCAACTGGCAGGCTTATGACATGATCGCTGAAGGCGTAAGCATGATCACCACCAAGCAGAATGAGTGGAGCGATCTGCTGCGTACTAAAGGTATCGATGGCCTGACCGCTGAGCTGCAGTCTATCTCCCGCCAGAAAATTACCCTGGACGAGAAGAAGCAATGACCCAGCAGCTAAGCTGGTCGCGTGACGGCGAGCGCCTGGTGTTGCTGGGCGAGCTGGATCAGGACGTGTTAAATCCTTTATGGGATGCGCGCGCAGAGGCGATGAAAGGGGTAACCACCATCGATCTGCAGGGCGTAACACGGGTTGATACCGCAGGCGTCGCGCTGCTGGTTCATCTGGTTGAACTTGGTAAAAAGCAGGGCACGGATGTGACGCTGCTGGGCGTAAGTGAGAATGTGAGCACCCTCGCGGCGCTCTATAACTTGCCGCAAAGTGCCTTGCCACGCTAATTTTTTCAATACGTTACTATTTAAAGCCCCGTCCAGAGAGTGGATGGGGCTTTTTGCTTATTTAAGACCGTCGCACTTTCCTCTAAGATGTGTGACTGTTTTCACTTTTAGATGATATTTACGCCCATGGAAAATCATGAAATCCAGACCGTGCTGATGGAAGCACTCTCTCTCCAGGAAGCCCACGTCACTGGCGATGGCAGCCATTTTCAGGTTGTCGCTGTGGGTGAAGTTTTTGACGGCATGAGCCGGGTCAAGAAGCAGCAAACCATCTATGGCCCGCTGATGGAGTACATCGCGGATAACCGCATTCATGCCCTGTCGATCAAAGCGTATACGCCGCAAGAATGGGCGCGCGATCGCAAACTCAACGGCTTTTGAGCGCTGGCGGTATGATCCGCCGCGCGTGTGAATTCTTAACAGAGATCAGATAAATGGATAAGTTTCGTGTACAGGGGCCAACGCGTCTCCAGGGCGAAGTGACAATTTCAGGTGCCAAAAACGCCGCACTGCCGATTCTTTTCGCCGCGCTGCTGGCCGAAGAGCCGGTCGAAATCCGCAACGTGCCGAAACTGAAAGATATCGACACGACCATCAAGCTGCTGAGCCAGCTCGGTACCAAAATTGAGCGTAATGGCTCGGTGTGGATCGATGCCAGCAAGGTGAACGTCTTCTGTGCGCCGTACGACCTGGTGAAAACCATGCGCGCTTCGATTTGGGCGCTGGGACCGCTGGTTGCCCGTTTCGGCCAGGGGCAGGTTTCGCTCCCGGGCGGTTGCGCGATTGGCGCGCGTCCGGTCGATCTGCATATCACCGGTCTTGAGCAGCTGGGCGCGGAGATTAAGCTGGAAGAGGGCTACGTTAAAGCCTCTGTCGACGGCCGACTGAAGGGCGCGCACATTGTAATGGACAAAGTGAGCGTTGGCGCGACGGTGACGATTATGTCCGCTGCGACGCTGGCTGAAGGCACCACCATTATCGAAAACGCCGCGCGCGAGCCGGAAATTGTCGATACCGCCAACTTCCTCAATACGCTCGGTGCCAAAATTACCGGCATGGGCACTGACCGCATCACCATCGAGGGCGTAGAGCGCCTTGGCGGCGGTGTGTATCGCGTGCTGCCGGACCGCATCGAAACCGGGACCTTCCTGGTGGCTGCGGCGATCTCCGGCGGAAAAATTGTTTGTCGCAACGCCCAGCCGGATACGCTGGATGCCGTGCTGGCTAAACTGCGTGACGCGGGTGCGGATATTGAACTGGGCGAAGACTGGATTAGCCTTGATATGCACGGTAAACGTCCGAAAGCCGTTAACGTGCGTACCGCGCCGCATCCGGGTTTCCCGACAGATATGCAGGCGCAGTTCACGCTGCTGAACCTGGTGGCTGAAGGTACCGGTGTGATCACTGAAACCATCTTCGAGAACCGCTTCATGCACATCCCTGAGCTGATTCGTATGGGCGCTCATGCAGAGATTGAGAGCAACACCGCGATTTGCCACGGCGTAGAGAAGCTCTCCGGCGCGCAGGTGATGGCGACCGATTTGCGTGCATCGGCGAGCCTCGTGCTGGCTGGCTGTATTGCGGAAGGGACGACCTATGTCGATCGCATCTACCACATCGATCGTGGTTATGAGCGTATCGAAGATAAGCTCAGCGCGCTGGGCGCGAAGATTGAGCGTGTGAAGGGCGAATAACCTCTACACCATTAAAAAAGGGAGCGAAAGCTCCCTTTTTTTATCTGCGACATTTTTACGCTTCACTGCGTTTTTTCCTGATGAACTTGGTTTTATCAAGAAATGCGTGCGTGATGGGATCGTGGTAACGCGAAGGCCATATAACCCAGGGATCGGTATCCAGCGCCCGGGCAATAATCAACTCTCCCTTCGGCCAGGGTCGGGTCAGTGCATTGGCGAGGGTGGAGGAACTCAAGCCATTTTTTCGAGATTCAGCCGCCAGCGACGTACCCTTTTTTCGCAGCCCGGCAATAATATCGGCTTGATGCCAGTCGGTATATTTCGTTTCCATAACATCTCCCTGATGAGAATCGGTTTCAACCATTGTTCGCCAACAACGCAGATCACTATACGCATATGGGAATATTTGTTCTAAAAAGTTCAGGGGGATTGTTATGTTTTCAGATTATGCCAAGGCTTGCGCAGCAAGGATTCGGCGCCTGAAAAGGGATGTTATAAGAGCTTATTGGAACTTTCCCGCGATAAATCGCGGGAAACAGAGAGATTAACGATCGCGCTGAACGGCGATGTGGGCAAGGGCAATGAGCGCATCGCGCCACTCAGAGTGCGGGAGAACCTGCAGCGCGGCGATGGCTTTATCCGCCTCTTCTTCAGCACGGCGACGCGTCCACTCCAGCGACCCGCACTGCGCCATTGCTTCCAGAACCGGTTCCAGAAGATGGCGTCCGCTTCCCTGTTCAATCGCTTCGCGGATCATCTGCGCCTGCTCAGGGGTACCGTTATGCATTGCATGCAGCAGCGGCAGCGTCGGTTTGCCTTCGTTAAGGTCATCGCCGGTATTTTTACCCAGCGTTTCGCCATCCGCGCTGTAATCGAGCAGATCGTCAATCAGCTGGAATGCAGTGCCCAGGTAGCGGCCATAATCCTGCAGCCCCTTCTCCTGTGCCTCTGAACAGCCCGCCAGTAAACCAGAACACTGAGCGGCCGCTTCGAACAGGCGCGCGGTTTTGCTGTAAATCACGCGCATATAGTTCTCTTCGGTAATGTTCGGGTCGTTGACGTTCATCAATTGCAGCACTTCGCCTTCTGCAATCACGTTCACCGCTTCTGACATCACCTCCAGCACCTTCAGCGAGCCGAGGCTGGTCATCATCTGGAATGCACGGGTATAGATAAAATCCCCGACCAGTACGCTGGCGGCATTACCAAAGGCGGCGTTCGCCGTTGCCTTGCCGCGGCGCATATCTGATTCATCCACAACGTCGTCGTGGAGGAGGGTTGCTGTGTGGATAAATTCGATTAATGCAGCGATGGTGACATGCGCGTTGCCTTCATAGCCAACTGCGCGCGCCGCCAGTACAGCGATCATCGGACGTATGCGTTTGCCGCCGCCGCTTACGATGTAATAACCCAACTGGTTGATTAATTTCACATCCGAGTTGAGTTGTTGCAGAATCGTCGCGTTCACACCCGCCATATCTTGCGCGGTTAACTCATTGATTTTTTCTAAATTCATCGCAAAAGCCGGGCTTTCAGTCCTGTTTACCACATATCAAAAGTGGGATAACAAAGGGTTACGGGTTTGAATAGTATTGTCGATTGTACTGAAAAAACGCGCCAGATAAACGTTACCTTACACGTTGTGTTTTTTTTCTGCGAGGAGTGACGATCACACTTGTCAACGGCTCGCAATTTGCGTAATATTCGCGCCCTATTGTGAATATTTATAGCGCCCTCTGAATTTATCAGGATAGGTGCGCGGAAGCGGAGTTTTATATGTACGCGGTTTTCCAAAGTGGTGGTAAACAACACCGAGTAAGCGAAGGTCAGACCGTTCGCCTGGAAAAGCTGGACATCGCAACTGGTGAATCTGTTGAATTCGCTGAAGTTCTGATGATCGCAAACGGTGAAGAAGTCAAAATCGGCGTTCCTTTCGTTGATGGCGGCGTAATCAAAGCTGAAGTTGTTGCTCATGGTCGTGGCGAGAAAGTTAAAATCGTTAAGTTTCGTCGTCGTAAACACTACCGTAAGCAGCAGGGCCATCGTCAGTGGTTCACTGATGTGAAAATTACTGGCATCAGCGCCTAAGACCTGAGGAGAGATTTAAATGGCACATAAAAAGGCTGGCGGCTCAACTCGTAACGGTCGCGATTCAGAAGCTAAACGTCTGGGCGTAAAACGCTTCGGCGGTGAAGCAGTTCTGGCAGGTAGCATCATCGTTCGTCAACGTGGTACTAAATTCCACGCTGGTTCCAACGTAGGTTGCGGCCGTGACCACACTCTGTTCGCTTTGACTGACGGTAAAGTTAAGTTCGAAGTTAAAGGCCCGAAAAACCGTAAATTCATCAGCATCGTTGCTGAATAAGTTTTTCGCGTCCCGGTAACGGAAGAAAGCCCCGCAACACGTTGCGGGGCTTTTTACATTAGAAGCCCGGCAAAATTCGGGCAGGGAAGAAGCATGAAACAGCAGGCGGGCATCGGTATTCTCCTGGCGCTGACAACAGCGATGTGCTGGGGAGCGTTGCCGATTGCAATGAAGCAGGTGCTGGAAGTGATGGAGCCGCCGACGGTGGTCTTCTACCGCTTTTTAATGGCGGGCATTGGTCTCGGTCTGATCCTGACCTGGAAACGAAAACTGCCGCCACTGCGTATTTTCCGCAAGCCTCGCTGGCTGCTGCTGCTGGCCATTGCCACCGGCGGGTTGTTTGGCAACTTCATATTGTTCAGCTCTTCTTTGCAGTATGTCAGCCCGACCGCGTCGCAGGTGATCGGTCAGCTCTCGCCCGTCGGTATGATGGTCGCCAGCGTCTTTATCCTCAAAGAGAAGATGCGTATCACGCAGGTGATTGGCGCGCTGATGCTGATAAGCGGTCTGGTGATGTTTTTTAACACCAGCCTGATTGAGATCTTCACCCGGCTGACGGATTACACCTGGGGCGTCATTTTCGGCGTCGGTGCGGCGACGGTGTGGGTAAGCTACGGCGTGGCGCAAAAAGTCCTTCTGCGTCGTCTGGCCTCCCAGCAGATCCTCTTTTTGCTGTACACTTTATGTACGCTTGCGCTGCTGCCACTGGCGAAACCCGCCGTGGTGTTCCAGCTGAGCGACTGGCAACTGGCCTGTCTGGTGTTTTGCGGGCTCAACACGCTGGTTGGCTACGGCGCGCTGGCGGAAGCGATGGCGCGCTGGCAGGCGGCGCAGGTAAGCGCGTTAATTACCTTAACGCCGCTGTTTACACTGTTTTTCTCAGATTTGTTATCAATGGCCTGGCCCGATGTTTTCGCCAGACCGATGTTAAACCTTGTCGGTTATCTCGGTGCGTTTGTCGTGGTTGCGGGCGCGATGTTTTCCGCTATTGGCCATCGTCTTTTGGGACGCAGGCGTAGTCGTGAAGTGGTCGTCACTGTGCCCCGCTCAGGCGAATGAGTTACGGAGAGTAAAATGAAGTTTGTAGATGAAGCTACGATTCTGGTCGTAGCGGGTGATGGCGGTAACGGCTGCGTAAGCTTCCGCCGCGAAAAGTATATCCCGAAAGGCGGCCCTGATGGCGGCGACGGTGGCGACGGTGGTGATGTCTGGCTGGAAGCGGACGAGAACCTGAATACCCTGATCGACTACCGTTTTGAAAAGTCCTTCCGTGCAGAACGTGGGCAGAACGGCCAGAGCCGTGATTGCACCGGTAAACGCGGGAAAGATATTACGGTGAAAGTGCCGGTTGGTACGCGTGTGATCGACCAGGGCACCGGCGAAACCATGGGCGATATGACCAAACATGGTCAGCGCCTGATGGTCGCGAAAGGCGGCTGGCACGGTCTCGGCAACACCCGTTTCAAATCCTCGGTAAACCGTACTCCGCGTCAGAAGACAATGGGTACGCCGGGCGATAAGCGCGATCTGCAGCTGGAGCTGATGCTGCTGGCAGATGTCGGGATGCTGGGGATGCCGAACGCCGGTAAATCCACCTTTATCCGCGCGGTCTCCGCAGCGAAACCAAAAGTGGCGGATTATCCGTTTACCACGCTGGTCCCGAGCCTGGGCGTTGTTCGTATGGACAATGAGAAGAGCTTCGTGGTTGCCGATATTCCAGGGCTGATTGAGGGTGCGGCTGATGGCGCTGGCCTCGGTATCCGCTTCCTGAAACACCTTGAGCGCTGCCGCGTGCTGCTGCACCTCATCGACCTCGATCCGATCGACGGTTCCGATCCGGCAGAAAACGCCCGTATCATCGTCGGCGAGCTGGAAAAATACAGCGATAAGCTGGCTGCCAAGCCGCGCTGGCTGGTATTTAACAAGATCGACCTGATGGATAAAGAGGAAGCAGAAGCGAAAGCGAAAGCGATCGCCGAAGCGCTGGGCTGGGAAGATAAGTTCTACCTGATCTCTGCTGCCAGCCAGCAGGGCGTTAAAGACCTGTGCTGGGACGTGATGACCTTTATCATCGAAAACCCGATTGCGCAGGCGCAGGAAGAGCAGCAGCCGGAGAAAGTCGAGTTCATGTGGGATGATTATCATCGCCAGCAACTCGAAGAGGCCGAAGCGACAGAAGAAGATGACGAAGAGTGGGATGACGACTGGGATGAAGACGACGAAGAGGGTGTCGAGTTCATCTACAAACGTTAATCTCTGCTTCCTCCCCGCTCCGGCGGGGAGAAGAGATAAAAAAATGCCGGGTCAGCATGATGCTTCCCGGCATTTTTATTAGTTGTTCTGATAGATATCTTTGTAGAGGCGGCTTTCGAAACGCACCAGCGGAATACGGCGATTGCGCTGATCGGCGGGTTCAACCGCATATCCCGAAAGATACTGCACAAACGCCATTCGCTGACCGCTGGCGGTGGTGATAAATCCTGCCAGGTTGTAGACACCCTGCAGCGAGCCCGTCTTCGCTGATACCTTACCGTCGACGCCCGCTTCATGCAGCCCTGCGCGGTATTGCAGCGAGCCGTCATAGCCTGCCAGCGGCAGCATCGAGATGAAGTTAAGCTCGGTATCATGCTGGGCGATATATTGCAGCACCTGCATCATGGTCGCCGGTGCGAGCAGGTTATGGCGCGAGAGGCCGGAACCATCCGCAATAATAGTGTTGCCCAGATCGACACCGGCCTGCTGGCGAAGGATCTGCCTGACCGCATCCGAACCCGCTCGCCAGGTGCCCGGCACGCCAAAGCGCGCATGGCCAATCATGCGAAAGACGGTATCCGCAATCATGTTGTCGGACTTCTTCAGCATGATCTTCAGCAGATCGTGTAGCGGCGCGGATTGTTTACTGGCAATAACGGTGCCGGGCTGATTGACCTGCGTCTGGCGCAGCAGCGTGCCGGTATAGGTAATGCCCGCCTGCGTTAGCTCCTGCTTGAGAATAGCCCCTGCATAGCTGGCACCATCCTGTATGGCGAAGGCGAGCGGCAACGGATCGGCGCGTTGAGGCAAACAGCCTGTTAACGTGAACCGGTTGAGATCGCCCGGCACTACATCCAGTTCGCAATATTGTGCTTCCGACGACCCGCGCGCCAGCGTGCGTACCTGGCTGAACATGTTCACCGGATAGTAAGAGGCGACCCGGATGTAGGCCAAATCACCCGCGTTTTGCGCGCTATACAGCGAAATCGAGAAACAGTTGCGATCGATGATGGCGGCGGCGGGCGGTGCGCTAAAGCACTGCGTCATATCGTTCCACGGCCAGCCCGGCGCTTTGTCATGACTGGCGAAAATCGAAGTATCGATGAGCACGTTGCCATCAATTTTTTGCACGCCTGATTTTTTAAGCGTTGCGACCATATTGCGAATATCCTGACGTTTTAGCGTCGGATCGCCACCAAATCGTGCAACTAAGTCGCCTTTTAGCGTACCGCCGTCGACAGAACCTTTGCTTTCCAGCGTGGTTGTAAAGCGAAAGTCCGGCCCCAGTTGTAGGAGTGCAGCCAGCGCGGTGATCACTTTCTGGGTGCTCGCCGGCAACGCCATCTGTTTGGCGTGATAATCAATTTCGGGAGCCTCGGCGCCGACCTTCTGTACCATCAGCGCCAGGTTGGCACCATCCGGAAGCTGGTTGATGTACTCGTCGACATTCGCGGCCTGAACATTCAGGGCTATACTGGTGGACAATCCGATGATAAAGCTGGGAAATCGCATAATCTCGCGCTAACAAGCTGGAAACAGGCCGACATACTACGGCGCATCGACCCGGAAAGTAAACGATGACCCACGGTGAACTTCCGGTTAAAATACGTATCAAATTGAAAAATTGCGCTGACCTGGGGCTTTGTCTCCGGGTCAGTTTTCTTTTGCTCCTGCCCGGCTGTTTACGCCTGAATGCGGGGAGGTAACGCTGACGGGGTGGGGGACTACTCCTAACAGGAATGTTTAAGAGGTATAACAAATGCAAGCTATTCCGATGACCCTACGTGGTGCAGAAAAACTGCGCGAAGAGCTGGAGTTTTTAAAAACCGTTCGTCGCCCTGAAATCATCGCCGCTATTGCGGACGCCCGCGAACATGGCGATCTCAAAGAGAACGCTGAATACCACGCCGCGCGTGAGCAGCAGGGCTTTTGTGAAGGCCGCATTAAAGATATCGAAGCGAAACTGTCGAATGCGCAGGTTATCGATATCTCCAAAATGCCAAAAAATGGCCGCGTCATTTTCGGTTCCACGGTCACCGTGCTGAACCTGGATAACGACGAAGAGCAGACTTACCGCATCGTTGGCGATGACGAAGCTGACTTTAAGCAGAATCTTATCTCGGTGAACTCGCCTATCGCACGAGGCCTGGTGGGGAAAGAGCAGGATGATGTGGTTGTCATTCGCACCCCTGGCGGCGAAGTGGAATATGAAATCATCAAGGTCGAATATCTTTGATTGCAGCGTCAGCGTTAATTGTTGACGGATTGTAAAGATAAGAAAAAGGCCGCATTGCGGCCTTTTATGAACTCCAGGAGCGTGGCATTTTGCTCATCTGCTGGCGGAAACCCCTCGTTTTACACTGATTTTGTGTTCAACTCAGGATATCCTTTAGCGCGGCAGCGAAATTTTACGCTCTGCGGTCGGGCGATAAAGCACCAGCGTTTTACCGATGACCTGGACATTACAGGCACCGGTTTCGCGAACGATAGCTTCCACGATCAAGGTCTTAGTTTCTCTCTCTTCAGAGGCGATCTTCACCTTGATAAGTTCATGGTGCACAAGCGCTTGTTCAATCTCGGCCAGTACCCCTTCGGTCAAACCATTGTTGCCAAGCATAACTACCGGCTTGAGCGGATGTGCCAGACCTTTCAGGTGCTGTTTTTGTTTAGTACTCAGATTCATCGTATATTTTGCTTACGTTGGGATTGAAAACGGGTCATTCTACCGCCATCTCCTCTGTATCGCCAAATTGCGCGTCGAAATTTCTCGGTGTCGCCGATGAAACCGGATGGAAAGTTAAATGACAGGTAAAAAGCGTTCTGCCAGTTCAAGCCGCTGGCTTCAGGAACACTTTAGCGATAAATATGTTCTTCAGGCGCAGAAAAAAGGGTTACGTTCCCGTGCCTGGTTTAAACTTGATGAAATACAGCAAAGTGACAAGATTTTTAAACCGGGGATGACCGTGGTTGACCTGGGTGCTGCACCCGGTGGATGGTCGCAATATGCGGTCACACAGATTGGTGGGAACGGGCGCATTATCGCGTGCGATCTTTTACCGATGGATCCAATCGTCGGCGTAGACTTCCTTCAGGGCGATTTTCGTGATGAATTAGTTCTGAAAGCGTTACTGGAACGTGTTGGTGACAGTAAAGTTCAGGTTGTCATGTCAGATATGGCGCCTAATATGAGCGGAACGCCAGCGGTTGATATTCCCCGCTCTATGTATCTGGTAGAGCTGGCGCTGGAGATGTGCCGCGATGTGTTAGCGCCAGGCGGTAATTTTTTAGTGAAAGTGTTCCAGGGCGAAGGTTTCGATGAGTACCTTACGGAAATTCGCTCCCTGTTTACGAAGGTTAAAGTGCGTAAACCGGACTCTTCGCGTGCTCGTTCGCGCGAAGTGTATATTGTAGCGACCGGGCGAAAATGATACCCCGTTGATTTCGGCCTTCGGTTTGAATGAAACGGGATATGTTGTATCCTGCCGCTGTTTTTAACACAGTTGTAATATGAGGTTAATCCCTTGAGTGACATGGCGAAAAACCTAATACTCTGGCTGGTCATTGCCGTCGTGCTGATGTCAGTATTCCAGAGCTTTGGGCCCAGCGAGTCAAATGGCCGTAAGGTGGATTACTCTACCTTCCTGCAAGAGGTCAACCAGGACCAGGTTCGCGAAGCGCGTATCAACGGACGTGAGATCAACGTTACCAAGAAAGATAGTAACCGTTACACGACTTACATCCCGGTCAACGATCCTAAACTGCTCGATAACCTGCTGACCAAAAACGTCAAGGTTGTGGGTGAACCACCTGAAGAGCCGAGCCTGCTCGGTAACATCTTCATCTCCTGGTTCCCGATGCTGTTGCTGATTGGGGTATGGATTTTCTTCATGCGCCAGATGCAGGGCGGCGGTGGCAAAGGCGCCATGTCGTTCGGTAAGAGCAAAGCGCGCATGCTGACTGAAGATCAGATCAAAACCACTTTTGCTGACGTCGCAGGCTGCGATGAAGCTAAAGAGGAAGTGGGCGAGCTGGTTGAATATCTGCGTGAGCCGAGCCGGTTCCAGAAACTGGGCGGTAAAATCCCGAAAGGCGTCCTGATGGTCGGCCCTCCGGGTACCGGTAAAACGCTGCTGGCGAAAGCAATCGCTGGCGAAGCGAAAGTGCCGTTCTTCACGATTTCCGGTTCTGACTTTGTTGAAATGTTTGTCGGCGTGGGCGCATCCCGCGTACGCGACATGTTTGAACAAGCCAAGAAAGCCGCACCGTGCATCATCTTTATCGATGAGATTGACGCCGTTGGCCGTCAGCGTGGCGCAGGTTTAGGCGGTGGTCACGATGAACGTGAGCAGACCCTGAACCAGATGCTGGTTGAGATGGATGGTTTCGAAGGCAATGAAGGCATTATCGTTATTGCTGCGACTAACCGTCCGGACGTACTGGACCCGGCGCTGCTGCGTCCAGGCCGTTTCGACCGTCAGGTTGTCGTTGGGCTGCCGGACGTTCGCGGTCGCGAGCAGATCCTGAAGGTCCATATGCGTCGTGTACCGCTGTCGCCGGATATTGACGCTGCGATCATCGCGCGTGGTACGCCGGGCTTCTCCGGTGCGGATCTGGCCAACCTGGTCAACGAAGCTGCGCTGTTTGCTGCGCGCGGTAACAAACGCGTTGTCTCGATGGTTGAGTTCGAAAAAGCGAAAGACAAAATCATGATGGGTGCGGAACGTCGCTCCATGGTGATGACGGAAGCGCAGAAAGAGTCTACCGCGTATCACGAGGCGGGCCATGCGATTATCGGTCGTCTGGTGCCGGAACACGATCCGGTACATAAAGTGACGATTATTCCGCGCGGTCGTGCGTTGGGCGTAACCTTCTTCCTGCCGGAAGGGGATGCGATTAGCGCCAGCCGTCAGAAGCTGGAGAGCCAGATCTCTACGCTCTATGGCGGTCGTCTCGCAGAAGAGATCATCTATGGTGTTGAGCATGTTTCTACCGGTGCGTCGAACGACATTAAAGTCGCGACCAACCTGGCACGTAACATGGTGACGCAGTGGGGCTTCTCGGACAAACTGGGTCCGCTGCTCTACGCCGAAGAAGAGGGCGAAGTGTTCCTCGGACGTTCCGTCGCGAAAGCGAAGCATATGTCTGATGAAACCGCGCGTATTATCGACCAGGAAGTGAAGGCGCTGATTGAACGTAACTACAATCGAGCGCGTCAGATCCTGAACGAGAACATGGATATTCTCCATGCGATGAAAGATGCTCTGATGAAATATGAGACCATCGACGCACCGCAGATTGATGACCTGATGTCTCGTCGTGATGTACGTCCGCCAGCGGGCTGGGAAGATCCAGGCGCGAATAACTCTGACAGTAACGGTACCCCACGTGCGCCGCGTCCGGTTGATGAACCGCGTACGCCGAACCCGGGCAATACCATGTCAGAGCAGTTTGGCGACAAATAAGCTTTCTGCAGTTGATGAACTGTCTGTAACGAAACCCTGGGGCCTGCTCCGGGGTTTTTCTTTTCTGTTCAACCGTAATACCTTCAGGGACTTCAGTCATGAAACTTCATGCCCAGGGCTCCACACTTGAGCTGTCTCATCCCCACGTGATGGGGATCCTCAACGTCACGCCGGACTCCTTTTCTGACGGCGGCAGCCACAACACGCTGATTGAGGCGGTCAAACACGCTAACCTGATGATTAACGCAGGGGCGACCATTGTGGATATCGGCGGTGAATCTACGCGGCCCGGTGCCGCTGAAGTGAGTGTTGAAGAGGAGCTGGCGCGCGTTATCCCGGTTGTGGAAGCGATAGCGCAGCGCTTTGAAGTGTGGATCTCGGTTGATACCTCGAAGCCTGAAGTGATCCGGGAAGCGGCACGGGCGGGCGCGCACATCATCAATGATATCCGCTCTTTGACGGAGCCCGGCGCGCTTGAAGCGGCGGCACAAACCGGATTGCCTGTCTGCCTGATGCATATGCAGGGTCAACCGAAGACGATGCAAGAAGCGCCAAAATATGAGGACGTCTTTGCCGACGTAAACCGCTTTTTTGTGGAGAATATTGCGCGCTGTGAACGTGCAGGGATCGCAAAAGAAAAATTGTTGCTCGACCCTGGGTTCGGTTTCGGTAAGAATCTCTCCCACAATTATGCGCTGCTTGCCCGATTAGGCGAGTTTCACCACTTCGGCTTGCCGTTGTTGGTAGGAATGTCGCGTAAAACGATGATCGGCCAGTTATTAAATGTCGGGCCCACAGAGCGGTTAAGCGGCAGCCTGGCATGTGCAGTGATTGCTGCAATGCAGGGTGCGCAGATTATTCGTGTCCATGATGTAAAAGAAACGGTAGAAGCTATGCGAGTGGTGGAAGCCACACTGTCAGCGAAGGAAAATAAACGCTATGAGTAATCGTAAATATTTTGGCACTGATGGCATTCGTGGCCGTGTTGGCGACGCACCTATCACTCCTGATTTCGTTCTGAAACTGGGCTGGGCGGCAGGCAAGGTGCTGGCGCGTCACGGCTCACGTAAAATTATTATCGGCAAAGATACCCGCATCTCGGGCTATATGCTGGAATCGGCACTGGAAGCCGGGCTGGCCGCCGCCGGTCTCTCTGCTTCCTTTACCGGTCCGATGCCGACCCCTGCCGTCGCTTACCTGACACGTACTTTCCGCGCGGAAGCGGGGATTGTGATTTCTGCTTCCCATAACCCGTTCTATGACAACGGGATCAAGTTCTTCTCCATTGACGGCACTAAACTGCCGGACTCGGTTGAAGAAGCGATTGAAGCGGAGATGGAGAAAGAGCTGACCTGCGTTGACTCTGCCGAATTGGGTAAAGCGAGCCGTATCGTCGATGCTGCAGGCCGCTACATTGAGTTCTGCAAAGCGACTTTCCCTAATGAGCTAAGCCTCAACAGCTTGAAGGTTGTGGTGGATTGTGCCAATGGCGCGACATACCACATTGCTCCGAATGTTTTCCGCGAACTGGGTGCTAAAGTTATTGCGATTGGCTGCGATCCGGATGGCGTCAACATCAATGAAAAATGTGGTGCGACGGATGTGCAAGCGCTGCAAGATCGTGTTCTGGCAGAGAAGGCGGATCTGGGCATCGCTTTTGACGGCGACGGCGATCGCGTGATCATGGTTGACCACGAAGGTAATAAAGTCGATGGCGACCAGATTATGTATATCATTGCGCGTGAAGGCCTGCGTCAGGGGCAGTTGCGCGGCGGTGCCGTCGGCACGCTCATGAGCAACATGGGCCTCGAGTTGGCGCTTAAGCAACTGGGCATCCCGTTTGCGCGCGCAAAAGTGGGCGACCGCTACGTGCTGGAAAAAATGCAGGAGAAAGGGTGGCGCATCGGTGCGGAAAACTCAGGCCATGTGATCCTGCTGGATAAAACCACCACGGGTGACGGGATTGTTGCCGGGTTGCAGGTAGTCGCGGCAATGGTGCGTAACCATATGACGCTGCACGACCTTTGCAGCGGCATGAAAATGTTCCCGCAGGTTCTGGTGAATGTCCGCTTTACCGCTGGTAATGGCGATCCGCTGGAAGATGAGAATGTTAAAACCGTGATGGCAGAGGTTGAAGCGACGCTGGGGAACCGTGGTCGCGTGCTGTTGCGTAAGTCCGGCACTGAGCCATTAATCCGCGTGATGGTCGAAGGCGAAGATGAAGCGCAAGTTACCGCGCTGGCAAACCGCATCGCCGATGCGGTTAAAGCGGTTTAACGATCCGGTAAGTGGCTAAAAAGGCAGCTTTTGCTGCCTCTTTCTTCGCCATAATGCACGCTTTTGCTGTTTTTTTCCGCACTTGATAAAAAGCGTCAAAATTGCCCTTGCGAAGGTCATTCGCTTTGGTTAGTATTCACACCCGCTTCAGTGGGAAAGCATGAAACATCCCGCGTTATTGGTTTGAAGCATTGGCTGCGGCAACCCCGCAAGGAACAGGTTGATTATGTACGAAGCTCTTTTAGTAGTTTTCCTTATTGTGGCTCTGGCTCTTGTAGCTCTGATTATGCTGCAGCAAGGTAAAGGCGCTGACATGGGAGCCTCCTTTGGCGCTGGCGCGTCCGGTACGCTGTTCGGTTCAAGTGGTTCTGGTAACTTCATGACTCGTGCAACTGCTGTGCTGGCAACACTGTTCTTTATTATTAGCCTTGTGCTGGGCAACATTAACAGCAATAAAACCAACAAGGGAAGCGAGTGGGAAAACCTGAGCGCACCGGCCAAGAGTGAACAGACTCAGCCAGCAGCGCCGGCGAAGCCGACCAGCGATATCCCGCAGTAAGTTGTGAAGAAGTAAGTCGTGCCGAGGTGGTGGAATTGGTAGACACGCTACCTTGAGGTGGTAGTGCCCAATAGGGCTTACGGGTTCAAGTCCCGTCCTCGGTACCAATATTCCGAAAGAAAGACATCGAAAGATGTCTTTTTTTTCGTCTGTCGTTTGTGTGCCTGAAAAGTTTGGCTACTCAACCGACAATAAAAAAGCGCCCGCAGGCGCTTTTTGTGTTTCAGTGGCGGCGATTATTTCTTATCGCTGTGCTCCAGGTTTTCAACCTGCGGCAGGCCATTCCCTGACGTGGTGGAGATCAGGCCAGTCTGTACATAGTTGAACAGCTTGGCGCGAGTATCGGTGATGTCGAGGTTACGCATCGTCAGCTGACCAATACGATCGTCCGGTGAGAATACCGAGTCGCCTTTCTCCATGGTCAGACGCTCTGCCTGGTAGGTCAGATTGTCGGAAACCGTGTTGAGGATTGAGTAGTCATTCCCGCGACGCAGCTCGAGCGTCACTTCGCCAGTAATGGCACTTGCCACCCAACGTTGCAGCGCATCACGCAGCATCAGCGCCTGCGGATCAAACCAGCGACCCTGATAGAGCAGGCGTCCAAGCTGACGACCGTGAGCATGATACTGCTCAATAGTGTCTTCGTTATGAATGCCGGTCAGCAGACGTTCGTAGGCGATATGCAGCAGCGCCATCCCCGGGGCTTCATAGATGCCGCGGCTTTTCGCTTCAATGATACGGTTTTCAATCTGATCGCTCATGCCCAGACCGTGACGGCCACCGATACGGTTGGCTTCCATCATCAGTTCGACATCGTCGCTGAAGGTTTTGCCATTCAGCGCGACAGGGTGGCCCTGTTCAAAACGTACGGTAACTTCCTCAGCCGGGATCTTCACGCTCTCATCCCAGAATTTCACGCCCATAATCGGGTTAACGATTTTGACGCTGGAGTTGAGGAACTCGAGATCCTTCGCTTCGTGGGTGGCACCCAGCATATTGGAGTCCGTCGAGTAGGCTTTTTCGGCCGACATTTTGTAGTCGAAGCCAGACGCAGTAATGAATTCGGACATTTCCTGACGGCCGCCCAACTCGTCGATAAAGTCAGTATCGAGCCATGGTTTATAGATCTTCAGCTCGGCATTGGTCAGCAGGCCATAACGATAGAAACGTTCGATATCGTTGCCTTTGTAGGTGCTGCCGTCACCCCAGATGTTGACGCCATCCTCTTTCATAGCCGCAACCAACATGGTGCCGGTTACCGCACGACCGAGTGGAGTGGTATTGAAATAGGTTAAACCGCCGGTGGTGTTATGGAAAGCCCCGCACTGAATAGCCGCGATGCCCTCAGCGACCAGCTGTTTACGACAATCGATCAGGCGAGCATTTTCCGCACCGTACTCTTTCGCGCGACGCGGGATCGCCTCATAGTCATCCTCGTCAGGCTGGCCCAGGTTGGCAGTATATGCATAAGGAACTGCGCCTTTCTGACGCATCCACAGCAGCGCTGCGCTGGTGTCCAGACCGCCTGAAAAAGCGATACCAATACGTTGACCTGCGGGAAGATGCTTGAGAATCGTTGTCATAAAAAAATCCCTGCTTGATAGACTGATGGTGAGAGACTTAACAGCCACGCCACGCTATTTGTACCACTCATTCTTACATCTTTAGTGAATGGTTATGCAAAATAAATGAGTTTTCATTTAATCATCTTTTGGCGCAGACCGGAAGAGAGAAGCGCAATTTTCATTGTATAACTGAAAGAAAAAGCGGCATCTGTGCATAAAAACTCTCTTAATAATATGCAACAACGGCGGAGCACGTGATGCTATAGATGAGCGGTTGACACAACGCGATGTTTTTCAATATACTGCAAGCCGGTTTTACGTCCCGTCTTCGGTACCAAATCCCAGCATTATTTGCAAGTTGACGCTCAATCGAGTAAAATTTGCCACGTTTCAGGCGCGGGGTGGAGCAGCCTGGTAGCTCGTCGGGCTCATAACCCGAAGGTCGTCGGTTCAAATCCGGCCCCCGCAACCACTTTCCCTTAGTGTTCTTTTTCAAATATACTGTGAAGACTTAACGCCTTCTTTAGCGGGATTTGAAAAGAGTTCTTCCGGAAGGTTATCCAGGCCGCAGTTGCGGCTATAGGGTTCAGTTATTTAAAGCCCCGATTTATCGGGGTTTTTTGTTATCTGAGTACGAAATAACTGGGCTATATGCCCTTTTTTTATGTCTTGGGGGTGGACTTGTCCACATTAGAGCAAAAATTAACAGAGATGATTACGGCGCCGGTTGAAGCACTGGGCTACGAACTGGTCGGTATCGAATTTGTGCGTGGTCGCACATCTACGCTGCGCATCTATATTGATAGTGAAGATGGCATCAATGTTGATGATTGCGCTGATGTCAGCCACCAGGTCAGTGCGGTACTGGATGTCGAAGATCCCATTACCGTTGCGTATAACCTGGAAGTTTCCTCACCAGGTCTTGAGCGACCTTTGTTTACGGCTGAGCACTACGCGCGCTTTAAGGGCGACGAAGTTTCGCTGGTGCTGCGGATGGCGGTGCAGAACCGTCGTAAGTGGCAGGGCATCATTAAAGATGTCGATGGCGAAATGATCACCGTTACGGTCGAAGGTAAAGATGAAGTGTTCGCCTTGAGCAATATTCAAAAAGCGAACCTGGTCCCCCACTTTTAACAGTCTGGATTGAGGTGAAAGGCCCCCAATGAACAAAGAAATTTTGGCTGTTGTTGAAGCTGTTTCTAACGAAAAGTCGCTTCCGCGTGAAAAAATCTTTGAAGCGCTGGAAAGTGCTCTGGCTACAGCAACCAAGAAAAAATATGAGCAAGAGATTGATGTGCGTGTAAGCATCGATCGTAAAAGCGGTGATTTCGACACATTCCGTCGCTGGCTGATCGTAGAAGAAGTGACGCAGCCGACGCGTGAAATCACTCTCGAAGCGGCACGTTACGAAGATGAGAGCCTGAACCTCGACGATTACGTTGAAGATCAGATTGAGTCCGTGACGTTTGACCGTATCACCACCCAAACCGCGAAGCAGGTTATCGTACAGAAAGTACGTGAAGCAGAGCGCGCAATGGTTGTCGATCAGTTCCGCGAGCACGAAGGTGAAATCATCACCGGCGTGGTGAAAAAAGTGAACCGCGACAACATCACGCTGGATCTGGGTAACAACGCTGAAGCCGTGATCCTGCGCGAAGATATGCTGCCGCGTGAAAACTTCCGTCCGGGCGACCGCATTCGCGGCGTGCTGTACGCAGTGCGCCCTGAAGCGCGCGGTGCACAGCTATTCGTTACGCGTTCCAAGCCGGAAATGCTGATCGAACTGTTCCGCATTGAAGTGCCAGAAATCGGCGAAGAAGTTATCGAGATTAAAGCCGCAGCCCGCGATCCGGGTTCTCGCGCCAAAATTGCGGTGAAAACCAACGACAAGCGTATCGACCCGGTTGGGGCATGCGTTGGTATGCGTGGTGCCCGCGTTCAGGCCGTTTCTACCGAACTCGGCGGCGAACGTATCGATATCGTACTGTGGGACGACAACCCGGCCCAGTTCGTTATCAACGCAATGGCACCGGCTGATGTTGCTTCTATCGTGGTGGATGAAGATAAGCACACCATGGATATCGCTGTCGAAGCGGGCAACCTGGCGCAGGCGATTGGCCGTAACGGTCAGAACGTGCGTCTCGCGTCTCAGCTGAGCGGCTGGGAACTCAACGTTATGACCGTTGAAGATTTGCAGTCCAAGCATCAGGCTGAGGCTCACGCAGCGATTGATACCTTCACCCGTTATCTGGACATTGACGAAGATTTCGCCACTGTTCTGGTCGAAGAGGGTTTCTCAACGCTGGAAGAACTGGCCTATGTGCCAATCAAAGAGCTGCTGGAAATCGATGGCCTGGATGAAGACACCGTCGAAGCGCTGCGTGATCGTGCGAAAAGCGCACTGACTACTCTGGCGCTGGCGCAGGAAGAAAGCCTGGGGAATAAAGAACCGGCTGAAGACCTGCTGAACCTGGACGGTCTGGATCGTGCACTGGCTTTCAAACTGGCTGCTCGTGGTGTTTGTACGCTGGAAGACCTCGCCGAGCAAGGTGTGGATGACCTGAGCGATATCGAAGGGTTAACTGCCGACAAAGCCGGTGAGCTCATCATGGCCGCGCGTAATATTTGCTGGTTTGGTGACGAAGCGTAATAAACTGTAGCAGGAAGGAACAGCATGACAGATGTAACCGTAAAAACGCTGGCCGCTGAGATTCAAACCTCTGTGGACCGCCTGGTACAGCAATTTGCTGATGCAGGGATCCGCAAGTCTGCTGATGATTCAGTGACGGCGCAGGAAAAACAGACGCTGTTAGCGCATCTGAACCGTGAACACGGTTCTGCGCCTGATAAGCTGACGTTGCAGCGCAAAACGCGCAGCACATTAAATATTCAGGGCACCGGTGGGAAAAGTAAATCGGTGCAGATCGAAGTCCGTAAAAAGCGCACCTTTGTAAAACGCGATCCACAAGAGGCTGAACGTCTCGCTGCGGAAGAAGAGGCGATGCGTGAAGCGGAGGAGAAGGCCCGTCGTGAAGCAGAGGAAGCCGCTGAGCGAGAAGCCGAGGAAAAAGCCAAGCGTGAAGCCGAAGTGCGTCTGAAACGTGAAGCTGAAGAAAAAGCTAAACGTGAAAATGCCGAAAGCACGAAACGCGAAGCTGCGGAAAATAGCAAAGTGAGCAACCATCAAACTGACGAAGTGACCAGGGCAGCCCAGACGGAAAAAGCCCGTCGTGAATCCGAAGCGCAGGAACTTAAGCGTAAAGCGGAAGAAGAGGCTCGTCGTAAACTGGAAGAAAATGCACGTCGCGTAGCGGAAGAAGCCCGTCGAATGGCAGAACAGAACGAAGCAACCTGGACGGCAACGCCAGGCGAAGAAGAAGAGACGACCGGCGATTATCACGTCACCACCTCCCAGCATGCACGTCAGGCTGAAGATGATAACGATCGTGAAGTCGAAGGTGGCCGCGGCCGTACCCGTACCGCTAAAGCCCCGCGTCCGAAGAAAGGCAACAAGCACTCTGAAAGCAAAGCTGACCGTGAAGAAGCGCGTGCCGCGGTTCGCGGTGGTAAAGGCGGCCGTCAGCGTAAAGGTTCTGCACTGCAGCAGGGCTTCAATAAACCGGCCCAGGCCGTTAACCGTGACGTTGTGATCGGTGAAACCCTGACCGTCGGCGAGCTGGCTAACAAAATGGCAGTTAAAGGCTCTCAGGTCATCAAAGCGATGATGAAACTGGGCGCGATGGCAACCATCAACCAGGTCATCGACCAGGAAACCGCACAGCTGGTTGCGGAAGAGATGGGCCACAAAGTTATCCTGCGTCGTGAAAACGAGCTGGAAGAAGCGGTAATGAGCGACCGTGACACAGGTGCTGCGGTTGAACCGCGCGCGCCGGTTGTGACCATTATGGGGCACGTTGACCACGGTAAAACCTCGCTGCTGGACTACATTCGTTCAACGAAAGTGGCATCCGCTGAAGCGGGCGGCATTACCCAGCACATCGGTGCTTACCACGTCGAAACCGACAACGGCATGATCACCTTCCTGGATACCCCAGGCCACGCCGCGTTTACCGCAATGCGTGCCCGTGGTGCTCAGGCAACGGATATCGTTGTTCTGGTTGTCGCAGCAGACGATGGCGTGATGCCGCAGACTATCGAAGCTATTCAGCACGCGAAAGCGGCGAAAGTGCCGGTAGTTGTTGCAGTGAACAAAATCGATAAGCCGGAAGCCGATCCGGATCGCGTTAAAAACGAACTCTCTCAGTACGGGATCATTCCGGAAGAGTGGGGCGGCGAAAGCCAGTTCGTACACGTCTCCGCGAAAGCCGGTACTGGTATCGACGACCTGCTGGATGCAATCCTGCTGCAGGCCGAAGTTCTGGAACTGCACGCTGTCCGTAACGGCATGGCGAGCGGTGTTGTTATCGAATCCTTCCTGGATAAAGGTCGTGGTCCGGTAGCTTCCGTCCTGGTGCGTGAAGGTACGCTGCATAAAGGCGACATCGTACTCTGCGGCTTCGAATATGGCCGTGTCCGTGCGATGCGTGACGAGCTGGGTCGTGAAGTGACCGAAGCGGGTCCGTCCATTCCGGTGGAAATCCTCGGTCTCTCCGGCGTTCCGGCGGCGGGTGATGAAGCCACCGTGGTACGTGACGAGAAGAAAGCACGTGAAGTTGCGCTCTATCGTCAGGGCAAATTCCGCGAAGTTAAACTGGCTCGCCAGCAGAAATCTAAGCTGGAGAACATGTTTGCCAACATGACCGAAGGCGAAGTGCACGAAGTGAACATCGTGCTGAAAGCTGACGTTCAGGGCTCCGTGGAAGCGATCTCTGACTCGCTGCTGAAACTCTCTACTGAAGAAGTGAAAGTGAAGATTGTTGGCTCTGGCGTAGGTGGTATCACCGAAACCGACGCCACGCTTGCTGCTGCGTCCAACGCTATCCTGGTTGGCTTCAACGTTCGTGCCGATGCCTCTGCACGTCGCGTGATCGAAGCGGAAGGTCTGGATCTGCGTTACTACTCCGTCATCTATAACCTGATCGACGAAGTGAAAGCGGCGATGAGCGGTATGCTCTCACCTGAGCTGAAACAGCAGATCATCGGTCTGGCTGAAGTGCGCGATGTGTTCAAATCGCCGAAATTCGGCGCGGTTGCTGGCTGTATGGTTACCGAAGGCGTCGTCAAACGTCATAACCCGATCCGCGTCCTGCGCGACAACGTGGTTATCTATGAAGGCGAGCTGGAATCCCTGCGCCGCTTCAAAGATGACGTTAACGAAGTCCGTAACGGCATGGAGTGTGGTATCGGCGTTAAGAACTACAATGACGTACGTACCGGCGATATGATCGAAGTCTTCGAAATTATCGAAATCAAGCGCTCTATCGAATAATCGACGCATTAGCGCAACGTAGGCCGGGAGCAAAGCGCCACCCGGCAAGAGATATCTAAAGGGGCTACGGCCCCTTTTTAGTCTGGAGAAGTAATATGGCGAAAGAATTTGGTCGCCCGCAGCGCGTCGCTCAGGAGTTGCAAAAAGAGATTGCCACTATCCTGCAGCGTGAAATCAAAGATCCGCGCCTGGGCATGATGACCACCGTATCCGGTGTCGAAGTCTCCCGCGATCTGGCGTATGCCAAAGTGTTCGTGACCTTCCTGAATGACAAAGATGAAGAGTCGATCAAAGCGGGCATTAAAGCCCTGCACGACGCTTCCGGTTTTATCCGCTCCCTGCTGGGGAAAGCGATGCGTCTGCGTATCGTGCCGGAACTGACATTCTTCTACGACAACTCGCTGGTTGAAGGGATGCGCATGTCAAACCTGGTCACCAGCGTGGTGAAGCACGATGATGAACGTCGTGTGAACCCGGACGACAGCAAGGAGGACTGATGAGTCGTCCTCGTCGTCGCGGTCGCGACGTGCATGGCGTACTGCTGCTGGATAAGCAGCAGGGCGCATCAAGCAATGATGTCCTGCAGAAAGTAAAGCGCCTCTATAACGCCAACCGTGCGGGTCATACCGGCGCGCTGGATCCGCTGGCAACCGGCATGCTGCCGATCTGCCTCGGTGAGGCGACAAAATTTTCTCAGTATCTGCTGGATTCCGATAAGCGCTACCGGGTAATTGCCCGCCTTGGTCAACGCACTGATACATCGGATGCCGATGGCCAGGTCGTTGAAGAGCGCCCGGTGACCTTTACCGCCGCAGAGCTGGCGAGCGCGCTGGAGAGCTTTCGCGGTAATACGCAGCAAATCCCTTCGATGTACTCGGCTCTGAAGTATCAGGGTAAGAAGCTTTACGAGTATGCGCGTCAGGGCATTGAAGTGCCGCGTGAAGCGCGCCCGATTACCGTTTATGAACTGCTGTTTATCCGCCATGAAGGGGATGAGCTGGAGCTGGAAATCCACTGCTCAAAAGGGACTTACATTCGCACCATCATTGACGATCTGGGTGAAAAGCTGGGCTGTGGCGCGCATGTTATCTATTTGCGTCGTCTGGCGGTAAGCCGCTACCCGATTGAGCGGATGATTACGCTTGAGCAGTTGCAGGCGTTAGTCCAGCAGGCCGAGCAGCAGGATGTTCCTGCGGCAGAGCTGCTCGATCCGCTGTTGATGCCGATGGATAGCCCGGCGTCTGATTTCCCTGTTGTCAACATCCCCACCGTGGTTGCTGCCTATTTCAAAAACGGCCAGCCGGTGCGCGCTTCCACTACGCCGGCCGAAGGGCTGGTCCGCGTGACGGAAGGCGAAGAGGGCAAGTTTATCGGCATGGGCGAAATTGATGATCAGGGGCGAGTTGCGCCGCGTCGTCTGGTTGTTGAGTATCCTGCTGACTGACGGGCTTACCTTGCGGGAATGCCCGACTACGAGTAGAATATTGCCGCTTAACGCCGGGCTATGTATTTAACATACCCGGCGTTAAACCTGGGGGAGCTGAATTAGAGATCGGCACCCTGTCATTCTTATATCACTGGAGTTGAAAATGTCTCTAAGCGTTGAAGCTAAAGCAAAAATCGTTTCCGAGTTTGGTCGTGGTTCTAACGACAGCGGTTCTACCGAAGTTCAGGTTGCACTGCTGACTGCTCAGATTAACCACCTGCAGGGTCACTTTGCAGAGCACAAAAAAGATCACCACAGCCGTCGTGGTCTGCTGCGTATGGTTTCTCAGCGTCGTAAACTGCTCGACTATCTGAAACGTAAAGACGTTGCACGCTACACCGCGCTGATCGAGCGTCTGGGTCTGCGTCGCTAAGTCTGGCGAGTTTCAAGAAGGGGCCTTTACGGCCCCTTTTTTCAACCAGGCGGCAGCAATTGGCACTAAACTGATGTATTGTTGCCAGGTATGATCTTCATTGCAGAGGTTCGCGCGGCTAATGAGAGGCTTTATCCGCAATGGGCGGGTTAAGGTTGTCATTAGTCGCGAGGATGCAAGAAGGTCCGGTTTAATTATCAGCACGCCCTGGGTGTGCTGATGTTCATTAAGAAAGGATAGAATTTTGCTGAATCCGATCATTCGTAAATTCCAATATGGTCAACACACCGTCACGCTGGAAACCGGCATGATGGCCCGTCAGGCAACTGCTGCCGTGATGGTAAGCATGGACGACACCGCGGTATTCGTTACCGTTGTTGGCCAGAAAAAAGCAAAACCAGGTCAGGACTTTTTCCCACTGACCGTCAACTACCAGGAGCGTACTTACGCTGCCGGTAAAATCCCGGGTGGCTTCTTCCGTCGTGAAGGCCGTCCAAGCGAAGGCGAAACCCTGATCGCGCGTCTGATTGACCGCCCGGTTCGCCCGCTGTTCCCGGAAGGTTTCGTCAACGAAGTCCAGGTTATTGCCACCGTGGTTTCCGTTAACCCGCAGGTTAACCCGGATATCGTGGCGATGATTGGTGCTTCTGCTGCACTTTCTCTCTCTGGTATTCCGTTCAACGGCCCGATCGGCTCTGCGCGCGTTGGTTACATCAACGACCAGTATGTTCTGAACCCGACTCAGGAAGAGCTGAAATCCAGCAAACTGGATCTGGTTGTTGCCGGTACCGAAGCAGCTGTGCTGATGGTTGAATCCGAAGCAGAACTGCTGAGCGAAGATCAGATGCTGGGCGCGGTGGTTTATGGCCACGAGCAGCAGCAGATTGTTATTCAGAACATCAACGATCTGGTGAAAGAAGCGGGTAAACCGCGCTGGGACTGGCAGCCGGAAGCGGTCGACGAAGCGCTGAACGCGCGCGTTGCAGCGCTGGCAGAATCTCGTCTGAGCGATGCTTACCGCATCACCGACAAACAGGAGCGTTACGCTCAGGTTGACGTGATCAAATCTGAAACCATCGCGACGCTGGTTGCAGAAGATGAGTCCCTGGACGCTAACGAGCTGAGCGAAATCCTGCACGCTATCGAGAAAAACGTTGTTCGTAGCCGCGTACTGGCAGGCGAACCGCGTATCGATGGCCGCGAAAAAGATATGATCCGTGGTCTGGACGTACGTACCGGCGTTCTGCCGCGTACTCACGGCTCCGCACTCTTTACCCGTGGTGAAACGCAGGCGCTGGTAACAGCAACCCTGGGTACCGCACGTGACGCGCAGAACATCGACGAACTGATGGGCGAGCGCACTGACAGCTTCCTGTTCCACTACAACTTCCCTCCGTACTCCGTAGGTGAGACCGGTATGGTCGGTTCGCCGAAGCGTCGTGAAATTGGTCACGGCCGTCTGGCGAAACGCGGCGTGTTGGCTGTTATGCCGGAAGCTGATAAATTCCCGTACACCGTGCGTGTGGTTTCTGAAATCACCGAATCCAACGGTTCTTCTTCCATGGCTTCCGTGTGCGGCGCATCGCTGGCACTGATGGATGCAGGCGTACCGGTGAAAGCCGCTGTTGCCGGTATCGCAATGGGCCTGGTGAAAGAGGGCGATAACTTTGTCGTTCTGTCTGACATCCTCGGCGATGAAGATCACCTGGGCGACATGGACTTTAAAGTGGCCGGTTCCCGCGACGGTATCTCTGCGCTGCAGATGGATATCAAAATCGAAGGCATCACCAAAGAGATCATGCAGGTTGCGCTGAACCAGGCGAAAGGTGCACGTCTGCATATCCTCGGCGTGATGGAGCAGGCGATTAACGCGCCGCGTGGTGATATCTCTGAGTTCGCGCCGCGTATCCACACCATCAAGATCAACCCGGACAAGATCAAAGACGTTATCGGTAAAGGCGGCTCCGTTATCCGTGCCCTGACCGAAGAGACCGGCACGACCATCGAAATCGAAGATGACGGTACCGTGAAAATCGCGGCAACCGACGGCGACAAAGCGAAATTCGCGATTCGTCGTATCGAAGAGATCACCGCTGAGATCGAAGTGGGCCGTATCTACAACGGTAAAGTCACCCGTATCGTCGACTTTGGTGCGTTTGTTGCCATCGGTGGCGGTAAAGAGGGCCTGGTGCACATTTCTCAGATCGCCGATAAGCGCGTAGAGAAAGTGACCGACTACCTGCAGATGGGTCAGGAAGTACCGGTGAAAGTTCTGGAAGTTGACCGCCAGGGCCGTATTCGTCTAAGCATTAAAGAAGCAACTGAACAAACTCAGCCTGTTGAAGCGTCAGAAGCGCCGCAAGCAGAACTGGGCGAGTAAGGTTTGCCTTTGCCCTCCGCGCAGGCGGAGGGCTTATTCTCAGGCAGGACGCCATGTTTGCAGCCGGGGGACAGGACGTTCATCCAATTGTTGTCTTCGGGAGTAGGAAATGAAGCCTTTTTTGCGCTGGTGTTTCGTTGCGACAGCTCTAACGCTGGCAGGATGCAGCAACTCTGCCTGGCGTAAGAGCGAAGTCCTCGCGGTGCCATTGCAACCGACTTTGCAGCAAGAAGTGATTCTGGCACGCATGGAACAAATTCTTGCCAGTCGGGCTTTATCCGATGATGAACGCGCACAGCTTTTATATGAGCGCGGAGTATTGTATGATAGTCTCGGTTTGAGGGCGTTGGCGCGGAATGATTTTTCACAAGCGCTGGCCATCCGACCCGATATGCCTGAAGTATTCAATTACTTAGGCATTTATTTAACGCAGGCAGGCAATTTTGATGCTGCCTATGAAGCGTTTGATTCTGTACTTGAGCTTGATCCAACTTACAACTACGCGCACTTAAACCGCGGCATCGCTCTGCACTATGGCGGTCGTGATAAGTTAGCGCAAGATGATCTGCTGGCGTTTTATCAAGACGATCCTAATGATCCTTTCCGTAGCCTGTGGCTTTACATCGTTGAGCGGAAGCTCGATGAGCACAAGGCGAAAGAAGCACTGAAACAGCGCTTCGAAAAATCGGACAAGGAGCAATGGGGATGGAATATTGTCGAGTTCTACCTCGGTGACATTAGCGAATCTGAGCTAATGGATCGCCTGAAGGCGGACGCAACGGATAACACCTCGCTCGCTGAGCATCTCAGTGAAACCAACTTCTATTTAGGTAAGTACTACCTAAGTCTGGGGGATAAGGACAGCGCTACGGCACTGTTCAAATTAGCGGTTGCTAACAACGTCCACAACTTCGTTGAGCACCGTTATGCATTGTTGGAATTATCGCTCTTGGGCCAGGAGCAAGACGACCTGGCAGAATCGGACCAGCAATAGCTGACGACATAAACATCAGCCCGTAATCTTTTTTGATTGCCATCACCTTAACTGGTGAGGGCGTTGTTGTTCGTCAATACACCTACTTTGAGCCGGTTCACACTTTTCAATGAAAATTGCCAAATATTTTCACGATGAGTTATGTAGACTGGCCGCCAATGACATAGAGGCACTTGTACTACATGGCTGAATTCGAAACCACTTTTGCAGATCTGGGCCTGAAGGCTCCTATCCTTGAAGCCCTTAACGATCTCGGTTACGAAAAACCATCTCCGATCCAGGCTGAGTGCATTCCGCACCTGCTGAACGGTCGTGACGTGCTGGGCATGGCCCAGACTGGTAGCGGGAAAACCGCAGCGTTTTCTCTTCCGCTGCTCCATAACATCGATCCGGACCTGCGTGCGCCGCAGATCCTCGTGCTTGCTCCGACCCGCGAACTGGCGGTTCAGGTAGCTGAAGCGATGACCGATTTCTCTAAACACATGCATGGCGTGAACGTGGTTGCTCTTTACGGCGGCCAGCGTTATGACGTGCAATTACGCGCCCTGCGTCAGGGCCCGCAGATCGTTGTCGGTACGCCGGGACGCCTGCTGGATCACCTGAAACGCGGCACCCTGGACCTCTCCAAACTGAGCGGTCTGGTGCTGGATGAAGCCGACGAAATGCTGCGCATGGGCTTTATCGAAGACGTAGAAACTATCATGGCGCAGATCCCGGAAGGTCATCAGACCGCTCTGTTCTCCGCCACCATGCCGGAAGCGATCCGTCGCATTACCCGCCGCTTTATGAAAGAGCCGCAGGAAGTGCGCATTCAGTCCAGCGTGACAACTCGCCCGGACATCAGCCAGAGCTACTGGTCTGTCTACGGCATGCGTAAAAACGAAGCGCTGGTTCGCTTCCTTGAAGCAGAAGATTTTGATGCCGCGATCATCTTCGTGCGCACCAAAAACGCGACCCTGGAAGTGGCTGAAGCGCTGGAGCGCAACGGTTACAACAGCGCCGCGCTGAACGGTGACATGAACCAGGCTCTGCGTGAGCAGACTCTGGAGCGTCTGAAAGATGGTCGTCTGGACATCCTGATTGCAACCGACGTTGCGGCCCGTGGCCTGGACGTTGAGCGCATCAGCCTGGTTGTTAACTATGACATCCCGATGGACTCCGAGTCTTACGTTCACCGTATCGGCCGTACCGGTCGTGCGGGCCGTGCTGGCCGCGCCCTGCTGTTCGTTGAGAACCGCGAGCGTCGTCTGCTGCGCAACATCGAACGTACGATGAAGCTGACCATTCCGGAAGTAGAGCTGCCGAACGCAGAACTGCTCGGCACACGCCGCCTGGAAAAATTCGCCGCGAAAGTACAGCAGCAGCTGGAAAGCAGCGATCTGGACCAGTACCGCGCGCTGCTGGCGAAAATCCAGCCCTCTTCTGAAGAAGAGATGGATATCGAAACGCTGGCTGCCGCACTGCTGAAAATGGCACAGGGCGAACGTCCGCTGATCCTGCCGCCGGATGCACCGATGCGTCCTAAGCGTGAGTTCCGCGAGCGTGATGAGCGTTTCGAACGCCGTGGCGATCGTAACGACCGCAATGAACGTGGTCCGCGTACTGAACGTGCCGGTGAAGACCGTCCGCGTCGTGAGCGTCGCGATGTTGGTGATATGGAACTGTACCGTATTGAAGTGGGCCGTGATGACGGTGTTGAAGTTCGTCATATCGTTGGCGCAATCGCCAACGAAGGCGACATCAGCAGCCGCTACATCGGTAACATCAAGCTGTTCGGTTCGCACTCCACCATCGAGCTGCCGAAAGGCATGCCGGGCGAGGTTCTGCAGCACTTTACCCGCACGCGTATTCTCAACAAACCGATGAATATGCAGCTGCTGGGCGATGCACAGCCGCGTGAGCGCAGCGAACGCCGTCCTGGCGGTGAGCGTCGTAGCTTTGGCGGCGGCGAGCGTCGTGAAGGCGGTCGCGGTCCGCGTCGTGATGGCGCAGCACCGGCTGGTGCAGGCCGTTTCAGCGGTGAGCGTCGTGAAAATCGCGGCCCGCGCCGCGAAGAAGGTACGACCCGTCGTCGTGACGCGTAAACCTTACGCTTCAAACGTAAAGTAATAGATACAGCCCCGATCGAAAAGATTGGGGCTTTTTTTATCCGCAATGTACTCCTGTACTGGTACAATGCATCGGCTTTACTTTCGGCATAGCGCCATTACAGGAGAACGTTTCAGATGTCGACACTGACAACCACCCAGGCTTCCCCTTCGCTGTTCGGCGGAGTGGTGATTATCGGCGGCACAATTATTGGCGCAGGCATGTTTTCCCTGCCGGTGGTAATGTCCGGCGCGTGGTTCTTCTGGTCGCTTCTGGCACTGGTGTTTACCTGGTTCTGCATGCTGCACTCGGGCCTGATGATCCTTGAAGCCAACCTCAACTACCACAGCGGCGCGAGCTTCGACACCATTACCAAAGATCTGCTGGGTAAAGGATGGAACCTGATCAACGGCCTCTCCATCGCCTTTGTGCTCTATATCCTGACCTACGCCTACATCTCGGCGAGCGGCTCGATCCTGCACCACACCTTTGCTGAAATGTCGCTGGATGTGCCGCCGCGCCTGGCAGGGCTGGGGTTTGCGCTGCTGGTGGCCTTTATCGTCTGGCTCTCAACCCACGCGGTCAGCCGCATGACGGCAATTGTGCTGGGCGCAAAAGTGATCACCTTTTTCCTCACCTTCGGCAGCCTGCTCGGGCATGTGCAGCCTGCAACGCTGTTTAACGTGGCGCAGAGCAACGCCTCTTACACGCCCTACCTGCTAATGACGTTGCCGTTCTGTCTCGCCTCTTTCGGCTACCACGGCAATGTGCCGAGCCTGATGAAATATTACGGCAAGGATCCGCGCGTGATTACCCGCTGCCTGGTCTACGGTACGCTGCTGGCACTTGGGCTGTATGTGATTTGGTTACTGGTGACGATGGGGAATATTGCCCGTCCGGCGTTTATCGATATCGCGGCAAAAGGCGGCAATATTGACGTGCTGGTGCAGGCATTGAGCGGGGTGCTGAATAGCCGCAGCCTCGATCTGCTGCTGGTGATTTTCTCTAACTTTGCCGTTGCCAGCTCTTTCCTCGGCGTAACGCTGGGGCTGTTTGATTACCTGGCGGATCTCTTTAAGTTTGATGATGCGCCGCTTGGGCGTTTCAAAACCGCGCTGCTGACATTCCTGCCGCCGATTATTGGGGGTCTGCTATGGCCGAACGGCTTTTTATACGCCATTGGTTATGCGGGTTTAGCCGCCACTATCTGGGCAGCGATTGTGCCAGCGCTGCTGGCGAATGCGTCACGTAAACGCTTCGGCAGCCCGGCGTTTCGCGTCTGGGGCGGTAAGCCGATGATTGTTTTGATCCTGCTTTTCGGCGCAGGTAACGCGGTAGTTCATCTGTTATCAAGCTTTGATCTGCTGCCGGTCTATCACTGATCAAACCCGGCCTGCACAATTATGTAGGCCGGATAAGCGCAGCGCCATCCGGTATAAACACCGCACGATCCCCGTAGGCCGGATAAGCGCCAGCGCCATCCGGCATAAACACCGCACGATCCCGTAGGCCGGATAAGCGCAGCGCCATCCGGCATAAAGTCCGCACGATCCCGTAGGCCGGATAAGCGCAGCGCCATCCGGCATAAACACCGCACCATCCCCGCAGGCCGGATAAGCGTCAGCGCCATCCGGCACAAAAGCCGGGCAACGTTCTAACCGAACAACGCCTCTTTCACCTGCATCGCCAACTCAAACGAGTGCAGCCGCGCCTGGTGATCGAAAATCTGCCCGTTAACCATAATCTCATCCGCATCCGTTTCCCGCAGGATCGACTCAAGACCGTGGCGCACTTTCGCTTTATCACCCACCAGCGACATGCTCAGCGCCTGCTGCACGCCATACTTTTCAGACGGCGACCAGAAGTGATCCATATTCTCAATCGGCGGCGGCAACTGGCTCGTCTCACCACGGCGCAGCTTCACAAACGCCTGCTGCATCGAGGTAAAGAGATACTCCGCATCGCGGTTGCTATCAGCTGTGACAATATTGATACACACCATCGCATAGGGTTTTTCCAGCCGCGCCGAGGGCTTGAACTGGGTACGATAGAGATGCAGCGCCTGGAAAAGCATATCCGGCGCAAAGTGTGAGGCGAAGGCAAACGGCAGACCAAGCTGGGCGGCGAGCTGCGCACTGTAAAGGCTGGAGCCTAACAGCCACACCGGGATCTTCTCGCCGTAGCCCGGCACCGGGCGCACGTGCGGGTTCGGATCGTTGGCGTCAAACCAGTCGACCAGCTCCTTCACATCGCGCGGGAAATTATCAACATCGCCGCTCATATGGCGGCGCAGCGCCATCATGGTGCGCTGATCGCTGCCCGGCGCACGACCAAGCCCGAGATCGATACGTCCAGGATAGAGCGTATTCAGCGTACCGAACTGCTCGGCAATCACCAGCGGAGCGTGGTTCGGCAGCATCACGCCGCCAGAGCCGAGACGCAGGGTTTGCGTATTCGCTGCCAGGTAACCGATCAATACCGACGTCGCCGCGCTGGCGATCCCGGTCATGTTGTGGTGCTCCGCCAGCCAGAAGCGATCGTAACCGCGCTTCTCTGCCAGCTTCGCCAGATCGAGGGAATGGGTAAACGCGTCACGCGCGCTTGAGTTTTGTGGAATCGGCGCTAAATCCAGCACCGAAAACGCAACGGTTTTCTCAGACATAAACACTCACTTTGCTACAGCATCGTCATCAGATTGAAGGTCTTCTTCCAGCCTGGCGCAAGGAGCCGCGTCAGGCCAGAAAAGCTGCAACTTTCATACTGCATGAACGGGCGACGATTGCTGTTAACAAAGTGAGCCTTTTACGCCTCGAGCATCAGTCCCGGCAGCCTGCGCCAGTAGCCATTGCAGTCGTTGTTCGACGCCAGCGGCAGCGGCGCGCTCCCGGTTTCATTCGCTTTAAACGCCTCCAGCATGGTGAAGGTTTCACTCCCCATCGGCGAGAGCCGTACCACATCGACAAGCCCCTGCATCGAGGTCAGCTCATTACCGAGGTTGTAGACATAACCGCTCATGGTCTGAATGCCGTTGAGCACGAAAACCTGCTGATCTTCCTGGGAACGCATGCTGCGCCCGGTCGGGTATTTAATGCAGCAGGTTTCGCACTCATCCTTTGGCCGATTCTCCGAGCGCGCGGTAAAGCAGCGGGCAGAGTAGGCGAGAGGCAGATGGCCGTAGCTCAACACTTCGACTTCAAACTGCTGGCGAATACCGAGCGTTTCGCACTGATCGAGCAGGTTTACCAGCCAGTCCCGGGAGAGCTCCACCGGCATGCACCAGCGCACCATCCCCTGTTTCAGCAGTAAACGCAGGGTAACGGCGTTATAGCAGTTGAGGGCATGCCCGGCGATAAACGGCAGCTTGCGCTCGGCGCACATATTGACCACCCCGAGATCGCTCGCCTCCAGCAGAAACTCGCCGTTATCGACATAGCGCTTCAGTTCGTTGAGTTCCGATGAGGCCTGCACCAGCGCCAGCGTTGAAATCACCACCTGTTTGCCGCTGTCGGCCAGCGCTTTCGCCATCGCCAGCCAGTCACCCACTTTGGTGGCGCGGCGTTTGCTGCACACCGCTTCGCCGAGATAGACCACATCAGCGCGGCTGTTTGCCGCCTGCTGATAAAACTCCTCAAGCGTCTCTTTTGACCAGTAGTAAAGCACCGGCCCTAATGAATATTTCATGGTTTACCTACTGCCATTTACGGTGATACGCGCCGAGGGTGGTCTGGGTGCCTTCTGACATGGCACCGAGTGTCTCCATCCACGCCGGTTGCGGCACAAAATCCTGCGGTGAAGCGATGCAGCGATCGATCGCCTGTCGCCACACTTTTGCCACCTGGCTGACATACGCCGGGCTGCGCTGGCGTCCTTCAATCTTCACCGAGGCGATATTCGCCGCCAGCAGATCCGGCAGCAGATCAAGCGTATTGAGGCTGGTCGGCTCCTCCAGCGCGTGGTAGCGCTCGCCATCCACCCGATAGCGCCCTTTGCACAGCGTCGGGTAACCGGCATTTTCCCCCTCCTGATAGCGATCGATCAGCACATCGTTGAGGCGTGATTCCAGCCCCTGCGGCGTCTGCTGCCAGCGCACAAAGCGCGCCGGAGAGCAGGCACCGACGGTATTCGGCGACTCGCCGGTCAGGTAAGAGGAGAGGTAACAGCGCCCTTCGGCCATGATGCAGAGGCTGCCGAAGGCAAACACTTCCAGCGGCACCGGCGTCACGCGGGCAAGCTGTTTGACCTGATGAATGGAGAGTACGCGCGGCAGCACCACGCGGGCGACATCAAAGTGACGGTGATAGAAGCGGATTGCCTCTTCGTTGGTCGCCGAGGCCTGCACGGAGACGTGACGCTCGATGTGCGGATAACGCGCGGCGGCATACTCCAGCATGGCGAGATCGGCCAGGATCAGCGCATCGGCACCAATCTGCGCCGCCATATCCACCGCGCGCTCCCAGCGCTGATAGCCATCCGGGTGCGCAAAGGTGTTGATAGCAATATGCAGCTTGCGGCGGTGCTGGTGGACGAAACTGACCGCTTCCTGCAGCTTCTTCTCGGTAAAGTTGAGTCCGGCAAAATGGCGGGCGTTCGTGTCATCTTTCAGGCCGATATACACCGCATCGGCACCGTTTTCGATGGCCGCTTTCAGTGCCGGTAGGTTCCCGGCAGGGCAGAGCAACTCCATAGTCTTTCCTGCAATCAGGGGCGCAGTGGCCCGGGCGTACCCCGAAGGGTCACTGAATTGTTAATGAACTGGGATTCTAGTTAACCTGTCAGCGACAATTTTTGATTTGAGGCAGTTAAATGCGTATTGATGACGGCAATAATCGTTGCCCATTTATTCCGTAATTGTTGATGTGCGCCGCTATGCACACGGCTGATTGTGGCAAAATAGCCCGCATTATCACTTCAGGGAGTCATCGTCGTGTTGGAAAAATTGCGCTCACAGCTTGTTCATCTTGGCCCGTCACTGCTTGCTTTTCCGGTGAAGCTGACGCCGTTTGTGCTTAAACGTCAGGTACTTGAGCAGGTGCTGCGCTGGCAATTCCAACAGGCGCTGGCGGAGGGTGAGCTTGAGTTTCTCGAAGGGCGCTGGTTAAGTATTCAGGTACGTGATATTGGCCTGACGTGGTATACCTCTGTTGAGGATGGGCAGATGATCGTACGTGAGTCTGCCGACGCGGATGTCAGCTTTAGCGCCGATGCCAGCGATTTACTGATGATTGCCGCGCGAAAACAGGATCCGGATACGCTTTTCTTCCAGCGTCGCCTGCTTATTGAAGGGGACACGGAACTGGGGCTGTATGTTAAAAACCTGATGGACGCCATTGAGCTGGAGCAGATGCCAAAACCCCTGCGGGTGATGCTGCTACAGCTGGCGGATTTTGTTGAGGCTGGCCTGAAAGCGCCGCCTGCAACGACACAACCTTCTGTAGGTGAGCCATGCTGATTAGAGTTGAAATTCCCATTGATGCACCCGGTATCGATGCCCTGCTGCGCCGCAGTTTTAGCGGTGAAGCTGAAGCCTCTCTGGTGCACGATCTGCGCGAAGACGGGTTGATCACGCTGGGATGCGTTGCCACGGACGATGAAGGGCAGGTGGTCGGCTATGTGGCATTTAGCCCGGTCGCTGTCGCAGGAGAGGAGTTACAGTGGGTCGCGCTCGCGCCGCTGGCGGTAGACGAGGCTTACCGTGGTCAGGGCATCGCCCGCCAGCTCGTCTATGAAGGGCTGGATTCCCTCAATGAATTTGGCTACGCCGCTGCGGTAACGCTGGGTGATGCGGATTTCTACCAGCGTTTAGGCTTTGAGCGCGCCTCGCAGTACGATTTACGCTGCGCCTGGTCGCAAAGCGACGCCGCATTCCTCGTCCATCGCCTGGCTGACGACGCCTTCAATGGCGTCAGTGGTCTGGTGGAGTACAGCGATCACTTCAATCGCTTTTAACCGCTGACGTCAGCAGTGTTTCCCGCAGCGCCTCGAAGATGCCCTCTCCGGCAACGAGGCGCTCTTTCTGGTGCTTGGTCAACTGCTTAATGCGGTACTCAAGGCGTAGCGCCAGCGAACGCTCACCAACCTGCGCCGAAAAGACCAGTTCCAGCGCGCCCTTACCGCGCAACGCTTTTGCTCCCTTTCCCGTTTGATGCTGCGTAAAACGCCGCGCGACATCGGTGGTAATACCGGTGTAGAGCAGGTTGTCGCGTGTGCGGATGAGATAGAGAAACCAGGGCGTCATGGCAATCTTCGCTGTGTTAAGGTGGGCGAAAAATAGCATGAGAAGGAGAAAAAATGGAGTCCCTTGCGGCGATTAACCGCTGGCTGGCAAAGCAGCATGTCGTGACCTGGTGCGTGGCAAAAGAGGGTGAACTCTGGTGCGCCAATGCGTTTTATATCTACGATCCGCAGGCCGTCGCCTTCTATGTGCTGAGCGATGATAAAACGCGCCATTCACAGATGACAGGCAGACAGGCTAAGGTTGCCGGTACGGTTAACGGGCAGCCGAAAAGCGTCGCGTTGATTCGCGGCGTACAGTTTTCCGGTGAGATAAAACGGCTGGAAGAGGCGGAAAGCGCGGTGCTGCGCGAACGCTATAACCGACGCTTTCCGATAGCCCGCGCGCTGTCAGCCCCGATGTGGGAGATTCGCCTTAGCGAAATCAAATTCACCGACAACACGCTGGGGTTTGGCAAAAAGTTTCACTGGTTACGCGACTCAGGCACCGAGTAGACGCAGCGCTTCGCGGTTAAATGCCGGTAAGTCATCAGGCGTACGGCTGGTGACCAGCTGATCTTTATCGATTACCACTTCCTGGTCGAAGAACTCCGCACCCGCGTTTTTCACATCAATCACAATCGGTTTCACCGCCGTCAGCTTGCGGCCGCGAATAACATCAGCGCTGATCAGCAACTGCGGGCCGTGGCAGATGGCGAATACCGGTTTACCGGAGTCAACAAACTGGCGGGTAAAGGTGACAAAGCGATCGTCGCCGCGCAGGGAGTCAGGGGAGTGACCGCCGGGTAACAGCAGGGCGTCAAATTCATCCGGGCTCACCTCATCAATGGCTTTATCGATCTTAACTTTTGCCTCGCCCTGTTTGCCGGTGACGGTTTTTCCGGCCTCTTTCTCAATCGTCACAACCTCATGTCCGGCCTTGCGATACGCTTCTGCCGGAGAGGTGAATTCTGAATCTTCAAACTCGTCGGTGATCAAGACCGCTATTTTCTTGCTCATACTTCCTCCGTTGTTTTGGCTTCAGAAAGGGAGTTATCCATACTGTAACTCACCAGTAACCGTAAGCCTGGTTCACGAGGCTGACATTGCAAGGCAGATTCGTCTGTAAAGGAGAAGGGATGGAGCGAGTATTGATCACCGGTGCAACCGGTTTAGTGGGCGGGCATCTGCTGCGGTTGCTGATGGCGGAACCGGGCGTCAGCGCCATCTATGCGCCCACGCGTCGCCCACTGCAAAGTGCCGAAGGCGTCATAAACCCGCACGACCCGCAGCTCAGCGATGCGCTGGCGCAGGTCACCGAACCGGTTGATACGGTCTTCTGCTGCCTCGGCACCACGCGGCGCGAAGCGGGAAGTAAAGAGGCGTTTGTGCTGGCCGATTACACGCTGGTGGTGGACACGGCATTAACTGGTCAGCGGCTAGGTGCCAGGCAACTGCTGGTGGTGAGCTCGATGGGCGCTAATGCGCATTCGCCCTTTTTCTATAACCGGGTGAAAGGGGAGATGGAAGCGGCGCTTATTGCTCAACAGTGGCCATCGTTGACGCTGGCGCGTCCGTCGATGTTACTCGGGGAGCGCGAGAAAAAGCGCGCTAACGAATCGCTGCTGGCACCGCTTTTCCGCTTGCTGCCGGGCAACTGGAAGTCGATTGCCGCGCAGGATGTCGCCCGCGCGCTGCTGGTTGCGGCGCATTCTGGTGACAATCGCGGCGTTGAGATTATCGAATCGGCCCAGCTGCGGGCGATGGCAGCGCAGAGCCCGTTTGCAAAATAGCAATTCAGGCGTACTATGCCGGGGCTAAAAACTACACTATCCCCGGGGCATGTTATGGCTGGTCAGTCTTCACCTCAGGCGGCGACACCGATCCAATGGTGGAAACCCGCGCTGTTCTTTCTTGTTGTTATTGTTGGTCTCTGGTTCGTGAAATGGCAGCCTTATTACGACAAAGCCTTCACCGCCGCCGAGACGCACAGCATTGGTAAATCGATTCTCTCCCAGGCTGATGCCAGCCCGTTTAAGGCGGCGCTGGATTACGCCATGGTCTATTTCCTCGCCGTCTGGAAAGCCGCCGTGCTTGGCGTACTGCTCGGTTCGCTGATTCAGGTGCTGATCCCGCGCGACTGGCTGCTGCGCACGCTCGGACAGCAGCGCTTTCGCGGCACGCTGCTCGGCACACTCTTCTCTTTGCCGGGCATGATGTGCTCCTGCTGTGCGGCACCCGTCGCGGCCGGTATGCGTCGCCAGCGGGTTTCGATGGGCGGTGCGCTCGCCTTCTGGATGGGTAACCCGCTGCTTAATCCGGCCACGCTGGTGTTTATGGGCTTTGTCCTCGGCTGGCACTTCGCCGCCATTCGCCTGGTGGCAGGGCTGGTGACGGTGCTTGGTGTGGCGATGATTGTGCAGACCGTGGTTAAAGAGAGCCCGCAGCAGGCGGAAGCCGTGGATATCACGCTGCCGGAGCCGCAGGGCAGCTTTATGTCACGCTGGGGCCGGGCGCTGTGGCAGCTCTTCTGGAGCACCATCCCGGTCTATATTCTTGCGGTACTGGTACTTGGCGCAGCGCGCGTCTGGCTCTTCCCCCATGCCGATGGCGCAGTGGATAACACGGTACTATGGGTGGTGGCGATGGCGATTGCTGGCTGTCTTTTTGTCATTCCAACGGCGGCAGAGATCCCGATTGTGCAGACCATGATGCTGGCGGGAATGGGCATGGCGCCTGCGCTGGCGCTGCTGATTACGCTGCCGGCGGTAAGCCTGCCATCGCTGGTGATGCTGCGCAAATCCTTCCCGGCAAAAGCCCTGTGGCTGACCGCCGCGCTGGTGGCGGTGTGCGGAATGTTGACCGGCTTTGTCGCGCTGGTGTAACGCGTGAAGTGAAAGAAAAAAGCCCGGTTGATACCGGGCTTTTTCATTATTTGAGCAGGGTAAAGGCGGTGGTGACGTGCTTGACGCCGCTGACCCGGCTGGCGATATCCGCCGCGGCCTGGCCTTCACGTGCGGTCACCAGACCCATCAGGAACACTTCGCCGTTCTCGGTGGTGACTTTCACGTTAGAGGATTTCACCTGGTCGCTGCCGAGCAGCTGCGAGCGCACTTTGGTGGTGATCCAGGTATCGGACGAAGCCGTTCCCAGACCAATCGGCTGGCCCGGACGGATCTCGTTAAAGACTTCCGTTGCGCCTTCCACGCCGATGGCAATCTGTTTCGCCCGTGAAGAGAGTTCGGTATTCGGCGCCTGGCCGGTCAACAGCACTTTCCCCTGATAGGCGGTGACGTTAACACGCGCCTCTTTCTTCAGCTGCTGATCTTTCGACAGTGCGCTGTTGACGCGCAGCTCCAGGGTGCCGTCATCCACCTGGGTGCCAACGGTGCGGGGATCCGTCGCGGCTTTGGTGCCAACGGCGGCAGACCCGACCACCACTGCGCCAACGCAACCCTGTAGCAGCAGTGCGGAAATAAGGACTGCGAGGGGCGTAAATGCCTTCATGTGTACTCCTTAATCATCCTGGTGAGGAAAAAGCGTGTTATCAATCAAATCGCACAAGCAATTCACCGTCAGCATGTGCATCTCCTGGATGCGCGCGCTGCGGTGAGAAGGAATACGAATTTCCACATCCTGCGGGCCCAGCAGGCCAGCCAGCTCGCCGCCGTCATAACCGGTCAGCGCGATGATCGACATATCACGCGTCACGGCCGCTTCCACGGCTTTTACGATATCGCGGCTGTTACCCCGGGTGGAGATCGCCAGCAAAATGTCGCCGTTATGGCCCAGAGCGCGCACCTGCTTGGCATAGATCTCGTCATGCAGACGGTCATTCGCTATCGCGGTTAAGACCACATTATCGGTATTAAGTGCAATGGCAGGTAAACTGGGGCGCTCTGTTTCAAAACGGTTGATCATGCTGGCAGCAAAATGCTGTGCGTTGGCGGCGGAGGTGCCGTTGCCACAACAGAGGATTTTGTTGCCGTTGAGCAGGGAGTGCACCATTGTCATGGCTGCGCGGGAAATCGCATCGGGCAGCGCTTCCGCAGCTGCAATTTGCGTTTGAATGCTTTCCGTAAAGCAGACTTTAATTCGTTCGAGCACGGTAATCCCTATGATTGAGCAATTATGCGTGGCCGCCAAAGGCGTTCTGTAGCCACTCAACGTCATTTCCGGTGAAGGCTACCACATCAAACCGGCAATCCACAGTATCAAAACTCCCATTGTGCCGGGCAAGCCACAAATGGGCGGTATGCAGCAGTTTGCGCTGCTTGGCGAGGGTTACGCTGCTTGCCGCGCCGCCAAAACGCGCCGAGGCGCGGTAGCGCACCTCGACAAAGACGGTGGTGCTACCGTGGCGCATAATCAGGTCGATTTCGCCGCCGCGCTCGCGCACGTTGGCGGCGAGAAAACGCAATCCCTTGCTCTGCAGCAAACGGCGCGCCTCCATCTCCCAGGCGTCGCCGCTCTGTTTGCGGGTTAGTTTGCCGGGACGATCTGCCCCTGCTGGTATTTGAGCCATGACAACTTCCTGTTGATCACGCAATCCTGGGTGGCGGTGAGGTCGCCGGTGTTGCCGTTCAGCTCAAAGCCCGGCACCTGACGCATTTGCGAGAAGTTATTCGCCAGCGACCAGGCATCCGCGCCCATCGCGTAGAGACGCGCCAGCGAGTAGTCGTTATTCACACTGCGCAGCGCCTGCTGCATCAGGGAAGGATTCGCGCCTGCGAGCATCGGGATCTCATTGTATTGCAGCCCTTCCATCTCAAGGCGGAAGTCCGGCCCTGCGCCGCCCTGCGCGCTGCGCGAGCTGGCGTAGAGCATCACACCGCTCTGGCTGCCGGTGCGCAGGGTGATCATCGGTTTGATCAGCGCAATTTCATCCTGCGTCGCCAGAATATAGACCGCATCAACTTTGCCGCCGCCGCTAATCTGCGCGTCGCTCGGCGGTGCCGGAATATTGAGGCCGCCAATGGTCACGCCCTGCTGCTGCGGCAGGCTGGCGGAGACCGGACTGCCGGTCATTGAGATGCCGGAGCGGCCATTCAGCCCCATACGCAGTTCAGCGGTGGAACCAAATTTCTGCGCCAGCACAACGCCGCCGCCGATTTTCTGCCACTCGTCAGCAAACGCGGTGCTGACGCGATCGCCCAGCGCACTGCGCGGGATCAGCAGCAGCGGTGCCTGACGCCCCTGATCGTGAATATGGCGCGCCGCGTCGCGGGCTTCATCTTCCGGCGACAGGGCGAAGTAGCAGATGTTCGGGCGGTTCTCGACCTGCTCCGGCTGGTTAAGCGCCAGCACATTGAGCGTGGTATGGCTGCGCATCAGCTCTTCAACGTGGTTTTTCAACAGCGGGCCAACGACGATGCTTGCGCCATCCTGCTGCACCTGGTTGAGGATCTGATCCATCGGCTGCGCGCTGGTGTCATAGATTTTCAGCTCCGCGCCGGCGTTAGATTGTGCGGTGACAGCAACGGGCTGAGAGGCGGGGGTTTGTGGTGGCGTCGCCGCAGGTGTTTGCTGCGCGCTTTCAGCAGGCTGCTCGTTATTGGCGGCTGGCTGCTGTGCATTTTCCGCAGGCTGCGTTTCATCGGCAGGGGCACTTTGCGCCGCGCTATCCGGTGCCTGTACCGGCTGGGCATTCGGTGCAGCGACGTTCGGCTGTGCCTCGCCACTGGTCAGGTCGGCAACATTCGCCTGCGAAGGGCTGACCACGTCAGAGGTGGCGGCCTGCGCCACCTGCTGCGGAACCGCCGGGCCGGAGACCGGGGAAGCGCCGTTTTTCGCCGCTTCAAAACCCTGCTGAATAGCGCGACCAAACACTGCCGCCTGGCCGTTTAACGGCAGCAGCAGGGCGATTTTACTGGTCGATGCCGGTTTGAAATTTTGCAGATTGGAGAGCTGAGTCGGCAGCATTTTCGCCGCCGGGTTCTGCGGGTAGCGGGTCTGCCAGTCGCTGATGCCGGCTTTCAGCATTTTGGCATCGTTGCGGTTGTCGAACCACATACGCTGCAGATCGAGCCAGCCCTGCAGGGTCACTTCATCGGCGTTGATCACCAGCGTTCTCGCCTGATCCTGGGTCATGGAGGAGAGCGCCTGCCAGGTGGCATCAATATTTTTCTGCTGCTCTTCCGGCGTCGTCAGCAGCGGCTGGCGGGCGATAAGGGCGCGCAGCAGCGTCAGGGAGGGTTTACCCTGCGCGGCGGCAATGGCGATCTGCCAGTAACGCGCCTGCTGGTTCTTCTCAAGCTCAGCGGGATCAATCTTATCAAGCAGCGCCTGCGCACCGGCTACATCACGCTGCGCCAGCTTCATTTCGGCGGCGAGCAGCGCGTACTCTTTACGCTGCGTATCGTTCAGATCCTGCGGCAACTGACCAAACAGCTCGTTGGCGTGCTGGGTTTTGCCCTCTTTGAGCAGTGCACGAATGGCGAGTAATTGCCAGTTGGTCTTGCTATCATCTGTGCTTTGCTGCATCTGATGCAGGTAGTAGGCAGAATCAGCCTGCGCTGAGCCCTCCATATGCGAGGTGCTCTGGTCTGTTGACTGTGTGCCGCAGCCCGCGAACAGCAGGGCGGCCAGCACCACAGGCAGGCAGCGCGTGGCTTTCGAACGAAGAAATTTTGACGGTAGCATACTGTATCCAGTGATATTTTTTACGCAGTGCTCAATATTAAATCGGCAATACGGATGAAACAATGAAACAACACGAATCGGCGGAGAATTCTCAAGGTCAGCTTTACATTGTACCTACTCCCATCGGGAATTTGGCTGATATTACCCAACGCGCATTAACCGTGTTGCAAGACGTTGATTTGATTGCCGCTGAGGATACCCGCCACACCGGTTTACTGCTGCAACATTTCGCCATCAACGCGCGGATGTTTGCCCTTCACGACCATAACGAGCAGCAAAAAGCGCAAATGCTGGTGGCGAAGCTGAAAGAGGGGCAGAACATTGCCCTCGTCTCGGATGCGGGCACGCCGCTGATTAACGATCCCGGCTATCACCTGGTGCGTACCTGCCGCGAAGCCGGCATTCGCGTTGTGCCGCTCCCCGGCCCCTGCGCGGCGATTGCCGCTCTCAGTGCGGCAGGGTTGCCCTCCGATCGCTTCTGTTACGAAGGCTTTCTCCCGGCGAAATCAAAAGGTCGCCGCGACGCGCTTAAAGCGATTGAGGCCGAGCCGCGCACGCTGATCTTCTACGAGTCTACCCATCGCCTGCTGGAGAGCCTCGAAGATATGGTCGCAGTTTGGGGCCCCTCCCGTTACGTGGTGCTGGCGCGTGAGCTGACCAAAACCTGGGAGAGCATTCAGGGCGCGCCGGTCGGCGAGTTGCTGGCGTGGGTGAAAGAGGATGAGAACCGCCGCAAAGGCGAGATGGTGCTGATCGTCGAAGGCCATAAAGCGCAGGAGGACGCGTTGCCCGCCGATGCGCTGCGCACGCTGGCACTGTTGCAAGCCGAACTGCCGCTGAAAAAAGCCGCCGCGCTGGCCGCAGAAATCCACGGCGTAAAGAAAAACGCCCTCTATAAATACGCGCTGGATAACCAGGGGTAACACCGATGAGCCGCTATGTGCCTCCCTTTACCATCACCGCCGCGATCCTCAACCAGGTCGTTGAGATCGCGGAGTTGATAGAGGGGCTTAATTCGTCATTTACCTTGTCGGATAACCTGTCGGAAGAGATGTCGTAACAAATATCCTCCTTTAACGAGGCGGAGCGCTACCTGCAATCGATACAGCAAAAGGGAAAGCTGCTGCGTGTCGGTGCGAATAAAGGGGCCACTGGCAGGTAAAATGGCAGCGGCCCGCTAACCAAGGCAGCAGGGCATTAAACCACCCGAAGATCCTTACCCAGTTTTCTCAGTGCCGCTTTCTCTTTCTCACCAATCCCTTCGTCGGTGATCACGCAGTCGATCTTCTCCATCGGCAGCACCTGATTAAAGCCGCGGCGGTTAAATTTGCTGGCGTCCACCACTGCCACAACCTTATGCGCCGCCGCTGCCATTACGCTGCTGATGGAGTAGCCTTCATTAAAGGTGGTGATGCCATGGGTCGGATCGATGCCATCTGCACCAACAAACATAATATCGGCGCTGATACCCTGGAGGGATCGCTCTGCAATCGTGCCGTGCATTGAGTGGGTCTTATGCCGCAAGGTGCCGCCACACACCACCAGCGTAATGTCCTTATTTTCCGACAGGGCAAACGCGGCGGGGAGGTTATTAGTGATGACGGTGATATTGCTTTTTTTCGCCAGCGCTTCGGCAATCAGCATGGTGGTACTGCCACTGTCGAGGATAATCGTCATCCCTTCATCGATCATCGCCGCCGCTGACTGAGCGATACGCTTCTTCGGGTCGCTCGCCAGTTTGTAGCGATCTTCCAGCACCACTTCCTGATTTTCGCTGTCGAGCATATAACTGCCCGGCTTCGCTGCGCCGCCGTGAAAGCGCGTCACCAGACCTTTCTCTTCCAGTAGCCGCAGATCGGCGCGGATAGTGACTTCTGAAATTCCAAAGCTATTGGAGAGGTCAATGACCAGCACACTTCCTTGCGCATTCACCAGATCGACGATCTTATTCCTTCGTTCAAATGAGTTCATGTTGATTTGCCTGCGAATTAACTCTCCGTAGTGTAATCGAAGGTTTGTGAAACGTGAACGTTAACTTTCGAAAGGAAATGTGAGCCAGCGCAGGTTGCTGGCTCTGTCGCTTAATCAAGGCGCAGCAGGATTTTTCCCTGCATCGGTTTGCCATTCAGCGCCTGCACCGCGCGCGCGTAGCTTTCGGGGCCACCGCGATGGGCGATCAGCGGCTCAAGGGCGAGCCGTTTTTCCGTCAGCAAACGCGCCGCGGTATGCCACTCCTCCCCAGGCCAGGGGCCGGAGTAGTTCATCCAACTGCCGATAAGCGTCAGCTCTTTACGCAAAATCAGCCCAAATATCGTGGCGGTAAGCGTAAGGTCGTGATGGAGCGTCCCCACCAGCGCCACCTGCGCACGCGGCCCGGCAATTTCGATAGCCAGCGAGACCGTTTGTGGTGTGCCAGCCGTTTCCAGCACAAGCTGGTCGAAGCTCTCTGCTTCCAGCCCGGCGAGGATGTCAGCCGCGATCTGCTCGCGGCTGTTAAAGGTGCGGGTGGCACCAAGCGCAGCGGCCAGCGCTAATTTGTCAGGGTTGATATCAATGGCGGTGACGCTTTTCGCCCCTAAGGCTCGTGCGCACTGCATTGCCAGCAGCCCAATGGTGCCAGCCCCGACGATCACCACGTTTTTATCTTTGCAGCCGCCAGCCAGGTGAAACGCGTGCAGGCCAACGGTTATCGGTTCAATAAACGCTCCATCTTCAATGGGCAGATCCGCAGGTAAGCGAACCAGGTTGGGCCGCTTAACAACAATGTATTCGGCATTGCCGCCGTCGCAGCGCGACCCGATAAACTGGTAGCGTTTGCACAGCGAGTAGTACTCCCGGCGGCAGGCAGGGCAGTCAAAGCAGGGCAGCAACGGTACGCAGGCCACGGCGTCGCCAGCGTGCAGATCGGTAACCGCCGGGCCGCAGGCTTCGACATAACCGCTGAACTCATGCCCAAGGGTAATAGGGTAAAAATGCGCGCCGTTAGCGAAGATGCGCGGAATATCCGAGCCGCACAGGCCGGAGCTGACTACTCTCACCTTCACCTCATCCTCATGCTGCAACTGGGGTTCAGGGCGATCTTCAACGCAGACGTTGCCCTCAGCATGAATAACCACTGATTTCATAACACTCTCCAGGATGTAACAGGGGAGCGAACGCTCCCCAACGATCACGATGCGGGCTGGCTTTCCGGCGTAGCAGCCGCTTTCTCTGCCGCTTTAAAGTGGCGCGCTCTGCGCCAGGTAAGCAGGACACCGGTCAGGTAAATCGCGGCGATAACCACGAAACCGACCAGATTTTGCCAGGTAAAGAGCTGAATGAGCAGCCAGGTGACCGGGGAACCGCCCTGGTCCATCGAGGCTACCATCCCGCCCGCTTTCAGTGCGCCCGCGTTGGCGGCCAACTGCGTATGCAGACCGATGGTTTGTGTGGCGATCCACAGGGTCATGCTCATAATAATCACCCCGGAGATCAGCGTGCGGAACAGGTTGCCCTGATGCACCGCAACCGCCATCGCCACAAAGAAACCAATGGTCGCCAGGTCACCGAATGGCAGCACCTGGTTACCCGGCACCAGTACCGCGATCAGAATGCTCAGCGGGATAAAGATCAGGCTGGCGGAGACCACTGAGGTATGGCCCAGCAGCAGCGCCGGATCGAGACCGATCAAAAATTCCTGAGTGCCAAACTTTGCCTGCAGACGTTTACGCGCCTGTTTCGCAATCGGCGTCAGGCCATCCATAATCGGTTTGATCACTCTTGGCATCAGCAGCATAACGGCTGCGGTTTTCACCGCCAGTTGCAGTACGCCTTTCAGGTCATAACCAGCCAGCAGCCCAATTACAATCCCCATCACAAAACCGACGGTGACCGGTTCGCCGAATGGCCCGAAGCGTTTCTGAATATCGTCGGCGCTGAAATGAATACGCCTCAGGCCGGGGATTTTGTCGATGAGGGTGTCCACCAGCACGGCAACCGGCCCCAAATAGGCAGAGGTGCCATGAGGAATGGCGATGCCTTCGAGGCTAAAAAAGTCCCGCGTATCTTTGGCAAACCAGTCGCCCAGTTTATAGACGAACGCCGCGTGCGCCGCCACGCCAAGAATGCCAATCCAGTAAGAGCCGGTAGCGAGATGCAGCATCGCGCCGGTAAAGGTCATGTGCCAGATATTCCAGATATCCACGTTGACCACGCGCGTCATGCGCGTTACCAGCATGATGATATTCACGGCAATGGCGACAGGGATGGCAACCAGCGCAATTTGCGATGCCCATGTCATCGGTGACGATCCCGGCCAGCCAACATCAATGACCTGGAGGTTGATCTGGAAGTGCTCCGCCATGGCTTTAGCCGCCGGGCCGATGGAGTCGAGCATCAGACCGATCACCAGGCCAATGCCGACAAAGCCGATGCCAATATGCAGACCGGATTTAAAGCAGTCGCCGAGTTTCATCCCCAGCAGCTTCGAGAAAATAATGATCACCACCGGCAGCATAACGGTAGGACCTAAGTCGAGGATATAACGCATTATTTCGCTAAACATAGCGTTACCCCACGAGAATGGTCAGGATTTTTTGCTGTAGCGCCTCGATGCCTACTCCCGAAACGAAGGGCATACCGTGCACAACAGGAATATCGCCGAAGGCGCGATCCACTTTTGCGGTGGTGCAGATAAGATCCGCGCCGTCCATATAGGTTTCGATCTCATTTACCCGACACTGCACAAGATCGAGTTCGATGTGGTGCGTATCGCACAGCTCTTTGATCTCTTCTGCCGCCATCGTGGAGGTGGCGACCGCACCGCCGCAGGCGACAATCACTTTACGTTTCATAGGGTACTCCTTTTTATTATCAGTATGTTATTAAGCCTGTCCGCACGTTTCAGGCTCCAGGATCGTCTCCCGAAAACATCTCGCCAGATCGTCATCCGCGGCGTTCAGCAGCGCGTCCAGCGTGTTCGGGTTTTGTAGCTCACTAAACAGTTTTCTCAGTAGCGTCAGCTGCGCCGCCGGGTTTTCCACAATCAGGGCAATAATCAGCGATGCGGCAATGTCGCTATCATCATCAGCCTGTTGAAAATAAACCGGTGTGCGCGGACGAATCAGATAGAGCGCCGGGGAGAGGGCGTGGCTCGCCTCGCAGTGGGGAATGGCGATCCCATGACGCTCCAGCGCGATGCCGGTTGGGTAGCTTTCCTCGCGCGCCAGCAGCGCGGCGGGGTAGCTTGCATGGACGACGCCTTTTGCCAGCATCTCCTCGCCAATGTGTGCCAGCAGTTGCTGGCGCGAGGCAAAATCCACTCCGGTTCGGACAAACAGTTGGCTCATACACACTCCGCTTAACAGGTAGTTTCAGGGGCGCATCCGTAGCGATAGGCACGCAATACGTCCTGTATTTTGTCAATAATCAGGCTGCGTGGCGTTGTGACTATCTCGTTTAGCGACGCGCGTTCCAGTTGTAGAGGCATAAACTGGCTAATCAGCCCCAGCGGCAGCCTGACGGTGTCGAGATTCGCGAGCAGTTTTTCCACCGCCTGGCGGATGCGCGGGTGGGGCCAGTAGTAGCGGATGCGGTCAGAGAGGCTGAAGTGGATATCGACCATCGCCTGGCTCCAGGTGGGGTGGTAATACTTCTTCCAGTAGTCCGGCTCGTTGAGCATCACTTCGTCAATCACCTCCAGCACCCGGCTACGACTCTCCGGAGCAATCAGCTCGTTCTCCATCTGCGCTAGGGCGAAAATCGCTTCGCGCAGGGCAAAGGTCAGTGCCGGGCCAACTTTCAGAATGGCGAAATGATCGCGTACCAGCGCGCGATAGGCGTGGCGGGACTGGTAATCCGTCGAGTGGGCCTCATAGACCATTGGCGTCTGACGGATCCAGCCGGAAAGCGCTTCGGCGGCCTGAGGCTGATAATGAATCACCTGCGTATGATCGAACTCCACGCCGGGCTGAACCACGATGGCGATAACCCGCTTCATCGCTGCTTCCAGCCCCAGCGCCTTGAAGGCGACACGGTGAGTTTCCAGCGTGCGCGCGGCATCTTCCACATGGGTAACGTGCACCGCGCTGATGCTGCTGGCCTCGCCGCCCGGCACCGGTACTTCCGTGCCGATGACATAGGTCAGCGCCTTTTTCTGCGCCTCGCTTGCCGTCTGCTCCGCAGCCAGACAGAGGCGCGCGGCGCGCTCCGCCACCACCTGCGGATCCAGCGGAACGGGATCGTCCGCGCAGGACATTGAGGCATCAAGGTGGATCTTGCTAAACCCGGTGGCAACGTAAGCTTCGATCAGCGCGATCGCTTTCTCCATCGCCGCGTCGGCATGTTCGTTCTGCCAGCAGTTAGGCCCGAGATGATCGCCACCAAGGATCAGCCGCTCCAGCGGGAAGCCGACCTCGCGGGCAATGGCATAGACAAAGTCGCGGAAATCGGCCGGCTGCATGCCGGTATAGCCGCCAAACTGGTTAACCTGGTTGGATGTCGCTTCGATCAGCACGCTGTTGTCGGTATGCAAATCGAAGCGCAGCGCGGCTTCAATCACCAACGGATGGGCCGAGCAGACGGAACAGATGCCAAGGTGTTCTCCCGCTTTGTGGCGGGCAATAATCTCTTTCACGTGATTCTCCGGTTAAATGGCTGGGCTTACAGCTTCCCTTCACAGCCGCAATCGTGGATGACTTTGCGTACCACCTCTTTCATGGCGGCTTTGGCCGGAACCATGTAGTGGCGCGGATCGCTGGCATTCGGCTGCGAGAGCAGGTACGCCTTAAGCGCGTCGGAAAAGGCGATTTTAAGTTCGGTGGCGACGTTGACCTTGCAGACACCAAGGCCGATAGCGCGGCGAATATCGGCCGCAGGCAGGCCGGAAGCGCCGTGTAACACCAGCGGAACCTCGACGGCCTGGCGAATCTCCGCCAGCCGATCGAAATCGAGCTTTGGCTCTTCACTGTAGAGGCCGTGCGCGGTACCGATCGCCACCGCAAGCGAGTCGATACCCGTCTTTTCGATAAAATCCTGCGCCTGCTGTGGATTGGTAAAGCGCGTGTCTTTGGCGTCGACGATCAGATCGTCCTCCTGGCCGCCAAGACGCCCTAACTCCGCCTCAACGCTGACGTCATAGCGATGGCAGAAGTCGGTAACGGCTTTTACCACTGTCACATTTTCCGCGTAAGGGAGATGCGAACCGTCGATCATCACCGAGCGCACCCCGGCGTGTACTTTGCGCTCGATATCGGCAAGCTCTTCATGGTGATCGAGGTGGATCGCCAGCGGTTGGTTGTAGGTTTTTGCCAGATCGGCGGCGATGGCAACAATATTGCCGATCCCGGCGTAGCTAAAGGTCCCTGGTGTACCCGCTACAATCAGCGGTGAGCGCAACTCGGCGGCGGTCTCAACGACAACCTGAAGCGTTTCAAGGTTATGGATATTAAAGGCAGGCACCGCGTAGCCTTCGCGCTGCGCCTTAGTGAGCATGGTTTTTGTTGAAATGATAAACATCCTGCCTCCGAACCCTTTCGTTTATTTTCTTCGAAAGAAGATATAGTCTTTCGGAACGCTTTTTTGTGATTTGAATCGTAAAAGCGAAACTTTCGAAAGGGAGGGAAAGAGAATGAAAGGCGGTAGGGGGCAAAAAAAAGCATGGCCGGAGCCATGCTAAGGGTGAGGTTTATACGTCTTCTTGCGGGGATCAGGTCACCGGCGCCGGGTTAAACACTGCCAGCTGGTTATGCAATCCCCATTGATCGGAAAAGGTTTTTTTACGCCCGCTGGCGACATCGAGAATAAAGTGGAACAGCTTCCAGCCCACCTCTTCAATGCTCTCTTCGCCGGTAGCGATGGTGCCCGCGTTAATATCCATCAAGTCATACCAGCGGTTTGCCAGCTCGGTACGGGTCGCCATTTTGATCACCGGTACCGCCATCAGCCCATAGGGCGTGCCGCGACCGGTGGTAAAGACCTGCACGGTAATGCCGGAGGCGACCTGTTGGGTGCCGCAGACGAAATCGCTGGCCGGTGTGGCGGCGTAGATCAGGCCGCGTTTAGTCGGGCGCTGGCCGGGGGAGAGCACTTCGGAGATCGCGCTCTTGCCTGATTTGGCAATCGAGCCCAGCGCTTTTTCCACCACGTTAGCCAGCCCGCCTTTTTTGTTGCCGGGCGACGGGTTAGCGCTGCGGTCGGTTTTGCCAAGATCGAGATAGTTATCGTACCAGGCCATCTCTTCCAGCAGGCGTTTGCCCACCTCTTCGTTAATCGCGCGCGGGGTGAGCAGGTGGATAGCGTCGCGCACTTCCGTCACTTCCGAGAACATCACCGTGCCGCCGCAGCGGATCAGCAGATCGGAAGCAAAGCCTACCGCCGGGTTAGCGGTCACGCCGGAGAAGGCGTCGCTGCCGCCACACTGCATGCCAACCACCAGTTCTGAAGCCGGGCAGGTTTCGCGTTTGCGCTGGTTGAGTTTGATCAGATGCCGCTCGGCGACCTGCAGAATATCATCCACCATTGAGCGGAAGCCCACATGGTGCTCATCCTGCAAACGCACAATGCTGGCGCCGTCAGCCGGGATCGCCTGCACATCATCCGTTCCCTGTAGCAGCCGCTCCGGCTGTAATTTTTCACAGCCGAGGCCAATCACCATCACTTCGCCGCCGAAGTTCGGGTTAAGGGAGATGTTGTGGATAGTGCGAATTGGGATCACCGCCGCCGGGGCGTTAATCGCCACGCCGCAGCCGTAAAGGTGATTAAGGCCGACCACGCCGTCGACATTGGGGTATTTTGTCAGCAGATCGCGTTCGATCAGCTTTACCACATAATCGACCACCCCGGCCACGCAGTGCACGCTGGTGGTTAAGCCGAGCAGGTTTTTCGTGCCGACGCTGCCATCCGCGTTACGGTAGCCTTCGAAGGTATACCCCTCCAGTGGCGGCAAAGGTTCGGGCACTTTGGTCGCCAGCGGCAGGGTGTTGAGCGGAGGGGCCGTCGGCAGCTCAACGAGGGATTCATCGATCCAGCTGCCGCGCGGGATCGGGCGCACGGCATAGCCGATCACTTCGCCATAGCGCACGATCTCGCCGTGATGAGGAATATCGACCAGCGCAACTTTATGCCCCTGCGGAATATGCTCAATCAACTCCAGACCATCCGGGAAGCGGGTACCGGCTTTTAAGCCGTTGTCGTTAACAATAATCGCGACATTATCGGTGTCGTGAACCTTAATATAAAACGCGCCAGGCATTTGCTCTCTTATTTCAATGTCGGACATTATTAATTTATCTCCCGCTCACTGTACGCTGCATCACTCACAATAGAGAAACCAGATCTTTACTCTGTAATTAATATCAGCAAGAAAAGTCTTGTTTACTGGAAATAAGAATGTCAGGAGTTCAATTATTAAAATGTGACGCATATCACTTATTAACGCCGGGCCGCACGCTGCGCGGCGGCATAATGCAAGAAGTGTGCATCAGCGCCCAGCTTTATGGGCATATGCTCAAAATAATCTTTTTAAATAGTTAAAAAATTGAGCAAGGTTACAATGTGTGCTCTCCCGGCGCTGTTTATACTGAGGGCTAATTAAATCTCTGTATCTGTTATCTGAATTAACTCTACGTCGTTAAATACCATCAGATAAACCACCCAAATAAATATATTTAAAAGTTAGCGGTGTCCGAGGAAATTAAAATGGCTATTGAACAAACCGTCGAAGCAAAACGGGCGATTCCTACCCGTTATTTAATTTTGCTGATTATATTTATTGTCACCGCAGTCAACTACGCTGACCGTGCCACACTCTCTATTGCCGGAACCGATGTTGCCAAAGAGCTACAACTCGATTCCGTCTCGATGGGTTACATCTTCTCCGCCTTCGGCTGGGCCTACCTGCTGATGCAGATCCCCGGCGGCTGGCTACTCGACCGCTTCGGCTCCAAACGCGTCTACACCTACAGCCTCTTTTTCTGGTCGCTCTTCACTTTCCTGCAAGGTTTTGTCGATCTATTCCCCCTCGCCTGGGCCGGGGTGTCGATGTTTATCATGCGCTTTATGCTCGGTTTTTCTGAAGCGCCCTCCTTCCCGGCAAATGCGCGCATCGTTGCGGCATGGTTTCCGGCGAAGGAGCGCGGCACCGCCTCGGCACTCTTCAACTCGGCGCAGTACTTCTCGCTGGCGCTCTTCTCGCCGCTGCTCGGCTGGCTGACCTACGCCTGGGGCTGGGAGCACGTCTTTACCGTCATGGGCGCGATCGGTTTTGTATTGACCTTTGCATGGGTGAAGTTTGTGCATAACCCAACCGACCATCCGCGTATGACCCGCGAAGAGCTGGAGTACATTGCGGCGAACGGCGCGGTGGTTGATATGGACCACAAAAAAGCGGGCGACGACAAGAAAGCCGGGCCGAAGCTCGATTACATCAAGCAGTTGCTGAGCAACCGTATGATGCTGGGCATCTTCTTTGGTCAGTACTTTCTCAACACCATTACCTGGTTCTTCCTCACCTGGTTTCCCATCTACCTGGTGCAGGAGAAGGGGATGTCGATCCTCAAAGTGGGCTTTGTGGCCTCCATTCCGGCGCTGTGCGGCTTTGTCGGCGGCGTGCTGGGCGGGCTCTTCTCCGATTACCTGATTAAACGTGGCTCATCCCTGACCGTGGCGCGTAAAGTGCCTATCGTGATGGGCATGCTGCTGGCCTCCAGCATTATCCTCTGTAACTACACCGACAACACCGCGCTGGTGGTCGCGCTGATGGCGCTGGCCTTCTTCGGCAAAGGTTTTGGTGCGCTCGGCTGGCCGGTGATTTCCGACGTCGCGCCAAAAGAGATTGTCGGCCTGTGCGGCGGCGTGTTTAACGTCTTTGGTAATGTGGCCTCTATCGCGACGCCGCTGGTTATCGGCTACATGGTAAAAGAGTTGCACTCCTTCAACGGTGCGCTGGTATTCGTCGGCTGTTCAGCCCTGATGATGATGGTCTGTTACCTGTTTGTCGTCGGCGACATCAAACGTATGGAACTGAAGAAATAAGCACCAACACATTTAAGGTACAAAAGATGACTAACGATATCTTCCCTAACAAATTCAAGGCCGCGCTGGCCGCGCAGCAGGTTCAGATTGGCTGCTGGTCTGCGCTGGGTAGCCATATCAGCACGGAAGTGCTCGGGCTGGCGGGTTTCGACTGGCTGCTGCTTGATGGCGAACACGCGCCCAATGACGTGCTCACTTTTGTACCGCAGCTGATGGCGCTCAAAGGCAGCGTCAGCGCGCCAGTTGTGCGCGTGCCGACCAACGATGCGGTGATCATCAAGCGCCTGCTCGATATCGGTTTCTATAACTTCCTGATTCCCTTCGTCGAGAGTGAAGAGGATGCGCTGCTGGCCGTAGCGGCGACCCGCTATCCGCCGGAAGGCATTCGCGGCGTCTCCGTATCGCACCGCGCCAATATGTTCGGCACCGTGCCGGACTACTTCCGCCAGTCCAACGCCAATATCTCCATTCTGGTGCAGATAGAGAGCCAGGCGGGCGTGGATAACCTCGACGCGATCCTCTCGACCGACGGCGTGGACGGCGTGTTTGTCGGGCCAAGTGACCTGGCGGCGACGCTCGGTTACCTCGGCAACGCTGCGCACCCGGAAGTGCAGCGCACCATTCAACATATTTTCGCCCGCGCGAAGGCGCACAACAAACCGAGCGGCATCCTGGCGCCGGTTGAGGCGGACGCGCGTCGTTACTTGGAGTGGGGCGCGACCGTGGTTGCCGTCGGCAGCGATCTGGGCGTATTCCGTGCGGCGACGCAGCGACTCGCCGACGCCTTTAAAAAATAACCTCACCACCTGAAAGAGAGAGACGCAATTATGACGATGAAAGTCGGTTTCATTGGCCTCGGCATCATGGGTAAACCCATGAGTAAAAACCTCATCAAAGCCGGTTACTCACTGGTGGTCGTCGACCGCAACAGTGACGCGGTGGGCGAGCTGGTCGCCGCCGGAGCAGAAACCGCGAGCAATGCCAAAGCCATCGCCGAGCAGTGTGATGTCATCATCACCATGCTGCCGAACTCGCCGCATGTCAAAGAGGTGGCGCTGGGTGAAGGCGGCATTATTGAAGGGGCGAGAGCGGGCACGGTGCTGATCGACATGAGCTCCATCGCACCGTTGGCAAGCCGTGAAATCAGCGAAGCACTGAAAGCGAAAGGTGTGGAGATGCTGGATGCGCCGGTCAGCGGCGGTGAACCCAAAGCGATCGACGGCACGCTCTCTGTGATGGTTGGCGGCGATAAAGCGGTGTTTGATAAGCACTACGACCTGATGAAAGCGATGGCGGGGTCGGTGGTACACACCGGTGATATCGGTGCGGGGAACGTCACCAAGCTGGCAAACCAGGTGATTGTGGCGCTTAACATTGCCGCGATGTCGGAAGCCTTAACCCTGGCGACGAAAGCGGGCGTTAACCCGGATCTGGTCTTCCAGGCGATCCGCGGCGGCCTTGCGGGCAGTACGGTGCTGGAGGCGAAAGCGCCGATGGTGATGGATCGCAACTTTAAACCGGGTTTCCGGATCGATCTGCATATCAAAGATCTGGCAAATGCGCTGGATACCTCGCACGGCGTGGGCGCGCAGCTGCCGCTGACCGCGGCGGTGATGGAGATGATGCAGGCGCTGCGCGCCGATGGCATGGGCACCTCCGATCACAGCGCGCTGGCGTGCTACTACGAGAAACTGGCGAAAGTCGAAGTCACTCGTTAATCAGAAAGGGCGCAGGCGCGCCCTTGCTTCTCTTGATATCCACTTCTGCAGGCTTTCTTTCGCGTGCAGGGTGACGTGCGCGGCTTGACCAGGCTCACCACTATGAAAATCGTAATCGCCCCAGACTCTTATAAAGAAAGCCTCTCTGCGACGCAGGTCGCGCAGGCAATAGAAAAAGGATTTCGGGAGATCTTTCCCGATGCGCACTATGTCTCTGTTCCTGTCGCGGATGGCGGTGAAGGTACCGTAGAGGCGATGATCGCCGCCACGCAGGGCACGATGCATACCGCCCGCGTGACTGGCCCGCTGGGCGAGCCGGTTGAAGCCTGCTGGGGAAGCTCGGGCGATGGCGCGACTGCTTTTATTGAGATGGCGGCGGCAAGCGGGCTGGCTCTGGTCGCGCCTCAATTACGTAATCCGTTAATTACCACGTCGCGCGGCACCGGGGAGCTTATTTTGCAGGCGCTGGATAAGGGGGCGAGCAACATTATCATCGGCATTGGCGGCAGCGCGACCAATGACGGCGGGGCCGGTATGGTGCAGGCACTGGGCGCGCGTCTTATGGATGCCAACGGCAAAGAGATTGGTCACGGCGGCGGAAGCCTGATCGGCCTTAATCAAATCGATCTCTCTGGCCTCGATCCGCGTTTGCAGAAGTGTACGATCCGCGTGGCCTGCGATGTGACCAACCCGCTCACCGGCGAGAGCGGCGCATCACGTATATTCGGCCCGCAAAAGGGCGCGACGGAAGCGATGATCATTGAGCTGGATCGCAGCCTCGATCACTTCGCCGAGGTGATCAAAAAAGATCTGCATATCGATGTGAAGTGCGTGCCGGGATCGGGCGCGGCGGGCGGTATGGGGGCAGCGATGATGGCGTTTCTCGGTGCGGAGTTGCGCAGTGGCATTGAGATTGTTACCCAGGCGCTTAATCTGGAGGAGCATATCCTCGACTGCACGCTGGTGGTGACGGGCGAAGGGCGCATCGATAGCCAGAGCATTCACGGCAAAGTGCCGGTGGGTGTGGCGCAGGTAGCGAAAAAATACCATAAGCCAGTGATTGGTATCGCCGGCAGTTTGACCAGCGATGTCGGCGTGGTGCATCAGTACGGTATCGACGCGGTGTTCAGTGTGTTGACCACGATTGGCACGCTGGAGGAGGCGTTTCGCGGCGCGTTTGACAACATTTACCGTGCCTCGCGAAATATCGCGGCGACGCTGGCGGTGGGAATGTCGACGGAAGGGTGACACGCGGGCGCAAACCCTCTATACTGCGCGCCGAAGCTGACCAGACAGTCGCCGCTTCGTCGTCGTCCTCTTCGGGGGAGACGGGCGGAGGGGAGGAAAGTCCGGGCTCCATAGGGCAGGGTGCCAGGTAACGCCTGGGAGGCGCAAGCCTACGACCAGTGCAACAGAGAGCAAACCGCCGATGGCCCGCGCAAGCGGGATCAGGTAAGGGTGAAAGGGTGCGGTAAGAGCGCACCGCGCGTCTGGCAACAGTTCGCGGCACGGTAAACTCCACCCGGAGCAAGGCCAAATAGGGGTTCACAAGGTACGGCCCGTACTGAACCCGGGTAGGCTGCTTGAGCCAGTGAGCGATTGCTGGCCTAGATGAATGACTGTCCACGACAGAACCCGGCTTATCGGTCAGTTTCACCTCTTAAAAAACCCCGCCTCGGCGGGGTTTTTGCTTTTCCGGGCCAACAACGACAGCTGACCCCGGCATTTACGTAGGCCGGATAAGGCGCGAGCCGCCATCCGGCGATGGGTGCAATGCCTGATGGCGCTACGCTTACCAGGCCTCCAGCCGACCTCGACACTGGGCTATTTTCACGCTCTCTAAGCTAATTCTGTCTAATTCATAAACAATTAATCGATCAACCTCGCGGCGAAACGCGCTAACCTGTCTGGCACATGTCTATTTTTTCGCCATGGGAGGCGTTGCTGTTATGGAACAAAAATCGATTTTGATTCTCCAGATGGGGAACGCCCCGCAGACTATGCGTGACGCGCACGGCGATGTGCCGCTCTGGTTTTGCCAACTGTTGGGATGTGAGCTTGATGATGTTGAGGTGATCCGCGTTTTCGAAGGCGAAGCGCTGCCGACCCCGGATCCGCGCCGGGCGGCGATCATCACCGGATCCTGGGCGATGGTCACGGACAGGTTGCCCTGGAGCGAGCAGACCGCCGCGTGGATCCGTGAGGCGATGGCGATGGAAATGCCGCTATTTGGCGTCTGCTATGGTCATCAACTGATGGCCTGGGCGCTGGGCGGTGATGTGCAGTACCACAAGGATGGCCGTGAAGCGGGGACCAAAACCGTTTATCTCAATGCCGCCGCCGCTCACGAACCGCTGCTTGCGCATCTTGAAGAGAGCTTTCCCGCCCACCTGACCCATCGACAGACGGTTACCCGTTTACCCATTGGCGCTACGGTGCTCGGTGCCTCGATTCACGATCCGCATCAGATCGTGCGTTACGGGCCGAATGCGTTTTCGGTGCAGTTTCACCCCGAAATGCGACCGGAGATCGCCACCGATCTGCTACGGCTTAACCGTCCCCATATCGAAAAAGAGGGTGGCGACACTGACAGCTTGATCGCAGGCGTCATACCCGCGCCGGGTGCGGCGGAGATTTTACGGCGGTTTATGCAGGAGGCGTTCAGGGAGGAGAGGGCGCTTTCACTGCGCGCGGCATCATAAAGGCAGGAACAGAACCCCGGCTTGCGCCGGGGCTGGCAATCAGGCGGCTTCTTCTTCCTCAGCAAGACGGACAACGGCTTCTTCGACGATCACTTCCAGTTCCGTCAGCATCTCTTCAAACCCGAACGCCTGGTTTGCGGCGGCGGAACTCTCCTGGCTCGTGGTGACACGATCGAACGAACTGTACATAGTGCGGATACTCATTTACTCACCTGATAAAAAATGTTCATTACACCGGTAAATCAACCAACAGCGCGCGAAGCGGCGTATCGGCGACCAGCGTGATAGTGGCTTCATCACGAATAAAAGCACCATCACCGCAGGTGAGGGCTTCTTGCTCTTTGTGATGGGTGACGGCATGCACCGTCCCGTGAATGGACTGCAGATAGGCTCGCGGTCCGTGTAATTCGATTTTCAGCTCTTCGCCTTTATTAAGCGAAATATGGTGCAGCCACACCTGCTGGCGCAGCTGCATGCTACCTTTATCGCCATCGGGCGAGGCCAGCAACTGGCAGGTACCATCAGCAAGGATCAGCTTCTGCACCGGCGCATTTTCCCGCTCCGGGCAGGCATCCAGCCATAGCTGCATGCGCGTAAGCGACTTGTCTTTACTCAGATTGTGCTCACTGTAACTGATACCTGGCTGGGTGGCGATAAGCAGCGCTTCACCCGCTTTTGCCTGCACATGGTGGCCTTCGCTGTCGCGGTACTCCGCTTCGCCTTCCAGAATCAGATTCAAAATATCCACTTTCGGGTAGGCGCGCGGCTGCAAAGAAGCCCCTGGTGCGAGCACTTCCTGGTTCAACACGCGCAGTGATGCATAACCCAGCAGTTTGGGATCAAAGTAGTGTCCAAAGGAGAAGGTGTAGCGGGCTTTAAGCCAGCCGAAATCAGCTTGTCCGCACTGTTTTGCCGTTCGGGTAGTAATCATTATTCTTGACCTCTCTTTACTTAAAACAATGTTAAAGGGATGGACGCTGCATTGTTAGCCAGATATTCTGCCCGGTATGTTCAAATTTCCTGAATGAGAACGCCTATGGCCAAAGAAAGGGCACTGACGCTGGAAGCACTGCGCGTGATGGATGCAATTGACCGCCGCGGGAGCTTTGCCGCCGCTGCGGATGAACTGGGGCGCGTCCCCTCCGCGCTCAGCTACACCATGCAAAAACTTGAAGAAGAGCTGGATGTGGTGCTGTTTGACCGCTCCGGTCACCGCACCAAATTCACCAATGTCGGGCGTATGCTGCTGGAGCGCGGGCGCGTTCTGCTGGAAGCGGCTGATAAGTTGACGACCGACGCCGAAGCGCTGGCGCGCGGTTGGGAAACCCATTTAACGCTGGTGACGGAAGCGCTGGTACCAACGGTAGAGCTGTTTCCGCTGGTGGAGAGGCTGGCGGCGAAAGCGACCACTCAGTTATCGATTATCACCGAAGTGCTGGCGGGAGCCTGGGAGCGGCTGGAGCAGGGGCGGGCGGATATTGTTATCGCGCCGGATATGCATTTTCGCTCCTCATCGGAGATCAACTCCCGCAAGCTCTATACCGTAATGAACGTCTATGTCGCCGCGCCGCAGCACCCGATTCATCAGGAGCCGGAACCACTCTCTGAAGTGACGCGCGTGAAGTACCGCGGTGTGGCGGTAGCAGATACCGCCCGCGAACGCCCGGTGCTTACGGTTCAGCTGCTGGATAAACAGCCGAGGCTGACGGTCAGTACAATTGAAGATAAACGCCAGGCGCTACTCGCCGGGCTGGGCGTCGCCACCATGCCCTATCCGCTGGTTGAGCGTGATATTGCGGAGGGCCGCCTGCGCGTGGTCAGCCCGGAATACACCAGCGAGGTGGATATTATTATGGCCTGGCGCCGCGACAGCATGGGCGAGGGGAAATCGTGGTGTCTGCGTGAGATCCCCAAGCTTTTTGCCGGTAAATAACGCTACGCGCCGCGCTCGGTCGCCTGGACCGTTTGCGGGAAGGGCTGCGGTTCCGGGCCGAACTCGTTCTCCTGCGGCGTGCCGCGCTGGCTATAGAAGGCGAGCAGCACCAGCGAGCCAAACAGCGGAATAATCATCAGCAGCAGCCAGCGCCAGCTGCGGTTGGTGTCATGCAGGCGACGCACCTGTACCGCCAGCGTCGGTACCAGCATCAGCAGGGCGTAAACAAGGCTTAAGATGTGGTGCCAGCCCACGATACGATCAATCACATTCAGCACGCCGAACAGAATGATGTTAACGAGTGTGAACATCCAGAATTCGCGGCGATGGGCGCGTCCGTGGAAAGTGGCGTAATTACGAAGTACCCAGAAATACCAGTCCATTTTTACCTCGGTCAACGGTCAATCCGTTGTTTTAACAACGATAAGAGTAAGAATAGACGGCAAATTTACAAAGGGATAAGTCGGGCGGGGAATTATTTGGGCGCGATGTGACGCGCCCGAAAGTTCAGGAAAAACGGCTGTCACGACCGTGCGGTTCATCAAGATCCTGCCACGGGCCGATGGAGATAATCCCCGTCGGGTTCAGCGTCTTATGGCTGCGATAGTAGTGATTGCGGATATGCGCGAAATCAACCGTCTCGGCGATACCCGGCATCTGGTAGAGGTCGCGCAGGAAGCCATGCAGGTTGAGGTAATCACTGATGCGGCGCTTATCGCATTTAAAGTGCGTCACATAGACCGGATCGAAGCGCACCAGCGTTGTCCATAAACGGATATCCGCTTCGGTCAGGCGATCGCCCGTCAAGTAGCGGTGCCGTCCAAGGATCTGCTCCAGGCGCTCCAGTGCACTAAACACCCCGGTTACCGCTTCATCATAGGCCTGCTGGCTGGTGGCGAAACCGGCTTTGTAAACGCCGTTATTCACATTGTCGTAGATCCAGCCATTCAGCTCGTCAATCTTCTCGCGCAGTTCAGGCGGGTAGTAATCCCCGGCTTTAGCACCCAGCCCGTCAAATGCGGTATTGAACATGCGAATAATATCCGCCGATTCATTGCTGACGATGGTGTGATTCTTCTTATCCCACACCACAGGCACTGTTACGCGGCCGGTATAGTGCGGATCGGCATGCAGATAGAGTTGATAGAGAAACTCATGCTGATAGAGGGTATCGCCCGTCGCGGCGGGAAAATCATCGCCAAAGGTCCAGCCATTTTCCAGCATCAGCGGATGCACCACCGAAACCGGTAAAAAAGGCTCGAGGCCTTTCAGCTTACGTAAAATCAGCGTGCGGTGTGCCCAGGGGCAGGCGAGCGAAACATAGAGATGGTAGCGATCTTTTTCAGCGGCAAACCCGCCTTCGCCAGAGGGGCCGGCAGCGCCATCGGCGGTCAGCCAGTTGCGAAACGCCGATTCTGAACGTTTAAAGCGCCCGCCGGTGGATTTGGTGTCATACCAGGTGTCGTGCCAGACGCCGTCAATCAGTTGTCCCATTGCTGCTTCTCCTTCTGATAGCAAAAAGCGAGGAGTGAACTCCTCGCTTTGGTGTATTCAGTCAGTATAGAGCGCTTACCACTTTTTATTCAGTACGCGGTCGATGCTGAACGCGCCCGGACCGGTGATGCCCAGCAGCAGGTAGCCGCCAGCGATGGTCAGGTTTTTCATGAACATAATGGAGTTCGCGCCTTCCGCAAAGTTGTTGTGGAAGATAAACGCCGTCAGCAGCGTAAAGCCGGCGGTGAACAGCGCGGTGGTGCGGGTCAGGAAGCCGAACAGAATGGCCAGACCGCCGCCAAACTCAAGCAGGATGGTCAGCGGCAGAAAGAAGCCCGGTACGCCCATCGATTCCATATATTGCTGAGTACCTGCATAACCGGTGATTTTGCCCCAGCCTGCAACGATAAACAGGATCGGCATCAGGATACGAGCAACCAGGAAACCAACATCTTCTAATTTTTTCATCTTTCTCTCCAGGAACCGCATAGGCGCTATGCAGTAAAAATTGTGTAAGAAACGGCGTATGCCGTGGGCTTGCAGTTGATGGAGAGGATATTAATCGCGGAGAGAAAATATTGTTAGCTAGGAAAACTGTCGAAATCTTTCAAAAAAATTGCCTAAGCACAAAAGCAAACGGGCGATCCCAGGATCGCCCGTGTTAGCAAGCAAGTGACGCTTTAGCGCTGCGCATTAACGGTGGATTTCACCAGCCGCCACATGCTCCAGGCACCGAAACCGCGTCTGGCCCAGCGCACCAGCATATTAGGATGGCGAACGCTCCAGATAGCCATTGCGCTACTGCCTACCAGCGCCCATGAGCGCAGGCTTAACAGCGTGTTCCAGCCGCGATCGTAAGCACCGGTGGCTTCAAGCCAGTCCCGGCGCCCGGCGGTGAGATCCAGACGTTGCTGCTGGATCATGCTGAGCAATTGCGCTTTACGCTTCAGACGTTCGGCTTTGCTGCTCACGATTTATCGTCCTCCAGCAAGGCGCGATCGTTCGACAACTCCTGGCGTGTGTGACGCAGCAGTGTCGAGGCCCGCGCTTTACGCAGTGTCGAAATGCCGCCTATCAGCGCCAGCACCAGTAACACTACGGTGGTTGCAATCATCACATTCAAGCGATATTGCGGATCGACGGCCCAAATAATTAGCACCATCAGACTCATCAGGCCAAATGCGGCGAAAAGCATGGTCAGCCCCACCATCAGGAGCAGCTGGAATAAGTTGGCTTTCTCTTCTTCAAGCTCAACAACCGCCAGCCGCAGGCGGGTCTCAACCATTTCAACCAGAATGGTCAGCATACGCTGACCAATCCCGAGCGCGCTTTTGCCAGGCCCTTGCGCGTATCGTGAATCCGCCATATCAGCGACGCGACATCAGAACGCCTAACACCACGCCGATTGCGGCGCCGATGCCAACGCTGGCCCACGGATTGTCACGCACGTACTCATCGGTACGGGCAGCGGCTTCGCGGGTCTGACGAGCAATAACATCGCCGGTATCGCCCAGGCGGTCGCGGCTGTTACGCAGCGCTTTTTCCGCTTTGGTACGCAGCTTGCTCAGCTCTTCTTTCGATTTTTCACCAGAATTACCCAGCACTTCTTCCAGGGTGTCCGCCAGCGATTTCAACTCAGCGCGCAGATGGTCAGCATTATCTTTCGACATAATTCTCTCCAGGTGAGTGTGTGGTCATTTCCATTTAATCAGTAGTCACGCGCTTCAAGAGATTTCAGCTCCTGCTGAGCCTCTTTCAGCTTGTGCTCTCGCTTGTGAATCTTGTCCGCATCGCCTTTCTCTTTCGCTTCGCTCAGGTCACGACGGCGCTCGGCAATCTCTTCTTTCTGTTCAGCGATTTTCTTTTGATGCGCAGCGCGCAGCTTCTCATCAGAACAGCTGGCGCGAACTTCGCGCAGGGCTTTGTTCAACCCGTCAATACGGCTCTGATTGTTATGCTTTTCGGCATAGCTGATTTCGCGTTGGATCTCATGCTCTTTTTCCTGACACGGTGAAGCAGCATGGGAAAGAGCGCTAACGGAAAAAAGAGCCAGCGCCATAGCGATGCGGTTTTTCATAATCGATAACCTTCCGTTGTTAGCTGGCGAAACAGGGTACGCCAGCATCCAGTTACGTAATGTGAACCCTGGTCCCGTTACTCAAGCATAGTTAAGTAACGGCTAAACACCAAAGTTAGTGAAAAGATTCAGAATCCTGGAGAGGTTAGCCGAATCTGAGTGTGCTGTTGCGCAGGCGGTTAAGCCACGCAGAAGTTTGGGTGTCGGCATCATCCTGAGCGGCAATGACATACCCCTGGGGGAGAGTGCGATCCAGCACGGCCTTGGCGGCGGCGCTCTGCTCGCTGGAGTCGAATTTAATCAGCAGGGTGTCATCCTGCGGGGTGATGCTTTTAAAGTGAATGCCGTTGGCGTCGAGATGATGCCAGATGGAGAAACCATCCGGCACGGTAATGTTTTGCGTCAGCGGGCGGATCGCAAGCGTCGACTCGCGATTTTGCACCGCCGTCCAGGCGAGAAACAGCACGCAAAAGAGCGCCGCAGCAGTGAGGCTTGTAAATACCCAGCGCAGAAAAGGCGCACGCAGTTCCATTGTCTTTTAGCTCCGATTGCTATGTTTTTTCTTCCACAACACCACCAGTGAGCCAACCAGGCCAATCACCAGCAGCACCACCGGAAGCAGCATCAAACAGGACATCAACGCATCTTCATACTTTTTAAACACCGGCGTGATGCCCAACAGGTAACCCAGCGTTGTCAGGATCAGCACCCACAGCAGGCCGCTCATCCAGTTGAAAAATTGAAAACGCGTATTGCTCAGACCAGAGAGTCCGGCAATAGTTGGCAGCAACGTGCGAACAAATGCGATAAAGCGCCCAACTAACAGCGCCGACAGCCCATGTTTATGGAACAGATGGTGCGCGCGCTGGTGGTAGTGGGCTGGAAGATGAGAGAGCCATTTCTGCACCAGCCGCGTATTGCCAAGCCAGCGCCCCTGAATGTAGCTCAGCCAGCAGCCGGTACTCGCAGCGACGGTAAGCAGTAACAGAGTTTGCGGAAAGCCCAGCGCACCTTTGGCAATCAATACGCCAACCAGCACCAGCAGGCTATCACCGGGCAGAAACGCCGCCGGCAGCAAACCGTTTTCCAGAAATAAAATGACAAATAAAACGAAATAGAGCATGCCGATCATGCCAGGCTGCGACAGCGTCTCAAAATCCTGGCTCCAAAGGGCGTGAAGTAACTGGCTTAAAAGTTCCATTCGGTGTTCCTGGTACATCGGTTTACGTCACGTCTGCTACGTACGAAACAGCACGGCGATACGTTCTCATACATTATGGTCGCTCGTGGCACATCCGGTGCAGGGGTCATCCTGGTGAGGCGCTGTGAGCAAGCGCTGACTCACACAGAAGCGAAATGCATCCAATTGTAACAAAGGCTGAGGTAATGCGTCAGTCAGAAAAGCGCTCAGAAGTGATTTTGCCGGGGGAAGGCGGAAAGAGGCGAGGGTATTTACACACGCTGACACTCTATACTTTTCACTTACCCAAAATTCTTACAGGCGCGGTGTAAGTGCGCGCCTGCAGAGGATTTTTTATTTCGTGCCGTTAGCCGCCGTATCGAGATGAACGACCGGGTTGTCGGCGAAGAGGTAGCGGTCGGCATTGAACTCAAAGTCGTCGCTGGTTTCGTTAAAAAGCATCTGTTTGGTGTTCTCCAGGTGCTGCCACATCGCCAGCTTCGCGCCGTGGGGATCTTTACGGATCAGCGCTTTCAGAATCTGGTCATGATCGTCGCACCAGTTATCAACGGTGCGCAGGTCGATATGGTCGTGCAGTTTCTTCCAGTAGGGGTTGTGCACGCGCTGCGTCCACATCTTTTCAACGATAGCGGCCAGGGCCGTATTCTGCGTTGCCAGCGCCACCTGTACGTGGAACTGCAAATCCCATTCGGAGTCACGAAAGCACTTCTCTTTGCGCGCTTTGTCCTGGATCTCCATCAGCTTCATGATGTCCTGCTTCGTCACCTGCGTAGCAGCAAACTCCGCGATATTGCTCTCAATCAGCTGGCGCGCCTGCAGCAGCTCAAAAGGACCGTAGCTGGCGAACTCAAGATTCTCATCCGGCGCTTGTGTATGGCGCGCCTGGTTGGAGATGACGTGAATGCCGGAGCCTTTACGCACTTCGACATACCCCTCCACTTCGAGCATGATGATCGCTTCACGCACCACGGTCCGGCTGACGCTTTTCTCATCGGCGATAAAGCGTTCGGCGGGCAGCTTCTCTCCCACAAGATAAACGCCTTGCTCAATCCGGCTTTTAAGCTCGGCGGCAAGTTGCTGGTAGAGACGTCGTGGTTCGGAGATTTCCATACAGGCTCCAGAGGAGAGGGCAATAATGGGATTTGTTATACCACTTTTAGCGCCTTCTCACCATTGTCAATAACGAAAAAGCCGCCCTCAGGCGGCTTTAAATAGTTTTAAAAAAAGCGGGGCTAACTTTGTGCGGCGGGCGAGCCGACAGCCTGCTCTTTTGCTACCTCTTCGGCAGATTTGTTTTTCAGCACCGTCCAGATGAGCACCGCGCCCATCAGGTCAAACAGCGCCAGTACCGCAAACAGCGGGCTAAAGCCGATGGTATCTGCCAGCGCACCCACGACCAGGGCAAACATGGTGCTTGCCATCCATGCTGCCATCCCGGTCAGGCCGTTGGCAGTTGCTACTTCGTTACGACCAAATACGTCAGAAGAGAGCGTAATCAGCGCGCCGGAGAGAGATTGGTGCGCAAAGCCGCCGATACAGAGCAGGCCAATCGCCACATACGGGCTGGTGAAGAGACCAATCATGCCTGGGCCAATCATCAGCAGCGCGCCCATGGTGACCACCATTTTACGCGAGACAATCAGGTTCACGCCGAAGATGCGCTGGAACAGCGGCGGCAGATAACCGCCCACGATACAACCGAGATCCGCGAACAGCATCGGCATCCAGGCGAACATCGCAATCTCTTTCAGGTTAAAGCCATACACTTTGAACATGAACAGCGGGATCCAGGCGTTAAAAGTACCCCAGGCTGGTTCAGCCAGAAAACGCGGCAGCGCGATACCCCAGAACTGGCGGGTGCCAAGGATCTGGCGAACGGACATTTTCTTGCCGTTGTTGGTCTGGTGCTGTGCTTCCTGACCGCCAATGATGTATTCACGCTCCTCTTCGCTCAATTTTTTCTGATCGCGCGGGTGCTTATAGAAGATGAGCCAGGCCATCGCCCAGATAAAGCTCAGTACGCCAGAGATAACGAACGCCATCTCCCAGCTGTGCATAACGATTGCCCATACCACCAGCGGCGGCGCAATCATCGCGCCAATCGATGAACCGACGTTGAAGTAGCCGACGGCGATGGAGCGCTCTTTTGCCGGGAACCATTCGGAAGCCGCTTTCAGGCCTGCCGGGATCATCGCCGCTTCAGCTGCGCCCACGGCGCCGCGTGCCAGTGCCAGACCGCCCCAACTGCCTGCCAGTGCGGTCGCGCCGCAGAAGATAGCCCAGGTAATTGCGAAGAAGGCGTAACCAATTTTGGTGCCCAGAATGTCGAGGACGTAGCCCGCAACCGGCTGCATGATGGTGTAGGCCGCGGAATAGGCCGCGATGATATACGAATATTGCTGAGTCGAGATGTGCAACTCTTCCATCAACGTCGGAGCGGCTGCCGCTATGGTGTTACGTGTCAGGTAGCCAAGCACGGTGCCGACCGTCACCAGCGCTATCATGTACCAACGTAATCCTTTGATTTTACGCATGTAAACCTCATCGTTATGTTATTACCGCTTGCGCGGACACCCTTCGCTCGCATCGGAGGGTGGAAACGGGAGGGCGTAACCGGAAAGAGGTTCCGCTACGGCCCAAGCCTGCCATCAGTAAACGTTCTGTTTGTAAGTCGGCGTCCGTACCGTTAATTCCGATTAACGTCTTATCGGGAATGCATTCCGTCGGGTTATCAATTCGACGGCAGCAAGATAACTTGTCATACAACTTGAAAAGGTGAGTGACATCACAAAAGTGTTTTTCTTTGTGTGGTCTTTAACTTAGGCGCGGAGAGCCAGATTTGGCGCGGCCTGGCGGGTGGTTTAACCAATTAGCGTGTCAGTTTTTGTCTGCTTTTATTGATCCAACTCACGAAAATACCTTCGGTCTATAGAAATTGGTGTGATAACTTTGACAGCATTAAGGTAGACATCAGACGCACTCGTTGAGAGGAAGACGATAATGACCCCGTTTATGACCGAAGATTTCCTGCTAGATACCGAATTTGCCCGCCGTCTGTACCACGACTACGCCAAAGACCAGCCGATTTTCGACTACCACTGCCACCTGCCGCCGCAGCAGATCGCGGAAGATTACCGTTTCAAAAACTTGTATGACATCTGGTTGAAAGGTGACCACTACAAGTGGCGTGCGATGCGCACTAACGGCGTGCCGGAGCGTCTCTGTACCGGCGATGCGTCGGATCGTGAGAAGTTTGACGCCTGGGCGGCGACCGTACCGCACACTATCGGCAACCCGTTATACCACTGGACACATCTTGAGCTGCGCCGCCCGTTTGGTATTACAGGTAAGCTGTTGTCGCCTGCAACGGCTGATGAGATCTGGGAGCGTGGTAACGCACTGCTGGCGCAGGATAGCTTCTCCGCGCGCGGCATCATGCAGCAGATGAACGTCAAAATGGTCGGCACCACCGATGACCCGATTGACTCCCTGGAGCACCACGCGGCAATCGCCAAAGAGACGACTTTCAGCACCAAAGTTCTGCCGAGCTGGCGTCCGGACAAAGCCTTCAACATTGAACAGGCGACCTTTAACGACTATATGGCGAAACTGGGTGAAGTCTCTGGTACCGAGATCCGCCGCTTTACCGATCTGCAAACCGCGCTGACCAAACGCCTCGATCACTTTGCCGCGCACGGCTGTAAAGTCTCTGACCACGCGCTGGACGTGGTGCTGTTTGCCGAAGCATCTGAATCAGAGCTGGACGCCATTCTGGCGCGTCGCCTGGCGGGTGAAACGCTGAGCGAAAAAGAGGTGGCGCAGTTTAAAACTGCGGTGCTGGTATGGCTCGGCGCGGAGTATGCCCGTCGCGAATGGGTGCAGCAGTATCACATTGGCGCGCTGCGTAATAACAACCAGCGTCAGTTCAAGCTGCTCGGCCCGGATGTCGGCTTCGACTCCATTAACGACCGTCCGCTGGCGGAAGAGCTATCTAAACTGCTGAGTAAGCAGAATGAAGATAACCTGCTGCCGAAAACCATCCTTTACTGCCTGAACCCGCGCGATAACGAAGTGCTGGGTACGATGATCGGTAACTTCCAGGGTGAAGGCATGCCGGGCAAAATGCAGTTCGGCTCCGGCTGGTGGTTTAACGATCAGAAAGATGGCATGGAGCGTCAGATGACCCAGCTTGCGCAGCTTGGCCTGCTGAGCCGCTTTGTCGGCATGCTGACCGACAGCCGCAGCTTCCTCTCCTATACCCGTCATGAATATTTCCGCCGCATCCTCTGCCAGATGATTGGCCGCTGGGTGGAAGCGGGCGAAGCCCCGGCTGACATTCAGCTGCTGGGTGAAATGGTGAAAAACATCTGCTTTAACAATGCGCGTGATTACTTCGCGATTGAACTGAACTAGGGCCGTTTGAGGTTGATATGCAATACATCAAGATCCATTCGCTGGATAACGTCGCAGTAGCGCTGGCCGATCTTGCTGAAGGCGCGGAAGTCATTATCGACAACCAGACCGTACAGCTGCGCCAGGCCGTATCGCGCGGGCACAAGTTTGCGCTGCACACCATTAAGCAGGGCGAAAACATTGTTAAATATGGTCTGCCGATTGGTCATGCGACGTCAGATATCGCGTCGGGCGAGTATATCCATTCCCACAATGCGCGAACGAACCTCAGCGATCTGGACGAGTATAGCTATCAACCTGATTTTCAGGATGAGGGCAGCCAGGCGGGCGATCGTGACGTGCAGATCTACCGCCGGGCGAATGGGGAAGTGGGGATCCGTAATGAGTTGTGGATCCTGCCGACGGTCGGCTGCGTGAATGGCATCGCCCGTCAGATCCAGAACCGCTTCCTGAAAGAGACCCATGACGCCGAAGATATCGACGGCGTTTACCTCTTCAGCCATACCTACGGCTGCTCACAGCTGGGCGACGACCACATCAATACGCGCACCATGCTGCAAAACATGGTGCGTCATCCGAATGCGGGCGCGGTGCTGGTGATTGGCCTTGGATGTGAAAACAACCAGGTTGACGCTTTCCGCCAGACGCTGGGTGAATTTGATGCTGACCGCGTCCACTTTATGGTCTGCCAACACCAGGATGACGAAGTGGAAGCGGGGCTTGAGCATCTGCATGCGCTCTATGAGGCGATGCGTCACGATAAGCGCGAGCCGGGTAAACTGAGCGAGCTGAAATTTGGGCTGGAGTGTGGCGGCTCTGACGGGCTTTCCGGTATTACCGCCAACCCGATGCTCGGCCGCTTCTCTGATTATGTGATTGGCAACGGCGGCACCACGGTGCTGACCGAAGTGCCGGAGATGTTCGGCGCTGAGCGCATTCTGATGAGCCACTGTCGTGACGAAAGTACCTTTGAGAAGACCGTGACCATGGTTAACGACTTCAAACAGTACTTTATTGCTCACAATCAGCCGATCTATGAGAACCCGTCGCCGGGCAACAAAGCGGGCGGCATCACCACGCTGGAAGAGAAGTCGCTGGGCTGTACGCAGAAAGCGGGTGCCAGCCAGGTGGTTGATGTGCTGCGCTACGGCGAGCGTCTGCAAACCCACGGCCTTAATCTGCTGAGCGCACCGGGCAACGATGCGGTGGCGACCAGCGCGTTAGCCGGTGCCGGCTGCCATATGGTGTTGTTCAGCACCGGTCGCGGGACGCCCTACGGCGGTTTTGTGCCGACGGTGAAAATCGCCACCAACAGTGAGCTGGCGGCGAAAAAGAAACACTGGATCGATTTTGATGCAGGTCAGTTGATCCACGGCAAAGCAATGCCGCAGCTTCTGGAGGAGTTTGTCGATGTGATTGTTGATATTGCTAACGGCAAGCAAACCTGCAATGAGAAAAATGATTTCCGTGAGTTAGCCATCTTCAAAAGTGGCGTAACTTTATAAATCGCACTGAGGTGCACTAAGCAAAGCGGCGCTACCCTGACAGCGCCGCTTTTTTTTGCCTCTCCGCCGGTTAGCTACGCAGCGCGTTCTTTACCAGCCGCTCATCTTCCGCCTGACACACCGCAGCGGTAAACAGCACATCGGTTGAGGAGTTGAGCGCGGTTTCGCAGGAGTCCTGCAACACGCCGATGATAAAGCCGACAGCCACCACCTGCATGGCGACATCGTTGGAGATACCGAACATGTTGCAGGCCAGCGGGATGAGCAGCAGCGAGCCGCCCGCCACACCCGATGCACCGCAAGCACAGAGCGACGCCACCACGCTCAGCAGCAGCGCCGTCGGCAGATCGACCGTAATGCCCAGCGTATGTACCGCCGCCAGCGCCAGCACGGTAATGGTGATCGCCGCGCCCGCCATATTAATGGTTGCTCCCAGCGGGATGGAGACGGAGTAGGTGTCGCGATCGAGATTGAGCTTTTCACACAGCGTCATATTGACCGGGATATTCGCCGCCGAGCTGCGGGTGAAAAAGGCCGTTACGCCGCTTTCGCGCAGGCAAGTCAAGACCAGCGGGTAGGGGTTACGGCGGATCTTCCAGTAGACCAGCAGCGGGTTAATGACCAGTGCGACAAATGCCATGCAGCCCACCAGCACCAGCAGCAGTTGCGCATAGCCTAACAGCGCGCCGAAACCCGACGTGGCAAGGGTCGAGGAGACGAGACCGAAAATGCCAATCGGCGCAAAACGAATCACGATCCGCACCATAAAGGTGACGGCGCCCGACATATCCTGCACCATCTTTTTCGTCGTCTCACTGCTGTGACGCAGGGCAAAACCCAGCCCGACGGCCCACACCAGGATACCGATATAGTTTGCTTCCATCATTGCCGTCACCGGGTTGGCAATCATGCTGGTCAGCAAGCCGCGCAGAACCTCAATAATGCCGGAGGGCGGCGTAATATCGCTGGCACCGGGCGCGAGCTGAAGCGTGGAAGGGAAGAGAAAACTGACCACCACCGCGGTAAGCGCGGCAGAGAAGGTGCCGAGAAGATAAAGAAACAGTACCGGACGAAGGTGTGTGCGCTGGCCCTGCTGGTGCCCGGCAATGGACGCCATCACCAGCATCAATACCAGCACCGGCGCAACGGCTTTTAAGGCGCTGACAAACAGCGTACCGAGTATACCGGTGGCGATAGCGGCGGGCGTTGAGATCCACGCCAGTAAAATCCCCAGAACGAGGCCAATAAGAATCTGTTTCACCAGGCTGCCATCAACGAAACGTTGTAGCAACCCCGCGGAGCGGTGTGTTGTCATGCCATTTTCCTTTCGTGTTGTGGAATCACACCCCGCTGCTCTTTTAAACAGAGCTTTGTCAGGATGTAACAATTGTTTGCTGAAAGGAGTATATGAACTCTGTGAGAACAGGGAAGAGAGAGATTTCTACTTTTACGCTCTGGCGCGTCTTTTTCATTTTTGCCGTCGGCATTTTGTGACCAGCACGACAGGGAGTGGTAAATCGCCGCTCGCCGGGGTGGCAGAGCGGCGATTTACGGCTTACGCGCGGTTTTTCTTGTCGTTCTGGTAGTTAACCCAGCTATTAATCAGCAGCGTCAGCACCAGAATGCCGCCCACCACACCAAGGGAGATGGCAATCGGGATATGGAAGAAATCGACGATCAGCATCTTGATACCGATAAACACCAGAATCACTGACAGACCATATTTGAGCATCGAGAAGCGCTCCGCCACGCCCGCCAGCAGGAAGTACATCGCGCGCAGTCCCAAAATAGCAAACAGGTTAGAGGTGAGGACGATAAAGGGATCGGTAGTAACGGCGAAGATCGCCGGGATGCTGTCGACGGCAAAGATCACATCGCTCAGCTCCACCAGAATCAGCACCAGCAGCAGCGGCGTGGCATACAGCAGACCGTTTTTGCGCACAAAAAAGTGTTCACTTTCGATGCTGTCGGTCATGCGCAGATGGCTACGCAGCCAGCGCACCACCGGTTTATCGCCAATGCCCTTCTCATCCTCTTTCGCCAACGCCATCTTCACGCCGGTAAAGAGCAGGAAAGCACCAAAAACGTAGAGCAGCCATGAGAACTGGGTAATCAGCCAGCTACCGGCGAAGATCATGATGGTACGCAGCACGATCGCCCCAAGCACGCCGTAGATCAGTACCCGGCGTTGCAACGCCGCAGGGACGGCAAAGTAGCTAAACAGCATCAGCCAGACAAATACGTTATCCACCGCCAGGGCTTTTTCAATCAGATAACCGGTTAAGAACGCCAGCGCCTGGGTATCTGCGACCGCGCGCCCTTCGGTTTGCGTCAGATACCACCAGAAGGCGGCATTAAACAGCAGCGACAGGCTAACCCACACCACTGACCACACGGCCGCCTGCTTCATGGTCATCGTATGTGCGCCGCGACGCCCCTGAAGCAGAAGGTCGATCGCCAGCATCATTACCACGGCAACGGCGAAAACGCCCCATAACATCGGTGTGCCAACACTATTCATCACCAGATCCTCACGCAAACAAAAACGGCCAACGTCAGAAGACGTTAGCCGCTTGCCTGGTGCAGGGGGATCTCGCCTTCCGGCAAGGTCTCACTTACGTCGATAACGACGCCCGGCGACCGGGTGCTTAACGCACCGTAATGACGACCCACCGGCGAAGAAGTTACTCCCCTTTGCTGGTAACAAATTATGTCAACACATTGAGCTGGTCAATGTGTCGCCAGCGCTTCTTACGAAGCTTTACGCAGGGAGCTGGGCGCTGACATCATCGGCCGGGAAGACGACACCGGTCTGGCGGCGGATCTCCGTTTGCAGTTTCGCCGTAATGCGGCTGACGGCGAGTCCCGGGTGATTCACCTCACTCTCCTCCACCAGCCGCGCGAAGGTTTCGGCTTCATACAGCATGGTGTTGATATGCTGCGGCTGGGTCAGCTCCTGCGCTTTGCCGCCGCGCGGGATAAAGGCGAGCTTCTGGCATTCGGAAATCTTTTCAATCACCAGTGAGCCCGCTTCACCCTGAATCTCACTCGCCAGCACCGAATCGCTCACTTTCGAGTGTTGCAGCGTGACGCTGAAATCGCCGTAATTCATCACCACCACGCCGTGCGCGTCGACGCCGCTTGAGAGCAGGCTCGCCGAGGCCTGCACGCTGTGCGGTTCGCCCCACAGCGCCACCGCCGAGGCGAGGCAGTAAAACCCGATATCCATAATCGACCCGTTTGAGAACGCCGGGTTGAAGGTGTTGGGGTTTTCGCCGTCGAGAAAACGCTGATAGCGCGACGAGTACTGGCAGTAGTTAATAAAGGCTTTACGCAGCTTGCCCGCTTTCGCCAGCGACTGTTTCAGCACCAGGAAGTTCGGCAGGCTGGCGGTTTTGAAAGCTTCAAACAGCACCACCTGATTTTCACGGGCGCAGGCGATGGCGGCTTCCACTTCGCGCAGGTTTGAGGCCAGCGGTTTTTCGCAGATCACATGCTTTTTATGGCTGAGAAACAGCTGCGTCTGGGAAAAGTGGAGGGAGTTGGGGCTGGCAATATAGACCGCGTCAATCGCATCGCTCTGCGCCATCTCCTCAAGTGAGGTAAAGAGATGCTCGACAGGGTAGTCGGTGGCGAAGGTTTGCGCCTGTTCAAGGCTGCGGGAATAGACGGCGGTAAGTCTGTATTTGCCCGTTTCATGGGCGGCATCGACAAACTGGCGCGAGATCCAGTTTGTCCCTATGACAGCGAAACGTATCATAAAGGCGCTACTTCTCCGTTAAAGGGTTCCGCTGTCACTCTAGCACGTCAACATGACAAAACCAGTGCGCTGGCGCGCATGCTTAGCGCAAGGCGAGATGGGTCAACCACAGCCTGGTATCGAACTCAAGCTGGTGGTACTGCGGCTCCATATGACAGCAGAGCTGGTAAAAGGCTTTGTTATGCTCTTTCTCGCGCAGGTGCGCCAGTTCATGGACCACGATCATGCGCAGAAAGGCTTCCGGCGCATCGCGGAAAACGGTGGCGACGCGAATCTCCGCTTTCGCTTTCAGCTTGCCGCCCTGCACGCGGGAAATGGCGGTGTGCAGGCCAAGGGCATTATTGAGCACATGAATTTTGCTGTCATACATCACTTTATTCACCGGCGCGGCGTTACGCAGAAACTGATTTTTCATCTCTTGCGTGTAGTGATAGAGCGCTTTATCGGTGGTGACGCCGTGGCTGTCGGGGTAGCGTTTTGCCAGCACCTCGCCCAGACGGTTCTGCTCAATCAGCGTATGTACCTGCGCCAGCAGGGATTCAGGATAGCCCTGAAGATAGGTTAGGGTCTTCATGGTGAAATGTGTTTACATCCTTACGTAATTGAGCGATAAAACGCGCGAATTTTAGCATTGCGGAGGGTCGATGAGCCAGGTTGAGTTAAACGGACAGTCATTCACTTTAGACAGATTCCCTGTCGGCGTGGAAGAGGCGTCGCTACAGGCGTGGGATGCAGCGGATGAGTATCTTCTGCAACAGGTGGATGCGGTCGATGGCCCGGTTCTGATCTTCAACGACAGCTTCGGCGCGCTGGCCTGTGCGCTGGCGGCCCATCATCCGGTGTCGATTAATGACTCCTTTATTGCCGAGCTGGCAACGCAGCACAACCTGCGCATTAACGATCTGGATGAAGAGGCGGTCACTTTTCAGGATTGCCTCAGCCCGCTGCCGGCCAATCCGGCTTTAGTGCTGATCAAAATACCGAAACAGCTGGCGCTGCTTGAACAGCAGCTGCGCGCTCTGCGCGAGGTGGTTACGCCGCAGACGCGGATTATCGCCGGTGCGAAAACCCGTGATATTCACAATTCGACGATGGCGCTGTTTGAAAAGATCCTCGGCCCGACCACCACGACGCTGGCATGGCGCAAAGCGCGCCTGATCAACTGCACCTTTAACGCTCCGGCGCCTGTTGAAACCTCGCTGCTGGCAAGCTGGAAGCTGGATGGTACGCCATGGACCATTCACAACCACGCGAATGTTTTTTCCCGCAGCGGGCTGGATATCGGCGCACGCTTTTTCCTGCAACATCTGCCGGAAAATGTCGAGGGCGAGATGGTCGATCTCGGCTGCGGCAATGGCGTGATTGGCCTGCAACTGCTGGCCAGCAACCCGCAGGCGCAGGTGCTGTTTGTTGATGAGTCAGCCATGGCGGTCGCCTCTTCGCGTCTGAACGTGGAGAGCAACCTGCCGGAGGATATGGAGCGCTGTGAGTTTATGATTAACAACGCGCTCTCCGGCATTGAGCCGGATCGCTTTGCGGCGGTGCTCTGTAATCCGCCATTTCATCAGCAGAGTGCCATCACCGATCACATTGCCTGGCAGATGTTTAACGATGCGCGCCGCTGCCTGAAGTATGGCGGTGAATTACGTATTGTCGGCAATCGCCATCTCGACTATTTCCGCAAGCTCAAACGCGTGTTTGGCAACTGCGAAACCGTGGCGACCAACAATAAATTCGTGATCCTCAAATCGGTTAAAGTGCGCAAAAAGCGCTAACCGCAGCGCCATCAGGCGCCTTGCCGGATGGCGGCTTACGCCTTATCCGGCCTACAACGTCTCAGAATCTGTAGGCCTGATAAGCGCAGCGCCATCAGGCGCTCTGCCGGATGGCGGCTCACGCCTTATCCGGCCTACAACATCTCAAACCCCACAGGCCTGATAAGCGCAGCGCCATCAGGCGCTCTGCCGGATGGCGGCTTACGCCTTATCCGGCCAACAACGTCTCAAACTCCGTAGGCCTGATAAGCGCAGCGCCATCAGGCCTTTGCCGGATGGCGGCTCACGCCTTATCCGGCCTACAACGTCTCAAACCCCGTAGGCCTGATAAGCGCAGCGCCATCAGGCATTTTTTTAAATGGTTAACGCCAGTTGCGTGCCCTGGGCTATCGCCCGGCGGGCATCCAGCTCCATCGCCACATCGCAGCCGCCAATCAAATGCACCGGTTTACCGGCTTCGCGCAGCGGTTCGGCCAGCTCGCGTCGCGACTCCTGGCCTGCACAAATCACCACATTATCCACCGCCAGCACCTGCGGCTCGCCGCCGACCAGAATATGTAAACCCTCATCGTCGATCTTCTGGTAACTCACCGCCGGGATCATCTTCACCCCGCGCGACAGCAGCGTGGCGCGGTGGATCCAGCCGGTGGTTTTTCCCAGCCCGTCGCCCGGCTTGCTGGCTTTGCGTTGCAGCATCACAATCTGCCGCGGGCTTTTCGGCAATTGCGGCCCTTCCGGACGCAGGCCGCCGACCTCATTCAGGCTGGTATCAATTCCCCACTCAACACAGAATTCAGCGATATTCTGGCTGGTCGACTCCCCCGGCTGGCTTAAATAGACCGCGGTATCAAAGCCGATCCCGCCGCAGCCGACGATCGCCACGCGTTCACCGACCGGCGCTTTATCGCGCAGCACGTCGAGATAGTTCAGCACCTTCGGGTGATCGATGCCGTCGATAAGCGGCATGCGCGGCTCAATGCCGCAGGCGAGGATCACCTCATCAAACAGCGTCAGCATACCGGAATCGACACGCTGATTAAGGCAGAGTGCGACGCCGGTTTTGTCGATCATCCGCCGGTAGTAACGCAGGGTTTCATAAAACTCCTCTTTACCAGGGATCTGCTTGGCGACGTTAAACTGTCCACCGATCTCAGCCTGCGCATCAAACAGCGTTACGCTGTGCCCGCGCGCGGCGGCATTCACCGCAAAAGCCAGCCCGGCAGGGCCTGCGCCAACCACCGCGAGGTTTTTCTTCTGCTCTGCCGGGAAGATCGGCATCAGCGTTTCATGGCAGGCGCGCGGGTTGACCAGGCAGGAGGTGACTTTGCCGTAAAAGATCTGATCCAGACACGCCTGGTTGCAGCCAATGCAGGTGTTGATCTCCTCTTCCCGGCCGCTCTGCGCTTTGCTTAACAGCTCCGCGTCGGCGAGGAAAGGGCGCGCCATCGACACCATATCCGCATCGTCACGCGCAAGGATCGCCTCAGCCACCTGCGGATCGTTAATGCGGTTGGTGGTGATCAGCGGGACGTTGACTTTGCCTTTCAGCTTGCGCGTCACCCAGCTAAACGCCCCGCGCGGCACCGGTGTGGCAATGGTTGGGATCCGCGCTTCATGCCAGCCGATCCCGGTATTGATAAGCGTGACGCCTGCCGCTTCAACAGCCTGCGCCAGCGCGATGGTCTCATCCAGCGTGCCGCCGCCCTCCACCAGATCGAGCATCGACAGGCGATAAATCAGGATGAAGTTCTCCCCGACGCGCTCACGGATCGCCCGCACCACCTCGAGGGGAAAACGCATCCGGCGAGCATAATCACCGCCCCACTCATCTTCCCGCTGGTTGGTGCGTGCGGCGAGAAACTGGTTAATCAGATAACCTTCCGAGCCCATCACCTCGACACCGTCGTAACCAGCCTGTTGTGCCAGATACGCGCAGCGGGCGAAATCCTCAATCAGGCTAAGAATTTCATCATGGCTCAGTTCGTGAGGTTTGAAGCGATTGATCGGTGCCTGAATGGCGGAAGGGGCGACCAGGTTAGGTTGAAAACTGTAGCGACCGGTATGCAGGATTTGCAGCGCAATTTTGCCTCCCTCCCGATGCACCGCATCGGTAATGTGCCGATGGTGCGGCAGCTGGCTGATATCGTTCAGCACCGCGGCACCCTCCATTGTCACGCCGGAAAGGGCGGGGGAGATGCCGCCCGTGACAATCAGTGCCACGCCATGGCGGGCGCGCTCGGCATAGAAGGCCGCCAGCCGCTCGGCGCCGTCCGGGCGCTCCTCCAGACCGGTGTGCATCGACCCCATCAGCACACGGTTTTTAAGCTGGGTAAAACCCAGATCCAGCGGGGCGAACAGTGACGGGTAGTGGCTCATGCTCTCTTCCAATGTAAAATTATTGTTATGTGGTCGGATGAGTTCTACTGTAGCCGCCGCGACAACAGAAGGGAAAAGCGGGAGCGAATGATTGTGATGGAATTCAAAAAAGTGCGGGCAGAGGAAATGCCGGATGGCAGCTACGCCTTATCCGGCCTACGGTGAGTGCGGTTTGTAGGCCCGATAAGCGAAGCGCCATCGGGCAGAATGCCGGATGGCGGCTGGCGCCTTATCCGGCCTACGGTGAGTGCGGTTTTTAGGCCCGATAAGCGAAGCGCCATCGGGCAAGAATGCCGGATGGCGGCTGGCGCCTTATCCGGCCTGCGGTGAGTGCGGTTTTTAGGCCCGATAAGCGAAGCGCCATCGGGCAAGAATGCCGGATGGCGGCTACGCCTTATCCGGCCTACGGTGAGTGCAGTTGTAGGCCCGATAAGCGAAGCGCCATCGGGCAGAGTGCTATACCGGCTCTACTGAAACGCGCAGCGCGGACAACGCTTCGCCTGCGGCGCGCAGCACCTGTTCGCACTGCTCAATGGTGAGCGTGAGCGGCGGCTCAATACGAATGGTTTTCGCATTGTTGAGCGTACCGGCCACCAGCACGTGCTGGCGGAACATCTGGCTGGCAAAATTGTACCCCGTCCCGTTATTCACAAACTCCAGCGCCATTAGCATCCCTCGCCCACGCACATCCTGTACCAGATCGGGATACTCACGCGCCAGCGCACGGAAGCCATCCAGCAGCATGTCGCCTTTCTGCTCCGCCTGCGCCGGCAGGTTCTCTTCCAGCAGCACATTAATGGTGGCCAGCGCCGCCGCACAGGCCAGCGGATTACCGCCGAAAGTCGTGGTGTGCAGGAACGGGTTATCAAACAGCACCGAGAAGACCTCTTCGGTCGCGATGGTCGCGCCAATCGGCATCACGCCGCCGCCGAGAGCTTTGGCTAGACACATAATGTCCGGCTGCACATTTTCATGCTCGCAGGCGAACATCTTGCCGGTGCGCCCCATACCGGTTTGCACTTCGTCAAAAATAAGCAGCGCGCCAAACTCATCGCACAGCTTACGCACTGCAGGCAGATAGCCCGGCGGAGGCAGGATCACGCCCCCTTCACCCTGAATCGGCTCGAGGATCACTGCCGCAACGTCATCCCCGGTTTTTTGCCCTTCGCTTAGAGCCGTGCGCATGGCATCAATATCGCCAAACGGCACATGGTGAAAGCCCGGTAGCAGCGGCATAAAGGGTTTACGGAAGGTCGACTTCGCCGTCGCCGAGAGCGAGCCAAGAGATTTACCGTGGAACGCGCCGCTGGTGGCGATAAAGGAGAATTTCCCGCGCGGAGATTGATAGGCTTTCGCCAGTTTCAGCGCCGCTTCAACGGACTCCGTGCCGCTGTTGCTAAAGAAGCTGTATTTGAGTTTGCCGGGCGCGAGCGCCGCCAGCGTTTTTGCCAGCATCGCCCGTAGCGGGTCGAGAAGCTCCTGGCTGTGCAGAGGTTGTTTGGCGAGTTGGTTCTGTACGGCGGAAACGACAACTGGATTACGGTGCCCCACATTGAAAATACCAAATCCACCCAGGCAATCTAAAAACTCCACTCCCTGGGTGTCGACAAGCGTATTCAGACTGCCTGCTTGCCACTCTACGGCTCCGTAATCCCCGCCGGCAGTTACAGATTTTCGATACTCTAAAAACCCCGGGTTAACATGCTCTTTAAAGTAATCCACCACCTCTCGGTTTAAAGCTTTCATCTCCTCATGATCAAGCGTTCGCTTCTCAATGAGATTCAGGGCGTGAGCGCTGCACGCTAAAGCGGATGCGCTGGAAGGTAACCTGTTCAAAATAAGCTCCAGGAGTCGCGTATCACGTGATACTGATTAAAGTATTGCAGGGATTACGCCACTTCGGCGGCGGGCAGAGAAATCGGGATAAACGCCAGGTGAAAGCCAAATCGTACAAGATTTAATCATGCCGTCTGGGCTAAAAATAGGTTACAGCATTGTTAAAAAGCGCGAGGCGAGGAGGTGAAAAAGCCCTTTGCGCCAAAAAAGTGCGTCGAATGCATGAAAATGGGGCATAACCCGTTAGCGCAACTAAGTGTTTTCAGGCTGTAACTATTAAAATCAATATCTTAACAAACCTATCAAAATCAGGGTTTTCTGCGGATTTGCGATCTAAATCAAATTTAACAACTAAAGATAAATTCATTATCGCCGAAATAACATTCGCAATAATTTTTTCACGGCAATATAACCTGCACAGGACGCAACCATGTCTTCTCCTCTTTATGTCAGCCAGCGCAACTTCCCGCTGGACGATGACACCACGCTGATGTCCACCACTGATACGCAGAGCTACATCACTCACGCTAACGATGCGTTTATTCATGCCAGCGGCTATCACCTCAATGAGTTAAACGGCCAGCCGCACAATGTTGTGCGCCATCCAGATATGCCGAAAGCGGCATTTGCCGATATGTGGTTCACCCTGAAACAGGGCGAGCCGTGGAGCGGTATTGTGAAAAACCGCCGTAAAAATGGCGATCACTACTGGGTGCGTGCCAATGCCATTCCGATGGTGCGTAACGGCGAAGTGACCGGCTATATGTCGATCCGCACCCGCGCGACGGAGCAGGAGATCGCGGCAGTTGAGCCGCTCTACAGCGCATTAAATGAGGGGCGCAGCAAAAAGCGCCTGCATAAAGGTCTTGTACTGGGTAAAGGCTTATTTGGGAACGTAGCCACACTTCCGCTGCGCTGGCGGGCGCGCGGCGTCATGACGCTGCTGTGGGGCGCACAGCTGGCGGCGCTGTGGTTCACTGGCGCGCATCCTGTGTCGATGCTGGTCAGTACGCTGGTAACGCTGTTGGGCGCGCTGGCGTTTGAGTGGCAGATTGTTCGCCCGGTCGAGAATGTGGCAAAGCAGGCGCTAAGTGTGGCGACGGGCGATCGTAACAGCGTCGATTTCCTCAACCGCAGCGATGAAGTGGGGCTGATCCTGCGCTCGGTCGGTCAGTTGGGGCTGATGTGCCGCTGGCTGATAAACGATGTCTCTGGTCAGGTGAGCAGCGTGCTTAACGGCAGCGAAACGCTGGCGAAGGGCAACGACGATTTGAATGAGCGTACACGCCAGACGGTGGTTAACGTGCAGCAGACTGTGGCGACGATGGGCCAGATGGCCGCGTCGGTACAGAGCAACTCGGAAACGGCGTCTGCGGCAGATAAGCTCTCCAGTTCCGCCAGCAACGCCGCCGCTCACGGCGGTAAAGCGATGGAAACGGTGGTGAAAACCATGGATGAGATTGCCGACAGCACGCAGCGTATCGGCTCCATCACCGCGCTGATTAACGATATCGCTTTCCAGACCAATATTCTTGCGCTGAACGCCGCGGTTGAGGCTGCGCGGGCAGGGGAGCAGGGCAAAGGCTTCGCGGTGGTTGCCGGGGAAGTTCGTCACCTGGCAAGCCGCAGCGCAAACGCCGCGAATGATATCCGTAAACTGATTGATGCCAGCGCCAGTAAAGTGCAATCCGGCTCCGACCAGGTTCACGCAGCAGGCCGCACGATGGACGATATTGTGGCCCAGGTTAAAGATGTCACCGCCCTGATTGCCCAGATTAGCCAGTCCACCTCTGAGCAGGCGACGGGGCTTGCGGATCTGACGCGCGCCGTGGCGGAGCTGGATGCGATTACGCAGAAAAACGCCGGGCTGGTTGAGCAGAGCGCGGAAGTGTCGTCAATGGTAAAACAGCGCGCAGGTCGGCTGCAGGACGCAGTTTCCGTATTACATTAAAAGATATTTAATTAAAAAAACCGCCGCATCTGCTGGCGGTTTTTTTATTTCTGGTAATGCGGTTTGATGTTAATAATTTATTCTTAATTGTTACTTTTTTATTAAATGATATTTTGTTAGGGCTGGATTGAATAAATTAGTTAGCTTGAAATTTAATTTCCCATTAACTCTAGTTAACTCCCATTAATATATTCATGAAATAATAAGAAAACGAAACAAATAACGATCAATGACGCTAAATTGATAGCTCATGGCTATCCAATGGTCAATTAATTTAATAAAAAAACGATCAAACTCATAAAGTTAGCATTTACGTTACCGATAACGTCTGGTGGCGACAGGGTTTCCATTCGCGCCGGGGACTTAAGCGTGCCTTCTGAATTAGGGTTCAAAGCTTTTGTCAGCAAGACATTCAAATCCACGGAGAAGATATGTTTTTACATGATGTAAAAATCGGTACGAAATTATTTCTGGCATTCGGATTCTTTATTGTATTGATGGTGGTGAGTTCCTGTTTCTCGCTTTTCAGCCTTAATCGTGCCAACAACGGTATGCAAGAAATTGTGCATGAGGATTATCCCACGACCGTAAAAGCAAACGAGCTGATTGATAATTTCCAGACGTTCGTCAGTACGCAACAATTAATGCTGCTGGATACGGACGGTAAATGGTCGGCTGATTCCCAGAAACAGCTGGCGGCGATTAGCTCGCGTATCTCTGCCTTACTGACCGATCTCTCGAAAAACTTGCGCGACGAGCAGTCGCAGCAAATCCTTGCTGAGATCCGCACCGTGCGCCAACAGTACCTCGACTCCCGTTTTCGCATCCTCGATGCGGTAAAGCGCAACGATCGCCCGGCTGCCATTCAGGAGATGATGACCAATACCATCAACGTCCAGAACGCCTATAAAGCGAAAGTGCAGGAACTGATTGCCATCCAGGATCAGCAGATGCGTGACGCGGGTGAACAGGTGCAGAATGACTTCGGCTCCAACCGCCTGTTGCTGATTGCGCTGGCGGCGATCAGTATTGCCCTCGGTAGCCTGATTGGCGTGGTGATCGCGCGAATGATCACTCGTCCGCTTCGTGAAGCAGTCACTTTTGCGGAAGCGATCGCCGATGGCGACTTAACCCGCTCCATTGACTCTCGTCATCATGATGAGACCGGAACGCTGTTGCGTGCGCTGATGGAGATGAAAAACCGCCTGGTGGAGATTGTGCATCAGGTACAGAACGGCTCTGAAAATATCTCCAGCGCGGCGGCGCAGATTGTTGCCGGCAACCAGGATCTGGCGGCGCGTACGGAAGAGCAGGCAAGTTCCGTTGAGCAGACGGCGGCATCCATGGAGCAGATCACGGCAACCGTGAAGAACACAGCCGATCACACCTCTGAAGCCACCACGCTGTCGGCGGATGCCGCGACGGTGGTGAAGAGCAACGGCGAGATGATGATGCAGGTCACCGAGAAGATGCGGGTTATCAACGACACCTCTAACCGCATGTCCGACATCATCAACCTGATTGATGCGATTGCCTTCCAGACCAACATTCTGGCGTTGAACGCCGCGGTTGAAGCGGCGCGTGCCGGTGAGCATGGCCGTGGTTTTGCCGTGGTGGCCGGTGAAGTGCGTCAACTGGCGCAGAAAAGCGCCTCGTCGGCGAATGATATTCGCCATCTGATCGAGAGCTCGGCCAGCCAGACCCGTGAAGGGATGGCGCTGGTGGAGAAAGCCAGCGCGCTGATTAACGGTATGGTGACCAACGTCGAAGAGATGGATGTGATCCTGCGTGAAATCGGCCAGGCGAGCCGCGAGCAGACCGACGGCATTTCGCAGATTAACAGCGCTATCGGCCTGATTGACTCCACCACCCAGCAGAACTCAAGCCTGGTGGAAGAGTCTGTTGCGGCAGCCGCGGCACTGAACGACCAGGCGCTGCATCTGCGCGAACTGGTGAAGGTCTTCCGCCTGCGTGAAGCGCCAATGCCGGCTTAATCCAGCTGGGATATCTCCAGCGCCGCGCGGTCGATAATGCCAATTATCTGTTTAAGCTGCGCGGCGCTAAGCGCCTGCTGATTCACGCGCAAATCGAGCACGGCTTTAAAGTTCGCCAGCGCCCGCTTCATCTGTGGATCTCTGCGTAACTGATAGCCGACATTCCGTGCTTTAACCCGCTCCAGAATCTGCGCCAGCTGCTGCTGGCTCTCATCCAGCCACTGCTGGCCGTGGCGGGTTATCGCAATCACCCTGCGCCCATTCTCCTCATCGCTGATAGTAATCAAATGCTGATCGCGCAACAGATCGAGAGTCGGGTAGATCACGCCGGGGCTGGGCGTGTAGTTTCCCTCGGTCAGCGTTTCGATGGCTTTGATAAGCTCATAGCCGTGGCTGGCGCTGTCGCGCAGCAGATGCAGCAGCACCAGGCGTAACTCGCCGTGGCCAAAAAAGCGCTGCCGACGGCCGCCGTGGTGTTCGTTATCGTGACTGTCGTGTAAATGGCGCATCCTACTCTCCGTGTTAATTCGATATATCTAATCTATATCTAAACTCTGTCTGATAACAGGCTGGTTTAACGTCTTATTTATATCTTATTGATAATAATGATTTTAAATAGTGATTTTGTCAGCGCGTGCTCTTGGTTGTCGCTATATCTTAAAAAGATCTTGCCTTCCCCATAAACAACAATCATTATCATTTGCACAAAATTTAGATATATCTATTTCACATTCAGTAGGGCTGATTATGACCACAACTTCTTCACGTTATCCGCAGCGCGTGCGTAATGAGCTGCGTTTTCGCCAGTTAACCGTTTTGCGCGTTGAGCGGGCAAGCGAGGGCTTTCAGCGCATTGTGCTTGGCGGCGAGCAGCTCGATGGCTTTAGCTCACGCGGTTTCGATGACCACACCAAAGTTTTCTTCCCGCAGGAGGGCGCTCCTTTTGTTCCGCCAGAGGTAACCGATGAGGGCATTAACTGGGGCGATGGGCCACGTCCGCTGTCGCGCGACTATACGCCGCTCTTTGATGCCAGCCGCAATGAACTGACTCTCGATTTTTACATTCACGACGGCGGTGTGGCGAGCAACTGGGCGCTTCACGCGCAGGCCGGAGATCTGCTGACTATCGGCGGGCCACGCGGTTCGCTGGTGGTGCCGGAAGATTACGCCTGGCAACTCTACGTGTGCGACGAGTCCGGTATGCCGGCATTGCGCCGTCGGCTGGAGGCGATAAGCCAGCTTGCGCGGCGCCCGCAGGTGAAGGCGCTGGTAACCATCGATAATGCCGCTTATCAGGATTACCTCGCACACCTGGAAGGTTTTGATATTGAGTATGTGATTGGGCATCAGCCGCAGAAAGTGGCGGAAAAGCTGGCGGCGCTGACTATACCGGGTGAGGACTATTTTATCTGGCTGACCGGGGAGGGGGAGGTGGTGAAATCGCTGAAGGCGCGGTTTGAAACGGACGCTATCGATCAGCAGTGCGTTCGCGCGCAGGCTTACTGGCATAAAAAGTAATTGCGGCCCGGCAGAGCGCCGGGCGCATATCAGGCAACTTCGTCGTATTCGGCTTCGTTAACCTGCTGTTCAAGGGATTCACGGATCTCTGCCAGCGCTTTCTCCTGCTGGCGGAAATAGGTTTCCCGATCGCCGAGGGAAGAGACCAACTGCCAGGTCTCCTCTTTATCCAGCGTCATTAACTCTTCAATCAGCGTGGCGATGTGCTGCTTCACTTCCACAATGCGCTGACGCAGACGCTGGACATCGTTCAGCCTGTCGCTGGCCATTAGCGGCTCCAGCCCTTTTTGCAGGCGGCTGAGCATGGAGCGAATCGCGCTCAGATCGCCGCGTTGACGGGCCTGATTGAGCTGCACCATCATGCTATTGGCATCGTTTTTCATCTCGCTGTCGACCAGATCGGGGTGACAGAGTTTACTCGCCTGTCGCCAGAGGCGCTTCAGCTCATGGCGCTCCTCTTCTGACATCTTCTGCTCGAAGCTGAAGCGTTTTTCCGCGTCGTGCTGCTGCTCTTGATAGCTTTCGTATTCCTGACGCGCTTCGTCGCGCGCCTGGCGCGTCGGCTCCTCTTCGCGCGTCAGACCACGCTCCAGCTCCTGCGCTTCTGCCAGCAGAGAGGCGATCAGTTCGCTTTGCTGCTGGAGATGTTTACGCGCTTCAGCCGCCTGCATCGAGTGCGGCGGCATGCTCTGCCAGCGCTGCGTGAGCGTCACCAGCACATTCACCGCCTGCGAGAGGTATTTCTGGCAGCGCAGATAATCAGCTTCGCGGCGACGTGCTTCCGCTTCCTGGCGACGCACAGCGGCTTCAGCCAGCATTTTACGCAGGCGCAGGATCTGCGACATCAGCGGCCCAAGGCGAGTTAAGTAGAGATCGTTAAATTCATCCAGTTGCTGAATGCGCGCATTGCGCTTATCGATAAGCTCGCGGAGCTGCTCCTCCAGCGCTTTGAGTTCCAGCTTGCTGGCGGAAACCTGAGGATCTTGCCAACTGACGACCGAGCGCTGGCTCTGTAGCCACGCCGTAATGGCGCGCATCGCATCGCTGTAGTTCTTCTCTTCGAGCGCGTGAACAATAAACGCTAACTCCGGGTCGGTCACTTCCGTTTTCAGCAAAGGAAGCTGGCTGAGGATGATGCTGTCATCCTCCAGTTCAATGGCGTATTTGATGATTTCAAGCCGTTTTATTGGTTTGTTCATGGCGTTTCGTCAAAGCGCTTAATGAGTCTGTTAAGGGGAGTCGTTATTCATCAAATCTGGACCACGAAGGCGAAAGTCGCAATAGCCCGGCCTCATATTACATGGGCACATTTCAATGCGTTAGTCTTTCTATGAAAATTGCGCTTATGGCATTTTAATTGCGCGATAAGCGGCTAAAAATGGGAAGTCAGGCGGGTGTAGAGATGCTCCGAAGGGTGAGAGTTCCTCGCAGCGGCAGGATATCAAACAGCGGCATACAGAGGATGTACCGAACAGCGCTTTGTCGGTAATTGTTTCAAATGTTATGATTGTGAGGAAATTATGAATCCCCCGTTAGCGTTCGCGAGAGGGGCAGGAGAATCACTATCAAACTGTTAACATGCCTCTTTTTTATTTTCTCGTCTAAGGCACACGATCTGCGCGAGTTCTGGCGCATTGAGGTGATTCGCAAAGATAAATTCTCGTTTCGCCGCCTTCTCAGAGAGAAAAAGAACCGCCGCAGGAATTTTTTATTCTGGTGGCGCCTCGCCAGTGAAATGAATGAGCATGGCAACAAGCGCCAGAAGCGGGTCGCTGAATCACTCTCTAATATGATTAAAAGCAAATTCGCGGCGGATATCGATCTTGAGGCCAGAATAGGGCCCGGACTGCATATACCCCACCATACCGGCGTCGTTATCACCTACAGCGCCCGTATTGGCGCTAACTTCACTATCCGGCAAAACACCACCATTGGCGTTGTGCAGGGAATGACGGACAACGACTTTATTCGCATCGGTGATAACGTCGATATCGGCGCAAACTCATGCCTGGTGGGTTCAATCACCATTGGCGATAACGTGGTGATTGGCGCCATGTCGTTCGTGAATAAAGATATTCCATCGGACACGATTTTTATTACCCGCAAGCAATCGGTTATGACCCCGCGAGGGAATGATTTTGTCCCGATGCTGCCACGCACCAGCCATAAGAGACAAGTCAGATCTAAGTAAAAGGCGATCACAGCTTAACGAAGAAATTATCAGCCGCGGTATTCGCTCAATCTCAATACCGCCTCCTGAATGTCGCCCTGGCGGGTTAGAGTGGAAGGTTGTTGTACTGATGATGACTAAAACGCCGGGCGAAACCATCTATATGGCCTGAATCCCCACCCTGATTTCCGCTTTTTTCTGTGCTCTGCCAAAAGAGTTGCATCCATTTAACGTGCTCGCCTGAGCAACGACAATCGTGCGCTTCACGTAACGAAGAATATATGTCTCATTGCTTTGTAACTTTATCTCTTGATTTAGCAGCGGCCTATTATTCCCCCCGGACTTAATTATCATATTGAGAATAGCGCTAAGTATGATTTTAGATGAATGCCATTGAGGTTTTTCACATCAGACATATCTCTTTCGAAGCAGAAGATAAGCGCTATTGTGGTTATTTTTTGTTCAGCTTCATGCCTGGTCAATATCTCTAATTCACTCAAACCGCTTTGTTATATGTTTTATATGATTAAGTTAAATCTGAAGCTTGTGCTCTTTGTTAGCCCTTTATTGTTAAGGATTTTCTTGTATTCAGCGTCGCCCAAGGTATGATTTTGCTATCCCGACGCTTATCGGATGGGGCTTTCTGCTTGAATGAGCCTTTTCGCGGTGAGGTCTCTTTTTGAATTTAGCATCGTCAGTAATAAACATGGCTTGTCGATACATACAGAACGATCGCAAGCGGCATAACTTTTATTCCTGTCAGGTGTTGGAACCAGAAGGTTTTGGTAAGTTCTGGTTATCCTTTTGCTGATGATCTACAGGGTTTGATATGGCGGAATACTCTTCTTCATTCGATGGTGAATCCAAAGAATATATTCTCAAGTCGCTTGAGGATATGCGGCGCAAATTGTTGGATTTGACCTCGCGAAACAGGTTATTAAATTTTCCAATTAATCAAAAACACTCTTCGCTGCGTATCATCAACGCGCTACCCGATCAGCTTTTTCAAACCCTCAAATCAGAACAGGTTATGCAGTTTGCTCCTGTTCCGGATCCAACCAAAGCGCAGTTGCAGCAGTTTGGTTATCTGGATAAAAACGCGCCTTCGGCCGAGGAAAAAGCGACAAAACCTATGCCCGATGCGAAAACGTGGGCGGGTAAGCTGGCCATCAATACCGACTATGAATTACCAAGCGGTGCGCAAAGTGCTATTTCCCAGGAAGATTATGAACTGGTTGTTAAAGCGCGCGATCTTATTCTCATCCACTTGAAGGAAAACGGCGGCTCTTTGGCCGGCGTCAGGAATACGGAGGCTAAATCCAGCCTTCCTGCTGAGCGTCTGGATTCGCTACTTATCCAGCTTGGCTACAAAGATATTGGTGAGTTTGAGCGCGATACGAAAGCGGGCAAGCCGTTGCGTAAGCCATTAGTGCAGGAGACTGAAGCGAATAATGAAATACAGACGCTTTATTACCCGGCCGATCTGGAAGCCGTACTGCGCTCTATCCACGGTAAAGCGCAGGTCGCGATTGAAGAGACCGGGGCGGGTATTCTCTATCTGTCCCTTGGCTTTCTTGAATGGTATGAAAGTGATGATTCAGATAAGCCCCGCCTTGCTCCGCTCTTTACCGTTCCCGTAACGCTGGAGAAAGGTAAACTCGATCCACAAGCGGGCCTCTATCGCTACCACCTGCGTTATACCGGGGAAGATATTATCCCTAACCTGTCGTTGCAGGAGAAATTGCAGGCTGATTTTGGTTTTGCACTACCTGGGCTCGATGACGAGACGTTGCCGGAAACCTATTTCCAGCAAATAGAGGCGATTACCGAAACGAACAAGCCGCGCTGGAAAGTGCGCCGCTATGGAGCATTGAGCTTATTAAACTTCAGCAAGATGCTGATGTATCTCGACCTTGATCCAGAGCGCTGGCCACAGGGCGGTAAAAATTTACTGAATCATGAGGTGATCAAACGTCTTTTTACTTCGCAGACGGGAGAACATTCCGGTTCAGAAAGTTTATCCAGCGAATATCACATCGATACTCTCGATAATATTCATCAACAGTTTCCGCTTATTTTTGATGCGGATAGCTCACAACATAGCGCACTGATTGATGCGGTAAATGGCGAAAATCTGGTTATCGAAGGTCCTCCAGGCACGGGCAAATCGCAAACTATTACCAACCTGATTGCCGCGGCAATGCTGAATGGCAAGAAGGTGCTTTTCGTTGCGGAAAAGCTTGCGGCATTAGAGGTCGTTAAACACCGACTCGATAAAGCAGGGCTGGGTGATTTTTGCCTTGAGCTGCACAGCCATAAGTCGCACAAGCGTAAGGTATTAGAAGACATCCAAAAACGGCTGCATAACCCGGCATTGCAAAAAATGCCGGCGCAAATTGATGCCGAGATTTCTCGCTATGAAGATTTAAAGAACCAGTTAAACAGCTACGCTCAGGAAATTAATGAGAGCTGGAAGCTTACCGGGCTGACTATTCACCAAATTTTGACCGGCGCGACGCGTTATCGACGCGAGCTGGGCATCGATCCCACACTGCTACATATAGAAAACCTGTCTGGTCAAAAATTGGATCGCGTGGCGCAGTTAAGGCTACGTGACCAGATCAAAGAGTTTAAAGACGTTGTCGTGGAGTTTCGTCAGCAGGTCGGTCAGCAAGCGGAGCTGTGGGAGCATCCCTGGTATGGCGTTAACAACACTGATATCCAGCTTTTCGACAGTGAAAGAGTCGTTTCACTGCTTAAGGAGTGGAATGAGGCGCTAATTGCATGGCAGCAGGCACTTACAGGTTTTCTCACCAGGTATTCGATTACTGCTTCACATTGTGACGAATTAAGCTGGCAAACGCAGCTGGTGGCGCTGTGCGACCAACTCCCGGAACTTCCTGCAGAAGCCGATTTCCAGGCTTATACCCGGCTTGATAGCAACAACATTGAGACTTTGAAAAGCTGGCTGAACGATTTCAGTGCCGTTCAGGCGGATTACCATCAGGTAGCAGGCGATTTAATGCCTGAAAAACTGCGTTTCCTCGAAGAGGGAAATCCAGTCCCGGACTTCCCGGATATCACCAAAATCTTTGGTCTGGATGGGGCAACAACGCTTGCGGATGTGGTTCTCCTGATTCGTGGTTTAGCGCAACTGCAAACTGCCTTTGCTGCTGACAAAGAGCATCTCTCCCCATTACTGGAATCTTTGCCTTCTGCTGTTGCTGATAGATTCTCAATAACACCTGCGGGCCTGCAGCAAATAGCCACGTTCATTCATGTCGCCTCCAAATTGCCGAGCGAGTTGGTGAGATACAGACATGACAGGTTTGATGATGAAGATATCGAGCCACACATAGAAGATCTCAATCAGCGGCTGGTCTCATTGCATGCACTGCGCGATCAACTCAAGGCGCGCTTTACGCTGAATAAAGTGGCAGATGGTGAGCAGCTAAAAACGATCGAAAACATCCTGCACAACTCGGGCCTGTTTAGCTGGTTAAGCGGCTCATGGCGTGAAGCGAAAAATACGCTGATCGGTTTATCCAGCGAGCCTAATGCAAAATGGAAAACGCTGTATGACGAATTGCCGATCCTCCGCCAGTATGTGCAGGAACGCGATGAGTTTGAGGCGCGCAATTTTGAGCAGATCTTTGGCGAGCTCTATCGAGGGCTGGAGACCGATTCGAGCCAGCTCCGGCAGATTCGGGAGTGGTACAGCGAAGTGCGCAGCGTCTGGGGAATCGGCTTCGGTGCTAATGTTGCCATTGGTGGCGCTCTATTGACGCTGGATAGCCAGATACTCAAAGGAATACAGCAACTTAAGCAGCAGGGCGTCGATGCGCAGATTTCTCAACATCTTGATAAGTTAAAAAGCTACGAGGAAACCTTCGCTTCAGCGCACTTTGCCTCTGAAGGTGAGCAAAGCCTTGCGGGCGAAAAGAGTATCTTACTGCCGCTTATTGAGAAACTGACCGCTGCACTGACGCCCATTCAGCAGTGGTTCAGCACTGAGCAGCTTGCGCTGAATACGGTAAATGAAAAGATCGCCGTGTTACATCAGATACATAACCGGCAGGCTCGCTTATCTGTTGATCGGTTGCCCGACACCATTTTTTCAGCGGCGGATTCACTCCTGTTTGGCGCAGATAAAGATAATGCGCACACGCTCAAGGTCATGGGCAATACCCTTACTTTTGCAGAACAGATGGGGGAAAACGTTCAGGATGCTGATTTGGTTGCGGCCATCCAACGGTTACCCGGCGCAGATGAGTACCGCGAACTGCAACACTACCTTGGTGCTCTTCAGCAGAAGTGGCAGCTGCAAACCGACCGTCAGAGTCACTTTGCGCAGGAAACGCAGCTTAATAGCGAGCAGTGGCATCAACGGTGTGAAAATCTTCTCTCTGCATTAATCGCCTGCAACGAAGAGGCGATCGCTAAGCCCCGCTGGCTGAATGGCTGGCTTAACTTTATTCGTATCTCTCAGGATATTGAAAATAGCGGGCTGCAGCGTATTCGTGACGCAATCATGAGCCATACGCTGACTATTGAGGATATCGACACCGGTCTGGAGGTCGCTATTTTCGATCAGCTTGCCCGCGAAATCGCGACCGAACGTCCGCATCTCCTGCGGGTGTCAGGTAATAGCCGCAGCGCGATGCAAAAAACATTTCGTGACTATGACCGGGCGCTACAGCGCTTGCAGCGTGAGCGCATTGCGGCGGTTATTGCGAGCAATCCCGTTCCCCCGGGCGCGTCAGGAGGACGAAAAGCCGACTATACCGAAATGGCGCTTATCCTGAATGAGACGGGTAAGAAGATGCGTCATATTCCGATTCGCCAACTGATTAATCGCGCCGGTCGTGCTCTGCTTCAGCTGAAGCCTTGCTTTATGATGGGGCCTATGTCGGCGGCTAATTATCTTCAGCCTGGCTATATCGAGTTTGATCTTGTGGTGATGGATGAAGCCTCACAGGTTAAGCCGGAAGATGCGTTGGGCGTTATCGCGCGCGGTAAGCAAATTATCGTGGTGGGTGACCCGAAACAGCTGCCGCCAACGAGCTTCTTTGATCGCGCGGGCATTGATGATGACGACGATGACACGGCCGCAGTCAGTCAAACGGACAGTATTCTTGATGCCTCGTTACCTCTGTTCAAAATGCGCCGTTTGAGATGGCACTATCGCTCTCAACATGAGAGCCTGATTGCTTACTCGAATCGCCATTTTTATAACAGCGATTTGGTGGTTTTCCCTTCCCCGAATGCTCATGCTCCGGAGTATGGCGTTAAGTTCAGCTTCGTTAAAAATGGCCGCTTCATTAACCAGCACAATATTGAAGAAGCGCGCGTTATCGCCAGGGCTGTAGCCTTACATGCGACCAATTCGCCTGACGAATCCTTAGGCATCGTGGCGATGAACTCAAAGCAGCGTGAACAGATTGAACGCTCAATTGATGAAATATGCCGTGAAGATACGCAAGCTGAGGCCGCGATTGATCGGTTAAGAACGAAAAGCGATGCGCTGTTTATTAAAAACCTGGAGAACGTTCAGGGTGATGAACGCGACGTTATTTTTATCTCCTTCACCTATGGGCCGGGCGAGGTCGATGGCAAAGTGTACCAACGCTTTGGCCCGATCAACTCCGATGTTGGCTGGCGTCGCCTGAACGTACTCTTCACGCGTTCCAAAAAACGGATGCATGTGTTCAGCTCAATGCGCTCGGAGGATATCCAGGTAACAGAGACATCTAAGCGCGGTGTGCAGGCTCTGCGTGGCTTTTTGCACTTTGCAGAAAAGGGCAATATGGACGGGCTTGCACACCACACGGGTAAAGCACCGGACAGTGATTTCGAAGTCTCTGTTATTACAGCGCTGGAAAATGCCGGTTTCCGCTGTGAACCCCAGGTTGGCGTCGCCGGATTCTTTATTGATATTGCGGTGCGCGATCCCGGTAAGCAGGGGCGCTATTTGATGGGTATTGAGTGTGATGGTGCGACCTATCACTCTGCTAAGTCAGCGCGTGACAGAGATCGCCTGCGTCAGGATGTGCTGGAGGGCTTGGGGTGGAGAATTCGTCGTATCTGGTCCACAGACTGGTTCAGTAATCCCGATGAGATCCTGGAGCCCATCGTTCGCGAGTTAAATCGGTTGAAAACCACGGTTGCGGAAGAGGAGTACTCTGAAGAGCAAGCTATCGCACAGCTGGTTGTTGAAGGGCAAACCGCAAGTAATAATATTGCGGATTTTAGCGACCACAGTGAGCCACTCAGATTACGTCTTGAAAGATTTGCCCGTGAGGTCATTGACGTAGAGTGCCCCTATATTGCCGATGAGAGCAAGTTGCTGCGTCCTGCAATGATTGAAGCGTTGGTCGAGCATCAACCGCTTTCTCGCTCTGAGTTTGTTGAACGTATTCCGAAATACCTGCGTGAGGCAACGGAAAGCAAGATGAGTAAAACCTATCTGGACAGGGTGCTGGCGATTATTGATGGAGATGAATTCGCTTAAGCGGGTTTTTCAATGCACAACTCATCATTGATATCAGGGGGTTACGTTCTAACGTGACCCCTTTTACTTTCCAGAGAAGTAAAAGGGCAAACCATGGCAGGCTGTGATTCCGCAGGCGGGACTTGAGGGGACAAAACGGGGACAGCAAGCATAGAGAACAAAAAAGCCACCTTGTTAGAAGTGGCTTAATCGTATGATTTTAAAGCTAAAATTTGGTGGCCCCTGTTGGGTTTGAACCAACGACCAAGCGATTATTAGTTAGGATGCAAATTCTTACCTAAAAATAATTATATATAATTTTCAGTTAGTTAAGTGATATCAGTTTACTGTATAAATAACCAGAAATACTCTAAAATACTCCCTTGCGGTATCCTATAGGTATCCTAGAGCCTGCAAGCGATTCGCAGGATACCCTAATCGCTTGGTGCGGAGTATTTGTGGAAACATTCAAATTTACAAAAGCCAAACTCGAAAGCCTACCACCCGCTGATCGTGGGCAGGTCGAGTATGCTGATACCGTTGTTAATGGTCTGCGGCTTCGGGTAGGGATCAGTGGAGCTAAGAGCTTCTGTATTTCGCGTAAGCGTAATGGCAAGTTCATACGTGCTACGCTCGGCCGTTTTCCAGATCTTACTATTGATAATGCCAGGGCAAAGGCACTTGAACTCCTTGGAGACGTTGCGACAACCGGGAGGAATCCCAATGTGGTTAAGCGTGTCAACGAAAAAGCGACCGTTACGCTTGCCGATGCACTGGCTACCTACATTGAGAACCGCGACGAGAGGCTAAGTGCCGATACAGCAAAACAATATCGTTCCATTCTGCAAAATTTCTCTGGTGACTGGATTAAGCAGCCACTTTCCTCAATAAGCCGCGAGCGTGTAGAAAGCAGACATAAAGCAATCACCGATGGTACCGTGTGGTTTGGTGCTGACAAATCAACGCTACGTGCTGGAGTTGGAATAGGTAGTAAAGCGCAAGCTGATCTATGGGCGCGAGTGCTGCGGGCTATATACCGTTTCTCTCATGATCATTACCGCGACGAACATGGTAAAACCCTTCTCCCTGACCCTCCCACGATGGTGCTCAGCACGAAGCGAAAATGGCATGGAACCGTCAGGAAAACTGAGCGTATCCGCACCAATGAACTCAGCCGGTGGTTTAATGCCTTATCTTCCGTGCGTGCTATTGCTGAGTTGGCGCGAGATGATATAGCCGCAGCAGTGTGCGACGCTGTGGAAATGGCTATTTTTACCGGGCTACGTAAGTCAGAAATTTTAGAACTTAGCTGGGAGCGGGTTAATCTCGGTGGTCGCTATTTTTGGATTGATACCACCAAGAATGGTGATCCGCTTGAATTGCCTGTCACTGAAACTCTTTTAAAACTCTTCCGTCGTCGCGCCAAGATGAAAGCCAGTGATGGCGTATTAGTTTTTCCTGGCGATAAGGGCGTCATTAAAGAATACAGACATATCATTGATCGCATAAGCGCAGCTACCGTCCCTGACCCAAATCCTGATTTGCTCCAGCCTATCCCTTTCAAATGGCATGACGGCCGCCGAACGTTCGGGACCATTGCTGAGCTGGTGGGCGTGGGCAACTACATTCTGAAACGCCTGCTGAATCACCGAACGATGAGAAGCGCTGATGTTACGCAGGGCTATCTACATTTCAGCGCTGATGAGCTGATGGAGCCAGCCTCAAGAATAGAGAGAGCAATTCTTGAATATGCTGAAATGGCTGGGAAAACAAAAGATATTAATACTCAGCTAATGGCTGTTTTGGGAATTTTAAATGAAGATCAAAAAAGAAAACTAATTTTCGAGATTTCAAATGATAATAAAGGGTACAAATCATGACCAACTCAGAAGTTAATTTTAGAGCAATGATAGTTGGTGCGTACATAAACGAATTATTTGTTGATGGTACTGATTCTTTTTCTATTTCCATTTTGCGGGAGGCATTAAAAGCAGGTGATTCAGAAAGCTCCGCTCGCAGTATGGTTAATACTATAATCAGTTATTTCGAAACTTCTGATGAACCTCTTGAGGAATTTCTTGATTTCATTGGGGTGGAAAAAAACGAAGCTGTAAATGATAGTTAGTCAATTAACACCTTGCTTTATATGGATAAAAATAAAACTCCGTTTTTAAGCGATATTCCATTGTCAGGAGACGGAGTAACAATTTTGAATGCTGCGCTAGGGTTATATTTTGTTGGTATGAAAAATAATGCAAATGACCTTGTCAGAATTGGTATTAAACTGGTGATGGAGGAGGTTTTTAGAGACGAAATATCTCTCAGGGAATTTAATAATATAGCGCAAAAGGCTATTTCAGAAGCCCAAAGAGAAAAAGCTAAAAAACCTCGCAGCCCATATTACTCAGAGGTTATTGAAGTTATTAGACTTACCTGGGAAAAATACCCTTGTGGTGCTAAAACGGCACTTCTTGATGCCTTAGCTGCTCATTATCACGGCAAGGTAAGCCGTAATGCATTGGATAACTGGATAACTCTCTCTGGTCTGAGGCCCCCAAAACCAGAAAAATATACAAGGCTTGAATTAGTATTCCCCCATTAGCCGGCTATTGGGGGAGTATTGCTGGTTAGAGTGTCCTCGCATCCGGCAGTTGAGCACCTTTAACCAGTTACAGGGCTAATAAGGCATTACACAATCATAGATATTTATCACTGTTGTTAACCATTAATACACGGTGATAAATATGAAATTAGTCAATTCTCCTTTCTCATTAGAACGTCTGACCCGCGCAGAGGCCGCTGCTTATCTTGGTGTTAACTCCCAAACGTTGGCTAATTGGGCTCATACCGGAAAAGTGGGTATTCCACATCATAAGGTAGGGCGCAAGGTCATCTATATGAAGGCCGATCTCGATGGCTACTTGGCTTCAACACGCCGTGTCCAGAACTCATAAAAACATCTGGTTCATTTGTTGCGTGCCGTTGAGGTAGTAATGATGCAGGATTGCTCATGCTGTCGCGGCGGCTCTCAATATAGCGAATTTGGAGCACTGAAATGGTATCGAAAAAAATTACTGCTTTAACTGGCAGTAGCCAGACTCACCCCGAAATCAGCCAGAAAGAAATTTCCGTCAATAACTTTGCTGTGCGAATCCCTGTAGCCATGAGCAATATCGGCGGGAAAGAAATTCAGTCTGTAAGCGGGCGTAAGCTGCATACGTTTTTGGCTATTGGTCGTGACTTCACCAATTGGATTAAAGGACGTATTCAGCAATATGGTTTTGTCGAGGGGCTCGATTATGTGATTGTTGAAAATTTGACCTCGCCAAAACGGGCGAGCTCAAAATCTCGGCAGCAAATGGAACATGATTACCTGATCACTATTGATATGGGTAAAGAGCTGGCAATGGTAGAGCGTAATGAAAAAGGGCGGGAGGTGCGACGCTACTTTATCAACTGTGAACGCCAGTCAAAAAACGCCGCGAATATTCCCGAGACGTTACCGGAAGCCCTGCGCCTTGCTGCTGATCTGGCAGAAAAGGCAAGCGAACTTGAAAGCCGACTGGTGGCCGTCGCACCAAAAGTTGATTTCGCCGATCGCGTGGCTGATATCAGGAAGGGTATTTCCATTCCTAACTATGCTAAAGCTGTAGGGCTTGGCCCGATCAAACTCTTCGAGTGGATGCGACAGAAGGGGATACTCATCAATGGCGGTCAGCGCCACAACCTGCCTATGCAGCGCTATATCGACAGCGGTTACTTTGCCGTTCGCCAAGGGACATATGAAACGAATGGTGAGATAAGAGCCTCATTCACAACGATGCTCACGGGAAAAGGGGAGCAATGGCTAACGCAAAAACTGATCGCTGGTGGTGTATTGCCGGAGGTGCCGAATGCTGACGCTGAATAAAACAAAGGCAGCTTTGCCGAGCTGCCAATGTCACTACAAAGAACTTAATCAAATCCAGCATACCAGGCCTGAAGCTAGTGGTCAAAGCCTGACCGTTCCTGCAAATACAGGAGCACGTAACTTCCCCCAATGGGGTGAGTTATTGGGCATTGAAATTTCAGCCGATTCTAACGTCCTCCATTTGAGGGAGTTAGCCGCCGCCGAAATCTCAGAGTTTATTGACTTACACCGCTGGTGGAAGTTAGTGAGTAACCGTGTTGCAAATCTGCAACTCGCTATTTGCACCCAGCAGGGGTATACGCCATCGGCGCAGACCTACAAAAAATTTGTAACCTCTGCAATCTCCCCAGATTTGGGGCGACCGATTTTTAACCGAGGGCGGAATTCCGCCTTATGTAGCTTCTACGTTCGTGGAGGAAAAGTCCGCCAAAGATTGGAAAATGAGTATCTTTACGAACTCAGTTTTGAGCCGGTTAATTTAAGTCAGTTCTTAGGAGGTATAGTTGCGCATTCCACTACTTTGGCTGCATCTGGCGAGTTAGGTGCAGGGCAAAGTTTTTTATCTTCTTTTAGCCAGTTATACCCAATGGCAAGAGCACACACAATCAAGACCGCAATAATCCATTTAAGGATATGCATTTTTTACTCCTCCAATTTATCTTTTGTTCTTTTTCGCTGGCGACGTTTTATCTCGCCTTTGGCGGCAGCCACTAGGAATCCAGCGGTGCTTTCACCATCTTCCCGCAATCGTTCGATATCCTCCATTACCTCATGGGGGATTCTTACGGTGGTCATTTGTGATTTTGCGTTTTTCGCACCAGTTGCCATTACTGAGAGTCCTTGTGTTAGGTGTATTTCAGTATACGCAAAAAAAATGAGAAAAAAAGCCTTGAGGTGTATTTCACTTTGGGATAGTTTTGAAAGGAAAGGTGAAATACACCTTGGGAAAGGCGAAGCCCGGCAGTGCGCCAACACTAACCGGGCCTCTTACCACAAACCGTTATTCGAGGTAACAGTTATGGCTGACCATCAGTCTACCCAAACTCGCTCCAAATATACATGGCGTTTTCTTGCCATCAACCGCCACGACAAAAAGGCCAAACCCTGTCGCCTGTCCGTCGAAGCTGCAACCGAAAGTGAAGCCCGCAGCATTCTAGTGCCACATTTTATTCTTTCTCTGGCTGCCCGCTTGCCAGCGCCGGAGGTGTTTTCATGATCAGGAAAATTGAGGACCTCGATTTTGAAGATGAATTCCGCCGGCTGAGCGCACTTTTGACTGCCAGCGCAGAGCTGCATGGTGCAGACCCTGATGAAAATGAGCTCTCCTTCGAGCTCTTGGATAAAGCACTGTTTCGTGTTCGTGAAATTGACCAGGCCTTCCGTGATGAAGGAGGGCGTAAAAATGCGTGATATTTACCATCAGCTTGTAAAGAGTACCCCTGATTTTAAGCACTTCTCTGATCAGGATTTAGCTGAATCCAGTGATCTCTATGCTGCTGGCGCATTTGCCATCAACAGTGCGCTCACTCTGATTGGCAATCTGGCGTTCGATGCAACTAATGCGGAAGACTACTCCGATGAGGATGCTCGCCGGGATTTGGTACTTGTCAGCCATGCACTACGTCACCTTCCGAGGATGGCTCAGGCTCTGAATCAAAACAGTGATGCAGCGGACTATGTGCGCACCCAACGCGGCAAGGGGAAAAAGTCATGATCAGCAACGTCAAATTTAACGAACTGGAAAAGCGCGTTGATCTGCTGGTGAACCGCGTTCTTGAGCTGGAGCGGCATGTCCGCTCACTGACTGATAGCCAGGGCGGTGAGATCCCGCCGGGGATGACACCTGTTGCCACGCTGGCGGCCGAGTTCGGCATATCGACTAAAAAGGCCGAAGAACTGGCGAAAAACACCGGCGTTATGCTGGTCAAAATGAGAGCCGGTGGATTCATTGCACCTGATGAAAAATTCAGGGAGGCGGCACGGCTGGTGCTACGCAGCGCCAAACGTAAATACGGTTCGGCCTACTGGTTCCATCCACTGCTTGGCAAGTTCCAGATGAGCGGAGGTATCCCGCAATGACGGCTCAACTCGCAGCAGTAGAGACAGTATCTGATGCCCTGTTTACCTGTTCGTATCTGTGGGCACATGGCCGGAACTACAGCCGCACGGATGCTGATAAAGCGCTCCACCAGCACAAAGACCCGACCACCCGCTACGGCAAGCTGGCGGTGCGGTTAAAGCAGATAGTCGAAATGTCGTATGAGGATCTGTGTGACGCCGGTTTTCTCGATACCGACCGTAAGCAGATGATTATTGCCCGCCGTTCTGTGCTGGTGGAGGAAATAGGCGAGGTTGAAATGAATACCTTGCTGGCAGACACGCAGCGTATTCAGCGTGCTTTTCCTGATGCCAATACTGGTGGGCGGCTTTCAAAGCTACCTCTTACCCGTGGCTCTGAGGGCTACAACGTCAGGCAGGACTATGTAATCAAACATATGCTTCCAGCTCAGTCCCTGTGCAGCATATACGGCCCCAGCGGCTCGTATAAGAGCTTCCTCGCTGTGTCGTGGGCTTGTCACATTGCCGCCGGTGCTGCCTGGTCTGGCCGGAAAGTTGAACAGGGCGCGGTGCTGTATGTAGTAGGTGAGGGTGGTGTGGGTGTGCCTCGCCGGATCAGAGCATGGGAGCAGATACACGGGCAGCAGGTGAACAATCTCTGGCTGGTGAATCGCCCGGTCTTCCCGGTGCGTGAATCCGAGGTATCAGAGGTGATTCTTGCCGCAAGGCAGATCACTGCGGAATGCGGTATACCAGTTCGCCTGGTGGTGATCGACACGCTGGCCCGCTGCTTTGGTGGCAATGATGAAAATGATGCCCGCGATATGGGGGCGTTTATCGAGGGCTGCGATGTTATCAAGCAGAGAACCGGTGCTACGGTGTTGGTGGTGCATCACTCCGGCAAGGATGAAGCTAAAGGCGCGCGTGGCTCCAGTTCTTTCCGCGCCGCGCTTGATGCCGAGTATAACGTTAAGCGCGAGGGGGAAGGCACGGCGCTGATCCTTTCCTGTACAAAGATGAAGGATGCCGAGGAGCCGGAACGCAGGGCGTATGACTTGCGCGCTGCTGAACTGTATACCGATGAAGATGGGGAAATAGTCTGCTCGCTGGTGGTTCGTGATGTGGCCAGAGATGCCAGAGAAATTGATCCTGAACTGGTGGGCGTGGAAAAGCTCAGTGATAACCACATGGCACTGTGGCAGGCCATCCGAAGCCGTATTGCCCGCAATGAACCCTGTAATCGGTCAGTCATTCGTGATGACCTAAAGGCGCTGGGAATTAACACCAAGCATTTCACTCGCTGGGTGCAGAAGCTTATCGATAACGGCCTGGTTATACAGGATGGTGATTTGTTGGCAGTGCAGTCGCTAAGGGAAGTGGGCAACTAAGTGGGGTGCTGGTGGGGAAGGTGGGGAATGTCTCTAACGTTTCCCCACATAGCGCCCATATACAGGGACGAAATGGGTAAAAGTCGTGAAACCCGCGTCATTACTGGTCAAATCGGGTATCTTTACAAATACCAGTGGGAAGTAAGTGGGGAGTATGCTAAGTGGGCCGAAAGTGGGAAACACCTCCTCCGGAATGCCAAAAGTAAGGAGGTGTATTTAGCCATTTGCCCGCGAGCTAGATCCTTTTAGCACTGATGCCAGAATTTGGTCCTGCTGGCAAACCAAAGGCACTATCAACGCCTTGGCTGGACCTTAGGTCATTGAGAATGTTTTCTGCCGAAAACCTTTGACCAATAATAGCTATTGATGCGGTTCTTGGGTTTTCTGAATGCCTGGCTCTGTATGCTTCGATTTCTCTGCCTCCTTCCGCTAGGACCCGTGCGCATAATCCTCTTACATAGAGACGATTAAATTCGCCCTCTGCTAATGTCTGCGCGGCGGTTACAGGGACGCGTGCTTGCATTAAAGCTTGGCTATTAGGTTTCCTTTTTGTGTAAAACTGTTCTAATAATCTACGGTTTTGGATTTCTCTCTCAAACCAAACGTCATCATAGTTAATTGATTGTTCGAGTAATTGTGCCCAAATCTGTTTACCATGAGCAGTTAAGAAAGAGCTTAGGTAAAAATTATCGCTCTCCTTATCCAACTGAATTTCATCAAACATGAAGCGACGAGTTTCATTATCTAAATCCAGTAAATTTAATGCCATTTCGAGCTCCCGATTTTAGAGTGTTTTTTAGACCGCATCTAAATCTACTGTTTTTTTTCTGAGCAATAGTTGGGTTAAATCAAAGTTATCAGGAAGTTGTAAATCTAATATCTTGATTGAAATAAGGTTGACCTACAATTTTTACTGATTGATTATTATACTTATGGTATCAACCACTGTAAGTTTAAAATGGTAGATAAAAACACATCGACTTGCGAACAATGAAAAACGAAGAGGTTAAATATGCCAATGAGCATCCAGGAAATTAAAGAGCACTATGACCAGTACGGCATTCATGATATGAGCCTAATGTCTGCTGGGGAATACCGACGAGCCCTCGCAGATGGAGCACTATTTTGGTCGGATCATCACGATTTTGTGCGTAGTACGCTATCGGGGGAAATGTTTGCAACTAACAGGGAACAACTTGATGCGATGATTGAACATTTAACCGAGTACCGGGACAAGATGCCTATCCCACCAGAATGGTTAAGCGAGGGAAAATGATGCCAGATTATGTCTTGATGATACGTGAAGCATTCAATGAATCTGCGAATTTCCTAACATGGTCTTTTTATTCTCTTATAACCGCTTATGTTTCGCTTGCAATGCTCGAAAGGAATAATATTAAGACAAGATTTGATAAGTTGTTTAGTAAAATTATTTTTTTAATTTCGATGATTATATTCATTCCAAATATATTCTTTATATCTAAAGTTTTTGGTGAAAAGTTGGGGCCTTTTGCAGAATTTGCTTCTTTCGTTATTTGCCTTCTTATGATGATGCTTAATTCAGTTCCGGCGCTATTAAGCTTGGTAGAAAAGAAAAAAGATTTGTAAATTATTTGTACTCAATCTTACCTATTTTTACCCCTGTGTTTGGCAGGGGTTTTCATTATATTTTTCCTATATATCTTGATAAGTGGCACTCAGACGTGAGCCGCCACTGTCCACCTGGTTTCTTCCGTTCTGCGACGGTCTCCTTTCCAGGTGGACATCCCTCCAGTTGCTGGTTTCACGTCTCAACGTTAATTGTTACGGAAACCACTCCATGAAGAAATTACTCGAATTACGCCAGCAGAAAGCCTCACTTAAAAGCCAGATGCGATCCATGCTGGAAAAAGCCGACAGCGAAAAGCGCAGCCTGAATGATGAAGAGGGTAAGCAGTTCGACGAACTCCGCTCCCGGGCTGATGCGCTTGAAGTAGAACTTACCCGCCTTGAAGCCGTTGCCGATGATCAGCGTAATCTGCCAGGAAAGTCTGTTGAAGGTAAAAGCGTGAGCAACGATGAACTGCGTCATTACATCATGACGGGTGATACCCGCTCTCTCAGTACGCTGGTTCCGGCTGAGGGCGGTTATACCGTTATCCCCGAGCTGGACAAAGAGATCATGCGCCAACTGCAGGATGAAAGCGTTATGCGCTCCATCGCCACGGTGAAAACCACCAAAACCAACGAATACCAGAAGCTGGTATCCGTGGGGGGCGCGACGGTTAAACGTGGTACAGAAGGTGAAGAGCGCACCGAAACCGCAACGCCGAAGCTTGAACGTGTTGATATCAAGTTGAATCCGATCTACGCCTACCCGAAAACCACTCAGGAGATCCTCGACTTCTCTGAAGTGGATATTCTGGGATGGCTGGCCTCGGAAGTGGCCGACACGTTCACCACTACCGAAGAAAACGATCTGGTGAATGGCGATGGCGATAAAAAATCCAGAGGTTTCCTAGCTTATCCACGCGCAGCTACCAGCGACAAAACACGCCCGTTCGGCACGCTGGAAAAGGTGGAAACCCCGGCCGTTTCCTCTGATGGCCTAATCGACCTGCTTTACAAGCTGAAAGCCAGATACCGTAAAAATGCTGTATGGGTGATGAATTCCGGCACCGCCGCCACGCTGCAAAAACTGAAAAACGGCAACGGGGATTATATCTGGCGTGATCGTCTCGTTGCTGGCTCCCCTGACACGTTGCTGGGCCGCCCGGTTCAGTATCTCGAAACCATGCCTGATGCGTTGCCTGGAAATGCATTCCTGGCCGTGGGCGACTTCAAACGCGGTTACTTCATTGTGGATCACACCACTGGTGTTCGTACCCGCCCCGATAACATCACCGAGCCCGGCTTCTACAAAGTGCATACCGATAAATACCTGGGCGGCGGCGTGGTGGACTCCAGTGCAATTAAAGTGCTTGAACTTTCCGGCTCTGGTTCCTGATCTCACGTTGAAGGGGCTCTGGCCCCTTTTTGCCCTCTGTGGAGTCCAGTAATGAAAACAATCGATTTTGAAATCCGCACGACCAATCTGAGCGCCAGCAACAAAAAGCTGGTGGGCTATGCCGTGCGCTGGAACAGCCTGTCAGAAATTATCTGGGATGAGTTCCGCGAGCAGTTCGCGCCCGGGGCGTTCAAAGACAGCCTGGCATCCGGTATTTATGTGCGCGCGTTATACGAACATAACTATACCCAGCTGCTGGGCCGTACCAAATCCGGCACGCTGGTGTTATCAGAAGATGTTACCGGGCTGCGCTTCGAGCTGGCACCACCGGATACCCAGCTTGGCAATGATGTGCTGGCGCTGGTGGAGCGAGGGGACATTTCCGGCATGAGCTTCGGTTTCCGCGCGCTAAAGGAATCCTGGGATATTGCGCAGTCGCCTTACCTGCGAACCGTCACTGCCGCTGAACTGCGGGAAATTACAGTAACATCAATGCCCGCGTACCCAGAATCAGGTGCTGAAATCGCACACCGCTCTCTTTTCTCCCAGCATCCTGAACTGCGCTATGCCGGTGATAACCGCCGACACTGGGCTGACCTGGCGGGGCTGTGATATGTGGAATATCTGGCCTTTTAGCAGCAAGGCAGAGCAGCGCAGCATGACCATCGACGAATTTATGGCCATGGCAGGGATCCCGAATACCGGATCCGGTGAATATGTGTCTGCCGGCACTGCGGAATCCCTGCCGGCAGTCATGAATGCCGTGGCGGTTATCAGCGAGGCGGTGGCAACCATGCCCTGCTATCTGTACCGGGTACGCAACGATAACGGACGCGAGGCGCGGGAATGGCTGAGCAATCATCCGGTCGATTTTTTTGCTGAATGAGCAGCCTAACGACTGCCAGACACCCTACCAGTTCAAACGCACGATGATGCGCCATTGCCTGCTGAACGGTAACGCCTACGCGGTGATCCAGTGGGGCCGCGACGGTCAGCCACAATCACTGCATCCGTATGCGCCCGGTGCGGTGGTGCCCGAGCGTATCGGCGAGCATAAATACAGGTACAGCATCACTGAGCCTTTTACCGGAGCGGTGCGCACCTGCCTGCAGGAGGAAGTCCTTCACCTGCGTTACTCCACCGACGATGCTTTTCTGGGGCGTTCGCCGATCACCATCTGCCGTGAGGCGCTGGGGTTAGGTCTGGCCCAGCAGCGTCACGGTGCCAGCATCATGAAAGACGGCATGATGGCATCGGGCGTTATCACGGCTAAAGAATGGCTGGACAGTGTTAAAGGCAAGCAGGCAATGGATGCGCTGGAACGCTACAAAGGTGCCAGAAACGCCGGTAAAACGCCGATCCTTGAAGGGGGCATGGACTATAAGCAGCTTGGCATGAGCAATCAGGATGCTGAGTGGCTGGCCTCCCGGCGCTTCACCATCGAAGACATTGCCCGCATGTTCAACGTGTCGCCCATCTTCCTGCAGGAATACAGCAACAGTACCTACAGCAACTTCAGCGAGGCAAGCCGCGCTTTTCTCACCATGACGATGCGCCCCTGGCTGGCTAACTTTGAGCAGCAGATCAAATCTGCGCTGCTGGTGGCTTCACCTGTGCCGGGTATCCGATATCAGGTGGAGTTCGATTCTGCCGATCTTCTCCGCGCCACCCCTACCGAACGCTATGCAACCTATGAGCGTGGCATCAAGAACGGGATCATGAACCCCAATGAAGCCCGGGAGCGCGAGGGGATGCCGCCGCGTGATGGTGGTGATGAGTTCAGTCAGGCATGGAAACAGGAAGTGAAGATCAGCAAAGACAGCAAGGAAGGCGAAGAATGAGAGCTGGTGGCCTGAGAAACCGCATCACTATCCGTACTTTTACTTCATCAAGATCACCTTCCGGGCAGGTTATCCAGAAGTGGGAAGACGGGGAAACCATCTGGGCGGAGGTAAAGGGGATGAGCGGTCGTGAATTAATGGCGTCAGGTGCTGAGCTTGCCGAAGCGACTATCCGCGTGTGGGTGCGTTTTCGCCGCGATATCACGGCCGCCAGTCGTCTGAAAGTACTCACTGGCCCGTTTGCCGGCAGCACTCTCAATATTATCGGGCCTCCTGTACCTGATGCGGAAGGTACCCGGCTGGAAATTCTCTGCAAGACAGGAACGGAAAAATGAGAGCAGAAATCACAGTTGATGAAGCAAAACTGCATTGCCGTATTGATGATGATTACGAAGATACGTTGATACAGGCATACATCGATGCGGCGCTGGAGGTCTGCCAGAAGCATATCGGCAAGCGGTTCGATAACGGGCTGGAGTTTACGCCAGCTATCAAGATTGGCTGTCTGATGTACGTCTCTCAGCTATACGAGTATCGCACGATGATTGGTGACACCGACGCCAAGGAGATACCGATGGCTGTCTCTGCGTTGTGGTCTGCCTACCGTGATGTGGGAGTGTACTGATGCCATGGCAACCACTGCGCCGGTGCACTGCGCCGGGGTGCAATAAGCGGGTGAAGTCGGGGAAGTGTGATGAGCATCAGCGGGAAGCGTGGCGGGCTGAAGATGCCAGACGCGGCCACCGCCGTGCCCGTGGTTACTCAGCCTCATGGGAGAAATATCGCGCGCAGTTTCTGAAACGTTATCCCCTGTGTGTTGAGTGCCAGAGGCTGGGCCTATACGTCCCTGCAAAGATTGTCGATCACATCATTCCTGTCGATGGTGGCGATGACGTTCTGTTCTGGCCTGAGTGGAATCATCAGCCGTTATGCCAGACACATCATAGCCAGAAGACCACACAGCGAGACCCTATCACCAAAGCCAACCGCAAAGCGGGTATGTACTGCGAGGAGGAAGTGCGGGCAGCACAGCGTACTGACTGGATGTATGAGGCTAGCCATGAATGAGAAAGACGTGGCGAATCTGTATCAGTCACTGGCCCGGTGCCGTAATGACTTCATGCAGGCACGCACCAGACGCAATGAGCGACAGCCTGTCCAGCGCAGGAGTGAACGTGAGCGGGAGGTGATGGAGTGCTTCCGCAACCGCTGACAGGCCGCACCGCCGGGGTGGGGGGGTATTTCAGGACAAAACCCGGATTGCCCGGCACCACCCGCCCCCTCAAATTTTTACGCACGGTGATTTTTTTGATAGCAGTAAGCCTTAAGGAAACAGGAAGTTATGGCAAGACCACCCAAACCACCCGCTTACCTTGATGAAATTGCAGGGCAGCAGTGGAAGACGAAAGCGAAGCAACTGGCCGAACGCGGGGATCTGACTCCCGCCGACTGGAACAGCTTGGAGCTTTATTGCGTTAACTACTCGATGTACCGGAAAGCCGTTGAAGATATTGGCCTGCGTGGGTTTTCTGTCGAAGGTTCGCGCGGTGCAACCACCAGCAATCCGGCGCTGAAAGCGAAATCCGATGCTGAAAAAATCATGATTAAAATGTCGTCGCTGCTGGGCTTTGATCCGGTAAGCCGCCGCCGTAACCCGGTGGAAACGGAAGAGGAAGATGATCTTGACCGTCTGGGATGAGTACGCAAGCGCGATAAAAACGGGCGAAATTCCCGCCTGTAAGCGGGTGAAACAGGCCGTGGAGCGATACTTTTCAGACCTGAATGACCCTTGTTATGTGTTCGATGTGGCGACCGTGGAGCGGTTTATTGCGTTCTCCCGGCTCTGCCCTCACGTCAAAGGCCCGTTGCGCGGACAGGCTATCGAGCTGGAGCCGTGGCAGCAGTTTGCCTTTGCTAACCTGTTGGGCTTTAAAGTCAGGGAGTCAGGTCGCCGTAAGTACAGCAGCGCCTTTATCGAGGTGCCGCGCAAGAATGCCAAATCCACCGTGGCCGCTATGCTGGCTAACTGGTTTCTGGTGATGGAGAAAGGCCAGCAGGATATCTACACGGCGGCGGTTAGCCGGGATCAGGCCCGAATCGTGTTCGACGATGCCCGTCAGATGTGTTTGCTGTCAAAGCCGCTGAAAAAACGCGTCAATATTCAGGCGCATAAGGTTATTTTCCCGAAGAGCAACAGCCTTTTAAAGCCGCTGGCGGCGAAAGCGGCCACCATTGAAGGAACTAACCCCAGCTTGGCAATTGTCGATGAGTACCACCTTCACCCGGATAACGGCGTTTATTCCGCCCTTGAGCTGGGCATGGGCGCTCGTCCGGAGGCGATTTTGTTCGCCATCACTACCGCCGGTAGTAACGTTGTATCTGCCTGTAAACAGCATTATGACTACTGTTGTCAGATTCTGGCCGGGGAAGAGAGCAATGATTCGCTGTTTGTCCTGATCTACGAGCTGGACGACGAAAGCGAGGTTGAACAGCCGGAAATGTGGATCAAGGCTAACCCTAACCTGCATGTGTCCGTGGATGCGGCGAAGCTGGAATCCACCATTCAGAAAGCGCGTGGCATACCGTCGCAGTGGGTGGAGATGCTTACCAAGCGTTTCAATATCTGGTGTCAGGGTTCCACGCCGTGGATGGGGGCCGGTGCATGGGATGCCTGTAAGCTCGATTACAACGAAGAAGACCTTGCCGGAATGGAGTGTTACGCCGGGTTTGACCTGTCCTCTACCAGCGATATTACTAGTGTGAGCTACGCTTTCCCGTTCGACAGGGAGATCAGGCTCCTGACCCGTCATTATCTGCCAGAAGCACAGCTGCTTAACGTAGCCAACAAAAACCGCGCCATCTACCGCCAGTGGGTGAAAGCGGGATGGATACGCACTACCCCCGGTGACTGCATCGACTATGACCGCATCCGTGACGATATCCTGCATGATGCTGAAATCTTCAATATCCGGCTGGTGGGCTTCGATACGTGGAACGCCACGCATCTGCGCACCCAGCTACAGGGGGCGGGCCTTGATGTGGAGCCGTTCCCGCAAACTTATCTCAGGTTCAGCCCGGTAGCGAAGTCCTTTGAGGTATTCGTAAACCGCAGCGTGGTACGCCATCGCTGCGATCCGGTTCTGGCCTGGGCGATTGGTAACGTGGTGATGGAGTCTGACGCCAATGCCAACATCAAGCCCAACAAAAAGAAATCCTCTAATAAGATAGACCCGGCGGTAGCTGCGCTCATGGCGTTTGGCACCTATCAGGCCGAACATGAGGATTTTATATTTGATATTAGCGATAAATATAAAAAACGTGTTCAGGCATTTAATGGAGTTTAAAGAGTCTTTTTATTCATAAAGTTTAATGTGGTTTGTATTAGGCAATAGCGCTATTATAATAACGCTATTGTTTTTATGGCAGATTAAATTTTTATCCAAGAATGCGTCGAGAACGAACCCCTGTATTAAAATTATTTCTAGCGTTCTTATATACATATCTTAGAGGTTGAGATAAGGAGAACACTAATTCGTTCAGCATTGCATGTGCTTCATTATCCTGTATTGAGGCTACGAACTCTTCTAACTCACTGAATCTTTTCATCATATCGAGTACAGCATCATCAATTGCAGGTGCTTTTAGTTTGTTACCTAATGCATAAGTTATATAATCAGGCGGAAGAAGGGTTTCAGGCGAACGTAGTAGTTGATAATTACCGCGTGTAAGCTCAAGCAGCTCTTCAAGGATCGTTGAAAACTTCGTTAAATCGGTCTGCTTATTGCTGACTAGTTGTTTAGGCTGGGATGCTTCTACTTCATCATCAGGAATGCGATCAAGAGAGCTTTTTAAATCAGGCCACCACATTTCAAAGACTTTATTCAATCTTTCTGCTTCTAAAGCATGATCTCCACAACAAAGATTAATGGATGTCATAAGCTTAAAAATGTCTTCTTTATCATATTTTGTTGATTGATATTGAAGCAGAGGACCATTGAAATCCGATGGGTTTATTCTAAAAAGAAATGGACTAACGTTACTTTTATCAACACTTTTACCTAATGCCCCCGCTTCGAAGTTGATCCATGGAGCATGTATGTTTTGTTTTGTGAGACAGATCAAACCATAGGCAGAATGGTCTAATTCCGCAGCAATATCACTAGACCAACGAGCCCCCTTGTCAATATCTTCAGATGAGACATATGGCTGTACAGCTTGAATTACACTCGGTATCCAATCTCTAAATACTTTTGCCACCTTGTGACTTGTAGGTCCTGACCAACTAATGAATACCTTCATATTGTCCCCTCATGAGCAAAGTAGTGTTTTTTATATAGCATTTACCGCATGAGGGTGGGTAGAACCCGAAGGGAATTACTCAGTTGTACTTACACCAAGTATCCTATGGGTATCCTATAAAAAGAAAGCATGCGGCGATTCAGGCTAACTTATTGAAAAGTGGTGGCCCCTGTTGGGTTTGAACCAACGACCAAGCGATTATGAGTCGCCTGCTCTAACCACTGAGCTAAGGGGCCGTGGCGGTGAATTATAGAGTAACTTACCCTCGCAATCCAGCAGGAATCGCCCGGCTGATGTTTTTATAAACAGCGCATTTTCAATCTCTTATACTTAAGTTTATCGTTTCTAATCGGGAGTAAAGCATGATCCACGATATTCTGGCGCCGGGTCTGCGCGTCGTGTTTTGTGGCATTAATCCGGGGAAATCCTCTGCCCATACGGGATTTCATTTTGCACATCCGGGGAATCGCTTCTGGAAAGTGATTCACAAGGCCGGCTTTACCGACCAGCAGTTGCGCCCTGAGGATGAGCACCATCTGCTGGATACGCGCTGCGGCATTACCATGCTGGTACAGCGTCCAACGGTCCAGGCGACGGAAGTCGGGCTACATGAGCTGCGCACCGGCGGCAGGGATCTGGTACATAAAATAGAGGAGTATCAGCCCGCTGCGCTGGCGGTGCTTGGCAAACAGGCGTTTGAGCAGGCCTTTAGCGTGCGCGGTGCGAAGTGGGGTAAGCAGGAGATGACCATTGGCGTGACGCAAATCTGGGTGCTGCCGAATCCCAGCGGCCTGAACCGCGCTTCGCTGGAGAAGCTCGTAGAGGCATACCGTGAACTGGATGAGGCGCTGGCATCGCGCGGCTTGTAAATAACAGGCGAAAAAAAAGCTCCCGTCTGGGAGCTTTTTTGTCTGGCGTGACGATTAATCGTCGAGGAAGCTACGCAGCACTTCAGAGCGGCTCGGGTGGCGCAGTTTGCGCAGTGCCTTCGCTTCGATCTGACGGATACGTTCGCGGGTAACGTCGAACTGTTTACCCACTTCTTCCAGCGTATGGTCGGTATTCATGTCGATACCGAAACGCATGCGCAGCACCTTCGCTTCACGAGCGGTAAGGCCAGCCAGCACATCGTGCGTTGCAGCGCGCAGGCTCTCGGTGGTCGCCGAGTCCAGCGGCAGCTCGAGAGTGGTATCCTCGATAAAATCACCCAGATGCGAATCTTCATCATCGCCAATCGGCGTTTCCATGGAGATTGGCTCTTTGGCGATCTTCAGCACTTTGCGGATCTTATCTTCCGGCATCAGCATACGCTCAGCCAGCTCTTCCGGCGTCGGCTCGCGGCCCATCTCCTGCAGCATCTGGCGAGAGATACGGTTGAGCTTGTTGATTGTCTCAATCATATGCACCGGAATACGGATGGTACGTGCCTGATCCGCGATAGAGCGGGTGATTGCCTGACGGATCCACCAGGTTGCGTAAGTCGAGAATTTGTAACCACGGCGGTATTCAAACTTATCAACCGCTTTCATCAGGCCGATGTTCCCTTCCTGAATCAGATCGAGGAACTGCAGACCACGGTTGGTATATTTCTTGGCGATAGAGATAACCAGACGCAAGTTCGCTTCAACCATCTCTTTCTTCGCACGACGCGCTTTCGCTTCGCCGATAGACATACGACGGTTGATATCTTTAACCTGCTCAATCGTCAGGCCGGTCTCTTCTTCAATCTGCTGCAGCTTCATCAGGCCGCGTTGCACTTCTTCAGTCACATCTTTCAGCTTCTCAGACCACGGTTTGTTCATGGCCAGCGCGGCGTTGAACCAGGTTTCGCTGGTTTCATTACCGGTGAAGAGGGTGATGAAGTTTTTCTTCGGCATTTTGCACTGTTCAACGCACAGCTTCATGATGATGCGTTCCTGGGTACGTACGCGATCCATCATCACGCGCATGCTGTTTACCAGGTAATCGAACTGCTTCGGCACCAGACGGAACTGCTTGAAGACTTCAGACAGCTTAAGGATCTCTTCCTGTGCGGCAGCGTGGCTGCGTCCTTTTGCTTTGATTGTGTCGCGAGCCAGCTCGTACTGCGTACGCAGTTCAGCGAATTTCTCACGCGCCAGCTCAGGGTCGATGCTGTTGTCATCGTCGCTGTCGTCATCGCTGTCGTCTTCTTCTTCATCTTCATCGTCGTCCATCTCTTCGCTGGAGAGCTCAGAGCCGACGTGGGTCGCCGTTGGCGCCATATCTTCTTCGGCGTTCGGATCGACGAAACCGGTGATCAGATCGGAGAGACGAGCCTGCTCTGCTTCAACACGGTCATACTGTTCCAGCAGGTAGGTGATAGCTTCCGGATACTCGGCAACGGAGCACTGAACCTGGTTAATCCCGTCTTCAATACGTTTGGCGATGTCGATTTCGCCTTCACGGGTCAGCAGTTCAACGGTGCCCATTTCGCGCATGTACATGCGCACCGGGTCGGTAGTTCGTCCGATTTCAGACTCTACGCTGGACAGAACCTGTGCAGCGGCTTCTTCAGCATCTTCGTCTGTGTTGTTGGAGTTTTCAGCCAGCAACAGATCATCAGCATCCGGCGCTTCTTCCATCACCTGGATGCCCATGTCGTTGATCATTTGGATGATGTCTTCGATCTGATCGGAGTCGACGATATCTTCCGGCAGATGGTCATTGACCTCGGCATAGGTCAGATAGCCTTGCTCCTTACCACGGGTAACAAGAAGCTTCAGCTGTGACTGCGGGTTTTGCTCCATAAGACGGTATCCACACTTAAATTCATGAGGTTGGTGTCGGTTAGCGAAATAAACCGCCAACATTTAACGCGAGGGTGTATTTATATTTTTGCCGCTGGCCCTCGTCGCGGCTGTCGGGATCAACCCGAACGATTATCGGCACTTAAGCCGTTGAATTTATTTTTTAGCCAGCTCCTGGTTCAACTGCCAGAGCTCCCGGCGTTCTTCGCTGCTTAGACCGTGCGTGCGATCGCGAGCTATCAACTCTTCTTGTCGCCGTTCAAGCATCGAATCAAACATATGATTGAGCGCGTCGGTAAAGGTTTTTTCAGCGATGTCCTTATCTGCTATATCGTCCCACATTGACAGTTTTTCAAGGGTTGCGGCCTCATTCGTGCCGCGATAATGTTCCAGTAACTGCCCAGTTGTCAGACCAGGTTGAGACAAACAAGTGTTGACCAGTTCTGCAAATAAGCCAAGTCCGGGCAGTCTGGATTGATCAAGACCGGCCAGCGAAGGCACTTTTGGTGCAAGCTCCGGATTCTGAATCAACAACCCTATCAGTATACGCATGGTTGTGCGTTTTAGCTGAGGGGCAGGGCGCGCCGCCGCGCTCTCTACCTGCTTTGGCATTAATCGATCGAGCTGTGCATCGTCGAAAATGCCAATCTTGTTGCCGAGGATCTGGCGTAACTGAATGCGCAGCGTCTCGCCCGGCACCTGGTTGATCAACGGCAGTGCCAGCGCGGCAAGCTGCGTTGTCCCATCCGGCGTGGTGAGATCCGCCTTCGGCAACAGGCTATTAAACAGAAACGTGGAGAGAGGCTGAGCCTGCTCCATCCGCGCTTCGAACGCCTCTTTGCCCTCTTTACGCACCAGCGTATCCGGATCTTCGCCATCCGGCAGAAACATAAAACGCAGCTGCCGCCCGTCGCTCATATAGGGCAGCGCGGTTTCCAGCGCCCGCCATGCGGCTTCGCGGCCGGCACGGTCGCCGTCGTAACAGCAGATAACGTTTTTGGTCACCCGGAACAGCAGCTGAATATGATCCGCCGTCGTGGAGGTGCCAAGCGATGCAACGGCATAGTTAATGCCATATTGCGCCAGCGCCACCACGTCCATGTAACCTTCGACCACTAACAGCCGCTGCGGTTCATCCTTATCCTGCTGCGCTTCATAGAGGCCATATAGCTGGCGGCCCTTATGAAAAATATCCGTTTCCGGGGAGTTCAGGTATTTGGGCGTATCGTTGCCCAGCACGCGTCCACCAAAACCAATCACCCGGCCGCGCTTGTCGCGAATCGGAAACATCACCCGCTCGCGGAAGCGATCGTAACTGCGTCCTTGATCGTTTGTGACCAGCATGCCTGCATCGATCAGCGACTTGCGGTTTTCGCTATTGTTGCCGAAACGCTTTAAAACGTTGTCCCAACCGGGCGGCGCGTAACCAATAGCGAATCGCGTAATGACTTCACTGCTCAAACCACGCCTGGAGAGGTACTGACGAGCAGGCTCTGCGGCGGATTGGGTCAGCGACTGCTGATAAAAAGCATTCAGCCCGTCCATCAATTGATAGAGTGTTTGCCGTTGATGGCGCTCTATCAGGCTCGGTCCGCTGCCTGCTTCGAACGGCACTTCGAGGTTGTGCATTGCCGCCAGCTCTTCGACGCTTTCGACGAACTCGAGCTTGTCGTAGTTCATTAAAAAGTCGAGGGCGTTGCCGTGCGCGCCACAACCAAAGCAGTGGTAAAACTGTTTTTCACCGTTCACGGTGAAAGAGGGGGTTTTCTCGTTATGGAATGGACAGCACGCGTGGTAGTTCTTGCCCTGCTTTTTTAGCTTTACGCGCGCGTCGATAAGATCGACGATGTCGGTACGCGCCAGCAGGTCATTGATAAAAACACGTGGGATTCGTCCAGCCATAGGCCCCGTTTTGATCTTATATAATTTTCGTTATGCTCATCAGCGGTAAGTTGCTGAAAAGGCGAAAATTATATCAGGTTATAAACGAAAATAAGCCGCGCATTCCTTTCGGAAGCACGGCCTTACAACTACAACTCGGTCTAACACAGAGGGCGCTCGCCCTCTGTAATTAGTACAGACGAGTACGGCGTGCGTTTTCGCGAGCCAGTTTCTTCGCGTGACGTTTCACAGCGGATGCTTTAGCGCGTTTACGTTCGGTAGTCGGTTTTTCATAGAACTCACGACGACGAACTTCCGCCAGAACACCTGCTTTCTCGCAGGAACGCTTGAAGCGACGCAGAGCTACGTCGAACGGCTCGTTTTCACGTACTTTAATTACCGGCATGTGCCTCTCACCTTTGATTAAATCGGTTTGCCGCTGGCGTTCACGCCAGCTTATTTCAAAATGGTGCGGAATTTTACTGCAACTGGTGCTGCTTTGTAAAGCACCGCCGCCCTTTTTGAAAGGGGACTTTTGTAAGGGTGAGGAGTATACACGAACTCAGCTGCACAAGTGAGCAAAGTTTTACATCGCCCCGCATTCGCCCTACACTGCGCGCTATTGCAAAGAGGTAAACAGAGCCATGCGCGTACTGGGTATTGAAACATCCTGCGATGAAACCGGCATCGCTATCTATGACGACCAGAAGGGTCTTCTCGCTAACCAACTCTACAGTCAGGTAAAACTGCACGCCGATTACGGCGGCGTGGTGCCGGAGCTCGCCTCCCGTGACCACGTGCGCAAAACCGTGCCGCTGATCCAGGCCGCCATAAAAGAGGCCGGATTAACGGCCAAACAGATTGATGCAGTGGCCTATACTGCGGGTCCAGGCCTTGTCGGCGCGCTGCTGGTTGGTGCAACCATTGGTCGTTCGCTGGCCTTCGCCTGGGATGTTCCGGCGATTGCCGTACATCATATGGAAGGGCACCTGCTGGCACCGATGCTGGAAGAGAATCCGCCTGCGTTTCCGTTTGTCGCGCTGCTGGTTTCCGGCGGTCACACGCAGCTGATTAGCGTGACCGGCATCGGTCATTATGAACTGCTTGGCGAGTCTATAGATGATGCTGCCGGCGAAGCGTTCGACAAAACGGCCAAACTGCTGGGTCTTGATTACCCGGGCGGGCCGATGCTGTCGAAGATGGCGGCGCAAGGAACAGAGGGGCGCTTTGTCTTCCCGCGTCCGATGACCGACCGACCGGGGCTCGATTTCAGCTTCTCCGGCCTGAAGACCTTTGCCGCCAACACCATTCGTAATAGTGGCAATGACGATCAGACCCGGGCAGATATCGCGCGCGCCTTTGAGGATGCGGTAGTTGATACGCTGATGATCAAGTGCAAGCGCGCGCTGGATCAAACTGGTTTTACCCGGCTGGTGATGGCGGGCGGCGTCAGCGCTAACCGTACGCTGCGTGCGAAACTGGGGCAGATGATGGAAAAACGTCGCGGGGAAGTGTTCTATGCGCGCCCGGAATTCTGTACCGATAACGGGGCGATGATCGCTTATGCGGGCATGGTGCGCCTGAAAGCAGGTCACGATGTCGGGCTTGGCGTAACGGTGCGTCCGCGCTGGCCGCTGGCCGAACTTCCCGCCGCGTAATTTACTGTTGCCCGGTGTTTTCACGCGCCGGGCAAATCTACGCTTTATCCTGCCGCTTCTTCCTTTTCAGCTTCGTCCAGATTTTGCTCTCCTGATGCCGCCATAAACGCTGAATATTGTCATGATGACGCAGCAGGATCAGGCATGAGAGCATCGCCACCGGAAAGGTGAACTGCGGTTTAAACCACCAGACATAGAATGGCGCAATCAGCGCACTGACAATTGCCCCCAGCGACGAGTAGCCGCTTAACAGCACCGTCAGCAGCCAGGTACCTGCCATCACGCCCGTTAAATCCCAGCCAATCGGCGCAATCGCGCCAAACGCGGTGGCCACGCCTTTACCGCCTTTAAATTTAAAGAATACCGGCCAGATATGGCCCAGACAGGCGGCGATAGCGATAAGGCCCAGCCAGAAGGGCGTAACGCCAAGCGCATAGGCGCCCCAGACCGGCAGCATCCCTTTTAAAACATCAAAAATCAGTACCGCTGCGGCTGCGCCCTTGCCGCCAATACGTAATACGTTGGTAGCACCGGGATTACCGGAGCCACTCTCTCGCGGGTCAGGGAAACCTGCAAGGCGGCAGACCAGGATGGCGCTGGAGATTGAGCCACAAAGGTACGCAAGGAAGATCATCCCAGGCGCGATTGCACTCATAACGCTGTTCCGTTTTGAAAATGTCGTTTTATTCTCTGCATCCATGGATAATACGCATAAATTTTGCAAAGTGGTATCCGGGTTTCGTGCAAATCCTGAAAGATAACCACTCAATTAGCGGCCTGGCGGCAGTAGCCCAGACGCAAATAAGCAGGCGGAGAAAAATGGACATTGTATTTATCGAACAGCTTTCTGTGATCACCACCATTGGTGTTTACGACTGGGAACAGACCATTGAACAGCAGTTGGTGTTCGATATCGAAATGGCGTGGGATAACCGTCAGGCGGCAAAGAGTGATGATGTTCAGGACTGCCTGAGTTATGCGGATATTGCCGATACCGTCGTCGGGCATGTCGAAGGTGCGCGTTTTGCGCTGGTCGAACGCGTCGCGGAAGAGGTGGCAGATCTGCTGCTTGCGCGCTTTAGCTCCCCCTGGGTGCGCATCAAACTGAGCAAACCTGGCGCGGTAGCGCGGGCAAAAAATGTCGGCGTGATCATCGAGCGTGGCCTAAATCCGAAAAAAAGTTTTTAAATTCATCATCGTTAAACCAAACGCTAGTATTCAGGTCATAGATACGGCTTTTCGCGGCTTCTCCATTGGATGAGCCGTTTTTTATATCTTTTTAGGGGTTTATTTGATGAGCGATATGCACTCCCTGCTGGTGGCGGCCATTCTTGGTGTCGTTGAGGGGCTTACCGAGTTTCTTCCCGTCTCAAGTACGGGTCATATGATTATCGTCGGGCATCTGTTGGGCTTTGAAGGCGATACTGCAAAAACCTTCGAAGTGGTGATCCAGCTCGGCTCGATCCTCGCCGTGGTGGTAATGTTCTGGCGCCGCCTCTTTGGCCTTATCGGCATCCATTTTGGCAAACCGCCGCGCCATGAAGGCACCGGCAGCGGGCGTTTGTCGCTGATCCATATTCTGCTTGGCATGATCCCGGCGGTGGTAATTGGCCTGGTGTTGCACGATGCGATCAAAACGCTCTTCAACCCGAAAAATGTCGCCTATGCCTTAGTGGTTGGCGGCGTGCTGCTGATCGCCGCCGAACTGCTGAAGCCGAAAGTGCCGCGTGCGCAGGGCGTGGATGATATGACCTACCGTCAGGCGTTTTTGATTGGCTGCTTCCAGTGTCTGGCGCTGTGGCCGGGCTTCTCCCGCTCCGGTGCGACCATCTCCGGCGGTATGCTGGTGGGTGTCAGCCGTTACGCGGCTTCGGAGTTCTCGTTCCTGCTGGCGGTGCCGATGATGATGGGCGCGACGGCGCTCGATCTCTATAAGAGCATCGGTTTTCTCACCACTGGCGATATCCCGATGTTCGCCGTCGGTTTTGTGACGGCGTTTATTGTCGCGCTGATCGCGATCAAAACCTTCCTGGAGCTGATTAAACACATCTCCTTTATTCCGTTCGCGATCTACCGCTTTATCGTCGCCGCAGCGGTCTACGTCGTCTTCTTCTAAGCGTTATCGCCCTCAGGCTTCGGGCTGAGGGCAGTGCTCTGCTTTCCACTGCGCAACCGCCGCAATACGTCGGCGGGTCAACTCTTCACGCACTGCCGCACCGGTAAAACCTGCTTCAATCACCGCTTTTGTCGGCACAGCACGTGCCACTTCCCAGGCCGCACGCAGTAAGCGCCCCTGCGAGTAATCAATGGCTTCAAAGCCGGTACGCCCGCGCACATCCGCTTCGCTGGTCAGCGCGATTTGCTCGACCCGCTGCGGTTTGCGCCAGGCATCAATAGAGTCGAACAGTTTGACGATGGTTTTCGGCTGCAAAACAGGGAAGGTGTGGATCAGATCGTGGTACTCGGCCACCAGCTTCGCTAAATCGCGCAGCTCATTCGGCACGCGCAGGCGCTGGCACAACCCCTCAACCAGCCGGACACCCGCCGGGCCGTGACCGTGATGGCGTGGCCAGAGCGCAGGTGGGGTCAGCCCCTTGCCGAGATCGTGGCACAGCGTGGCGAAACGCACATCCACCTCGGGGCTCAGCATCGCTGCCATTGATACCGTCATCAGCGTGTGAATACCGGTATCAATCTCCGGGTGCCATTTCGCCGGGGCCGGAACGCCAAACAGCGCATCGATCTCAGGAAAGAGCACCTTCAGCGCGCCGCAGTCACGCAAAACCTGAAAGTAGACCTGCGGATTACGGGTGCGCAGCGCGCTCTCCGTCTCTTTCCACACTCGCTCAGGCGTCAGGTGCGCCAGCTCGCCCGCCCCGGTCATGTCGCGCATCAGCGTCATGGTTTCATCGGCAATACGGAAGCTGAGATGGGCATAACGGGCGGCGAAACGCGCCACGCGCAGCACGCGGAGCGGATCTTCATTAAACGCGGGGGAGACATGGCGCAGAATGCGCTGACGCAGATCCTGCTGACCATTAAACGGGTCGATAATCGTGCCGTTTTCATCCTGCGCCAGTGCGTTGACGGTTAAATCACGGCGCAGCAGATCCTGCTCAAGGGTGACATCGGGGGCGGCATAGCAGGTAAAACCGGTATAGCCGGAGCCGGACTTCCGCTCGGTGCGCGCCAGTGCATATTCTTCGCGGCTTTGCGGATGGAGGAACACAGGAAAATCGCGGCCTACCTGCTGGTAGCCCGCGTCGAGCATCTCTTGCGGCGTGGCGCCGACCACTACCCAATCTCTGTCTTTGACCGGCAGACCCAACAATGTATCGCGTACTGCACCACCGACCAGATAACTCTTCACCCGCCACTCTCCTCTACACATTTGTCGTCAGATAATACGTAAGTGTAGAGAAGATGGCGAATCGGCTTAGTTCATCCAGCGATCTTTGCGTTTACGTGTCGGGATCATGTGCGGCAGTAGCAGGCCGAGCAGCAGACCCGCGCCCAGCACGCCACCGCCATACATAAACCACTGCATAATGATGGTGCGCTGCTTGTCATCAAGCTGCAGGTTAGCGGCGTTGACCTTCTTCTGCGCGACGATTAGCTCATTTTTGAGCTTCTGGTTCTCATCTTTCAGACCGTTAATCACCCCGTCGCTGCGCGCCACTTTCTGCTGCATATCCGCGGTGCGCTGGTTCCAGGTGTTGTCGATATTGGTCAGTTTATCGGTCAACGTTTTCACCTGGTTTTCCAGTTCCGGCACGCGGGTGCGCAGACTTGGCTGGGTGTTAAGCTGCTTAAGCGGGATCCAGGCAGTACGGCCGCTGCTGTCACGCACCTGGCCATACTCATTATTTTGTTGCAGCAGGGCAACCTCTTCACCGGCGTTTACCGTGCCAACAAGGCGGTAATTATCGCCGGGGCCGCTGCGGACCCAGGTGCTCAATTCGTCCGAAACATACCGCTTCTCTTCAGCGTGGGTGCCGACAGAGACGCTAAGCGCGAAAAGGGTTATTCCAATCAGGCGTAAATTTGGCATCAGGCAATCATTATTTTCTTTGAATGTGAATGGTAAACAGTGGCGACAGTCTGACGACACCCGGCAGGTACCATCAATCGGAATCTTCCAGATCAAACTGCGCACTGATGCGAACATTTGCACCCGCCAGATTGCGCATTCATGGCAATTTGGCAAAAAATACTATCTACTGACAAACCGAGGGCGCGTTAGTTCGCCAAAAATTTTCACTGATGTGACATAACCATAAGTGCAAGGCCATGGCTCAGGAAATTGAATTAAAGTTTATCGTGAAGAGCGACTGCGTGGAAACGCTTCGTCACCATCTTCATACGCTGACCGACGAACATATCGCGTCCAGCCAGTTACTCAACATCTATTACGAAACGCCTGACAACTGGCTACGCAGCCATGATATGGGTCTGCGTATTCGCGGTGTGAACGGCCAATATGAGATGACAATGAAAATCGCCGGTCGCGTGATCGGCGGTTTACATCAGCGCCCGGAATACAATATTCCCCTTGATAAGGCCGAACTTGACCTTTCGCGCTTTCCCGCCGAAGTGTGGCCCGCAGGCGGCCTGCCGGACGACCTGCAATCGCGCGCGCAGCCGCTGTTCAGCACCGATTTTTACCGCGAAAAGTGGCTGGTTAACGTCGGCGACAGCCGCATTGAGATTGGCCTCGATTTAGGCGAGGTGAAAGCGGGTGAGTTCGCCGAGCCGATTTGCGAACTGGAGCTGGAGCTGCTGAGTGGCGATGCGGCGGATATTCTCAAGCTGGCGCGCCAGCTGGCGACGCTCTCCTGCCTGCGTCAGGGCAGCCTGAGCAAAGCCGCCCGCGGGTACCAGCTCGCGCAGGGCAATGCGCCACGCGAACTTCGCCCGACCCCCTTTTTGCAGCCCGCGCCGAAAGCGACCGTCGAGCAGGCGTTTGCCAGCGCGCTGGAACTGGCCCTCTCCCAGTGGCAGTACCATGAAGAGCTGTGGGTGCGTGGTGAAGACGCGGCACGGCCTGAAGTGCTGCGCGCGATTGCGCTGCTACGCCACACCTTTACGCTGTTTGGCGGCATTGTGCCGCGTAAAGCGAGCGCTCACTTACGTGACCTGCTGACCCAGGCGGAAGCGACACTGACCTCCGCAGTCTCCGCTGAAACGGCGGTGTGGGATGTGCCGTCGGCGATGGCGAAATTGCTGTTAACAGAGTGGCTGGTGACTCAGGGCTGGCGCGCGTTTCTTGATGAAAAAGCGCAGGCGAAATTTGCCGACTCCTTCAAGCGTTTCGCCGATATCCACCTCTCGCGCACCGCTTCTGAACTGAAAAAGACCTTTGCTCATCACCTTGGCGACAGCTATCGCGATCAGCTGCCACGCCTGGCGCGTGATATCGACAGCACGCTGCTGCTGGCAGGCTATTACGACCGGGCGCTGGCGAACGCGTGGCTGGAGAACTGGCAGGGTCTCTACCATGCGATTGAAACGCGTCAGAAAATCGAAATTGAGCATTTCCGTAATACCGCCATTAACGAGGAGCCATTCTGGCTACACAGCGGGAAACGCTAACGTAAGGACGTTTTGAATGCAGCACGCATCCCTCTTATCGCAACAGTGGCAAACGGTGCTTTCCCGCTTGCCGGAGGCGCTGACCGCGCGGCCGCTTAGCGCGCAGGCGCAGTCAGTGCTCACGTTCAGTGATTTCGTCCAGCAGAGCCTGGCCGCTTATCCCGAGTGGCTGGCAGAGCTTGAGAGCGCGCCGCCCACCGCAGAGGAGTGGCAGCACTATGCGACGTGGCTGGATGCGCTGCTGCAAAACGTCAGCGACGAAGCGTCGCTAATGCGCGCGCTGCGGCAGTTTCGCCGCCGCATCATGGTGCGTATCGCCTGGGCGCAGGCGCTGCGACTCATCAGCGATGAAGCGGTGCTGCAGCAGTTAAGCGTTTTGGCGGAAACCGTGATTGTCGCCGCGCGCGAGTGGCTCTACAGCGCCTGCTGCCGCGAATGGGGAACGCCGTGCAACGCGCAGGGCGTTGCGCAGCCGATGCTGGTGCTCGGCATGGGCAAGCTGGGCGGCGGCGAACTTAACTTCTCTTCCGATATCGATCTGATCTTCGCCTGGCCGGAAAATGGCGTGACGCAGGGCGGCAGGCGCGAGCTCGATAACGCCCAGTTTTTCACCCGCCTTGGGCAGCGGCTGATCAAAGTGCTGGATCAGCCGACGCAGGATGGGTTTGTCTACCGCGTCGATATGCGCCTGCGGCCGTTCGGTGAGAGCGGCCCGCTGGTGCTGAGCTTTGCCGCGCTGGAGGATTATTACCAGGAGCAGGGGCGCGACTGGGAGCGCTACGCGATGGTAAAAGCGCGCATTATGGGCGATGACGAGGGCGAGCATGCCAGCGAACTACGCGCCATGCTGCGCCCGTTTGTCTTCCGCCGCTATATCGACTTCAGCGTCATCCAGTCCCTGCGTAATATGAAAGGGATGATTGCCCGCGAAGTGCGCCGCCGGGGTTTGAAGGACAACATCAAGCTCGGCGCGGGCGGCATTCGCGAAATCGAATTTATCATGCAGGTGTTCCAGTTGATTCGCGGCGGGCGCGAACCGGCGCTGCAATCCCGCTCGCTGCTGCCGACCTTAGCGGCTATCGATCGGCTGCATCTGCTGCCGGAGGGCGATGCGGAGAAACTGCGCGCTGCCTATCTCTGGCTGCGGCGGCTGGAAAACCTGCTGCAAAGCATTAATGACGAGCAGACGCAGACGCTGCCGGGCGATGAGCTGAACCGCGCGCGTCTCGCCTGGGGCATGGGCGTGGAGAGCTGGGATGCGCTCAGCAGCCAGCTTGAGGCGCATATGGCCGCCGTGCGGCGCATCTTTAATGAGCTGATTGGCGATGATGAAGCGGAGTCCGCCGACGAGGCGCTCTCTGAACAGTGGCGCGAACTGTGGCAGGACGCGTTGCAGGAGGAGGACAGCACGCCGGGGATTGCGCATTTAAGCGATGAGGATCGCCGCCGCGTGGTGGCGCTGATTGCCGATTTCCGCCACGAGCTTGATAAGCGCCCCATCGGCCAGCGCGGCCGCCAGGTGCTCGATCACCTGATGCCGCACCTGTTAAGCGATGTCTGCTCGCGCGCGGATGCGCCGGTGCCGTTATCGCGCCTGACGCCGCTGCTTACCGGTATCGTGACCCGCACCACCTATCTTGAGTTACTGAGTGAATTTCCCGGCGCGCTGAAACATCTTATTTCGCTCTGTGCCGCTTCACCGATGGTAGCGAGCCAACTGGCACGCTACCCGATCCTGCTCGATGAACTACTCGATCCCGCCACGCTCTACCAACCAACGGCGATGAACGCCTATCGCGATGAGCTGCGCCAGTATCTGCTGCGCGTGCCGGAAGAGGATGAAGAGCAGCAACTGGAAGCGCTGCGCCAGTTCAAACAGGCACAGATGCTGCGCGTTGCGGCGGCGGATATCGCTGGCACGCTGCCGGTGATGAAAGTGAGCGATCACTTAACCTGGCTGGCAGAGGCGATTATCGATGCCGTGGTTCAGCAAGCCTGGGGGCAGATGGTGAAGCGCTACGGCCAGCCTGCGCATCTGCACGATCGTGAAGGGCGCGGCTTTGCCGTGGTCGGCTACGGCAAACTGGGCGGCTGGGAGCTGGGTTACAGCTCCGATCTCGATCTGGTCTTTTTACACGACTGCCCAATGGATGTGATGACTGACGGCGAGCGTGAAATTGATGGCCGCCAGTTCTACCTGCGGCTGGCGCAGCGCATTATGCACCTCTTCAGCACACGCACCTCTTCCGGCATCCTCTATGAAGTGGATGCGCGCCTGCGTCCTTCCGGCGCGGCAGGCATGTTAGTGACGACCGCCGAGGCCTTCGCCGATTACCAGAAGAACGAAGCCTGGACCTGGGAACATCAGGCGCTGGCCCGTGCGCGCGTGGTCTATGGCGACCCGCAATTGACGGTGCAGTTCGACGCTATTCGCCGCGATATTCTGCTGACGCCGCGCGATGGCGCGACGCTGCAAACCGAAGTGCGCGAGATGCGCGAGAAGATGTGCGCCCATCTTGGCAATAAACAGAAAGATCGCTTTGACCTGAAAACCGATGAGGGCGGCATTACCGACATCGAGTTTATCGCGCAATATCTGGTGCTGCGTTACGCCCACGACAAGCCGAAGCTGACGCGCTGGTCAGACAATGTGCGCATTCTGGAGGGGCTGGCGCAGAACGGCATTATGGAGGAGCAGGAGGCGCTGGCGCTGACCCATGCTTACACCACGCTGCGCGATGAGCTGCACCACCTGGCGCTGCAGGAGCTGCCGGGAAATGTGCCGCTCTCCTGCTTTGTCGCGGAACGAGAGCTGATTAAAACCAGCTGGGTGAAGTGGCTGGTGGAACCGTGCGCCCCGGCGTAAGTGTGATATCATCGCGCGCAAATTTTGTATCTCTCAGGAGACAGGAATGAAAGTTACGCTGCCAGAGTTTAAACAAGCCGGTGTGATGGTGGTGGGCGATGTGATGCTGGATCGTTACTGGTACGGTCCAACCAGCCGCATCTCCCCGGAAGCGCCGGTGCCGGTGGTCAAAGTTGACACCATTGAAGAGCGTCCGGGCGGCGCGGCGAACGTGGCGATGAACATTGCCTCGCTGGGTGCCTCCGCGCGCCTGGTCGGCCTGACCGGCATTGACGATGCGGCGCGCGCGCTGAGCAAAGCGCTGGCGGATGTTAACGTCAATTGCGACTTCGTTTCTGTTCCGACTCATCCAACCATCACCAAGCTGCGCGTGCTGTCACGCAACCAGCAGCTGATCCGCCTCGATTTTGAAGAGGGGTTTGATGGCGTCGATCCGCAGCCAATGCATGAGCGTATCAACCAGGCGCTGGGCTCGATTGGCGCGCTGGTGCTCTCCGATTACGCCAAAGGCGCGCTCAACAGCGTTCAGCAGATGATTGCGCTGGCGCGGAAAGCCGGTGTGCCGGTGCTGATCGATCCGAAAGGGACCGATTTTGAGCGCTATCGCGGCGCAACGCTGCTGACGCCGAATCTCTCCGAGTTCGAAGCGGTGGCGGGCAAATGTAAGAGTGAAGAGGAGATCGTCGAACGCGGTATGAAAGTGATCGCCGATTACGATCTCTCAGCGCTGCTGGTGACCCGCTCCGAGCAGGGGATGACGCTGCTGCAGCCGGGCAAAGCGCCGCTGCATATGCCGACCCAGGCGCAGGAAGTGTATGACGTGACGGGCGCAGGCGACACGGTGATTGGCGTGCTGGCGGCAACGCTTGCGGCGGGTAATTCGCTGGAAGAAGCCTGCTTCTTTGCTAATGCTGCCGCCGGTGTGGTGGTTGGTAAACTCGGCACCTCAACCGTTTCGCCCATCGAGCTGGAGAACGCCGTGCGCGGTCGTGCGGAAACCGGCTTCGGTGTGATGAGCGAAGAGGAGCTGAAAGTGGCCGTTGCCGCCGCGCGTAAACGCGGTGAAAAAGTGGTGATGACCAACGGCGTCTTCGACATCCTCCACGCCGGGCATGTCTCTTACCTGGCGAACGCGCGCAAGCTCGGCGACCGCCTGATTGTTGCCGTCAACAGCGATGCTTCCACCAAACGCCTGAAAGGCGAGACGCGTCCGGTCAACCCGCTTGAGCAGCGCATGATTGTGCTGAGCGCGCTGGAAGCCGTGGACTGGGTGGTGTCGTTTGAAGAGGATACGCCGCAGCGTCTGATTGCCGGCGTTCTGCCGGATAAGCTGGTGAAAGGCGGGGATTACAAACCGGATCAAATCGCTGGCAGCGAAGAGGTGTGGGCGAACGGCGGTGAAGTGCTGGTGCTCAACTTCGAAGATGGTTGCTCGACGACGAATATCATCAAAAAGATCCAGAAAAACAGCCAGTAAGCGGCTGTTAATGATGTAAAGCAGAACGGGCCTTGCGGCCCGTTTTTTATTACGGCGTATCGTCCACAGGCGGGATCGCCGGTGCCGGTTTTATCTCCGTCACCTCGGAGGCCACAACAGGCGCAGGAGCCGGTTGCGCGCTGGCAGCGGTGGAACCGCGGTTTTCCAGATCGTTCAGACGCTGCTCCAGCAGCGCCAGCTTTTCGCGGGTGCGCAGCAGAACCTGTGTCTGCACATCGAACTCTTCCCGGCTGACCAAATCAAGGCGGGTTAACTGCCCCTGCAAGGCTTGGCGAATCTTCTTCTCAACGTCTTCGCCAAGCTCACGGATCCCTTTCGGCATGGATTCGTGAACCTGTCGTGCAATCTGTTCAATTTTCTTCGGATCAATCATTTTCGGTTCCCTGCTCGGATGGGCTCAGCTAATTATTGTAGTGTGATAACCGCAGGTGATAAACCAGAATTGTTTGAAGCTTATGCATTGCCCGCCGTTATCATTGGCGTTATAGTTATCGCGCTTATTCTCAGGGCGGGGCGAAATTCCCCACCGGCGGTAAATCAGCGTACGCTGAAAGCCCGCGAGCGCTTCAGACTTCGGTTTGAAGGTCAGCAGATCCGGTGTAATTCCGGGGCCGACGGTTAAAGTCCGGATGGGAGAGAGTAACGATTCTGCCGGGCAAAGGTGCCCGCTCGCGTTATTTTTGGTCGTTTAATGACACTCCTAAGACTGCCCTGATTCTGGTAACCATAATCTTATTGAGGTCTTTTACCATGAATCAGACGCTACTTTCCTCTTTTGGCACCGCTTTCGATCGCGTTGAACAGGCGCTTGCCGCCCTGCGCGAAGGGCGTGGTGTGATGGTTCTCGATGATGAGAGCCGTGAGAACGAAGGCGATATGATCTTCGCCGCCGAAACCATGACCGTTGAGCAGATGGCGCTCACCATCCGTCACGGTAGCGGCATTGTTTGCCTCTGCCTGACCGACGAGCGTCGTAAACAGCTCGACCTGCCGATGATGGTAGAGAACAACACCAGTGCCTTCGGCACCGGTTTTACCGTCACCATCGAAGCGGCACACGGCGTTACCACCGGCGTTTCCGCCGCTGACCGCCTGACCACCGTGCGTGCTGCGATTGCTGACGACGCCAAACCGTCCGACCTGCACCGTCCTGGCCACGTCTTCCCGCTGCGCGCGCAGAAGGGTGGCGTACTGACCCGCGGCGGCCACACCGAAGCGACCATCGACTTAGTATCGCTGGCGGGCTTTAAACCGGCCGGCGTGCTGTGCGAATTAACCAATGATGATGGCTCAATGGCGCGCGCGCCGGAGTGCATCGCCTTTGCGAAGCAGCACAATATGGCCGTCGTAACGATTGAAGATCTGGTGGCTTATCGCCAGGATCTGGAGCGCAAAGCCAGCTAACGGCGAGTGCTCAGCAGAGAAAATCCGATGCCAGCGGCGTCGGATTTTTTTTTGCCTGCGCCATGTCAAAGTTTGGTGTGCTTACAGGACTTCCGCATTGCTATTAACCCTTCCTACTTATAAAGTGGTAGTCGCTGCGGCACGGAAATGCTGCGGCTAACCTATTATTTTTTCGAAGGTTTATTTGCGGAGGCGCCGTGTTTATTTCCTGGTATTGGTTACTGCTCGTAGTAGTGCTGGTGGTTGGTTATGTTCACGCCCTAAGACGCCGTTATAAGGCCTGCCGCCACGAGCGCGATGCCGTTTACGAGGGCTATCAGCGCGCGCAGGCGGAGCTGAAAAGATTTCAGCGCGCAGGCCAGACCAAATAGCGGAGCCGTTAACCGCCGAAGCCCATCGCCTGCAGGGCGACCAGGCTTAAGCCCATCACCGACATGCCGCACAGCACGCCGTAGCTTGGGTTGTTGTTGGGATCGATCTCCTTTGCCAGCGGCATTAACTCATCCACCGACAGCGCGACCATAATCCCCGCGACCGCCGCCATAATCGCCGCCATCACCACCGGCGAGACCAGGCTGCCGAGAATCAGCCACGCCAGCACGCCGCCCAGAATCTCCGCTAAACCGGAAATACCGGCCCACATCACCGCGCTGCGCTTTGAGCCCGTCGCCGCGTAGACCGGGCCTGCGACCGCCAGTCCTTCAGGAATATTGTGTAAAGCCACGGCAAAAGCGATGCCGAAGCCCAGCTCCAGATCGTTGCTGGCGGTGACATAAGTGGCGATCCCCTCCGGGAAGTTGTGCAGGCTAATACCGAGGGTCAGCAGAATAGCGGTACGGCGGATGCCGCGCGGCAACGCTTCCTGCGAGCCCTGCATTAAATCCTGCGCATGGGCATGGGGCAGCAGGCGGTCCAGCGCGAAGTAGCCGAGCAAACCCACGACAAACATGCCGTAACCGAGCATCGGCGGCATACTTTCGGTTGCCAGCGCGGCGGGGAGCATCTCCATTAACGAGATAAGCAGCATGATCCCGGCGGCAAAGCCGAGCGAAAACGCCAGTACGCGGTTAGAAGGTTTCTGGCCGATAACGCCCAGAATGGCGCCAATAAACGTGGCGGCACCCGCCAGAATGGTCAGAATCAACGGGACTGACATATATCGCTCCTTTATGATAATCATTCTCATTAATGTAAGTTTTCGCCTGCGGAAAAGCGAGGCAGCCACGGCACGTTTACCTATTCCTTACATTCAAAATTACTGACGATCTTCATCATGCTTATCTGAGTTCATCGCCCTGAGAAAAAGCGTAACCTGCTTTCATCATATTGGCATCTTCTGTAAGGATATCCTCATGTCTGCACCTCGTATGCCCGCGCTGTTTCTGGGGCACGGCAACCCAATGAATGCGCTGCAGGATAACGTTTATACCCGCGCCTGGGGGAAACTGGGCGATGCTTTGCCGCGTCCGAAAGCGATTGTGGCGATCTCCGCGCACTGGTTTACGCGCGGCACTGGCGTAACGGCGATGGAGACACCGCAAACGATCCATGATTTCGGCGGTTTCCCGCAGGCGCTGCACGACGTGCATTACCCCGCGCCCGGTTCGCCCGCGCTGGCACAGCGGCTGGTGGATCTGCTCTCACCGCTGCCGGTGACGCTCGATCATGAAGCCTGGGGCTTCGATCATGGCTCCTGGGGCGTGCTGATCAAGATGTACCCTAATGCGGATATTCCAATGGTGCAGCTCAGTATTGACAGCACCAAACCGGCGGCGTGGCACATGGAGATGGGGCGTAAACTCGCCGCGCTGCGCGATGAAGGGGTGATGATTGTCGCCAGCGGCAACGTGGTGCACAACCTGCGCACGGCGCGCTGGCACGGTGACACCACGCCTTTTCCATGGGCCGTCGCTTTCAACGATTTTGTGAAGCAGAACCTGACGTGGCAGGGGCCGGTCGAGCAGCATCCGCTGGTCAACTACCTCAACCATGATAGCGGTTCGCTCGCCAATCCAACGCCGGAACACTTCCTGCCTCTGCTCTATGTGCTTGGCGCATGGGATGGCAACGAGCCGCTGTCGATCCCCGTTGAGGGGATGGAGATGGCTTCCATCAGCATGCTGTCGGTGCAGGTGGGGTAAAAACGATGGCGCGCAATGCGCCATTTTTTTGCGCCAGGATCGCGGAAACCGGAGAAAGATCGCAAAAAAACGCCGCTGAACCGGGGTTTTTATGAAAATAAAAAGATCTGTTCTGCAAAAATGAAACGCCGTGCTGAATTTGGTGTTTTTTTGTGAACCCCATCGTCGCGCAAATTCTCACCAGTAACTACTCTTCTGATTGTCCTGCTCTCATACCCATAACCACTCTCGACTCCCAGCCACGTGCTTTCTGCTCGCGGCAGTTTTGACTGTGCCAAAAATTAAACCTCTGGAGATCCGGCAATATGAATTCTGCACAACGTTTTCTGACTTTTTCGATCGGTTCCGCTCTGCTCTTTATGTCGCATACCGCGCTCGCACAAACGTTTCGCGCCGCCGATGTTCATCCGGCGGATTACCCCAATGTCGTGGCGGTAAAACATATGGGTGAGAAATTAAGTAAAGCTACCGATGGCCGGCTGGAAATTAAAACCTTTCCCGGCGGCGTATTAGGCGATGAGAAACAGGTGATTGAGCAGGCGCAAATCGGCGCTATCGATATCATTCGCGTCTCGATGACGCCAGTGGCGGCGATATTGCCAGAGATTAACGTTTTCACGCTGCCCTACATCTTTCGCGATGAAGATCATATGCACAAAGTGCTCGACGGCATGATTGGCCAGGAGATTGGCAACCGGCTCTCTGCGAGCAGCAAATCGCGGCTGATTTTCCTCGGCTGGATGGATGCCGGCACGCGCAACCTGATTACCAAAGCGCCAGTTACTAAAGCGGAAGATTTGAAGGGGATGAAAATCCGCGTTCAGGGCAGCCCGATTGCTCTTGATACCCTGAAAGCGATGGGGGCGAACTCGGTGGCGATGGGGGTGAGTGAAGTCTTCAGCGGCATGCAAACCGGAGTGATTGATGGCACGGAGAACAACCCGCCGACCTTTGTGGCGCACAACTATTTGCCGGTAGTGAAGAACTATACCTGGAGCAAACACTTCATTATTCCTGAGCTGTTTCTCTTCTCAAAAGCCAAGTGGGATAAGCTGAAAAAAGAGGATCAGGAGCTGATCCTGAAGCTGGCGAAAGAGGCGCAGGTGGAGCAGCGCGAGCTGTGGAAAGCCTATAACGAGAAGTCGCTGCAGGCGATGAAAGCGGGCGGCGTGCAGTTCCACGACATCGACACCAAAGCTTTCTACGATGCCACGCAGTCGGTACGCGATAAGTACGGCAATGCGCACCAGGATTTGATTAAGCGTATTCAGGACGTGCAGTAAGCTGGCCGGGCAGGTTTGCCTGCCCGTTTGCGACTTCTACCGGGAAAACCGTTATGGCAGAACGCTATTCGTTGTTAATGGATATTCTCTATCGCCTCTCGATGTGGGTGGCCGGTCTGGCGCTGTTGGTGATGGTGGCGATTATCCCCGTGGGGATTTTCGCCCGCTATGTGTTGAACAGCGCGCTCTCCTGGCCGGAGCCGGTGGCGATCATCTGCATGGTGACCTTTACCTTTATCGGCGCTGCCGTGAGCTACCGTGCCGGATCGCATATCGCCGTCACCATGATGACCGACCGCTTAAGCGAACCGCTGCGTAAGGTCTGTTTCCTGCTGGCGGATCTGATGCTGATGGCGATCAGCCTCTTTATCCTCTGGTACAGCGCGACGCTGTGCGCCGAATTGTGGGAGCAGCCGGTGGCCGAGTTCCCGCTCTTTACCGCCGGAGAGAGCTATTTACCGCTGCCGATAGGCTCTGCGATCACCCTTCTGTTTATTGTCGAGAAGATGCTTTTTGGCGCGCAGTACCACCGTCCGGTGGTGATGCTCGGCTCGTCGAGCTGACTCCGGTAAGGAACCTTTATGGATGCATTTATTCTGGTCTTTACGCTCGCCATTATGCTGGCGATTGGCGTGCCGGTCGCCTATGCGGTCGGCATTAGCGCGGTACTCGGCGCGTGGTATATCGATATTCCGCTGGAAGCGGTGATGATCCAACTGACTAACGGCGTGAATAAATTCTCACTGCTGGCGATCCCGTTCTTTATCTTGGCCGGGGCGATTATGGCGGAGGGCGGCATTGCCCGCAGGCTGGTCAACTTTGCCTATATCTTTGTCGGCTTTATCCGCGGCGGCCTGTCGCTGGTGAATATCGTCGCTTCGACCTTTTTCGGTGCCATTTCGGGATCGTCGGTGGCAGATACCGCCTCGATCGGCTCGGTAATGATCCCGGAGATGGATAAAAAGGGTTACCCGCGCGATTTCGCTGCCGCCGTTACCGCCAGCGGATCGGTGCAGGCGATCCTCACGCCACCCAGCCACAACTCGGTGATCTACTCGCTGGCAACGGGCGGTACTGTCTCCATCGCGGCGCTGTTTATCGCCGGGATTTTGCCAGGCCTGCTGCTCAGTTTTACCCTGATGGTGATGTGCGTGGTCTTTGCCCACAAGCGCGGTTACCCAAAAGGGGAGCGGGTGCCGTTTCGCCAGGCGTTAAAGATCTTTGCCGATACGCTGTGGGGGCTGATGACGGTGGTGATCATCATGGGCGGCATTCTCTCCGGCATCTTCACCGCCACCGAATCAGCGGCGATCGCCTGTCTGTGGGCCTTTTTCGTCACCATGTTTATCTATCGTGACTACAAATGGTCCGAGCTGCCGAAGCTGATGTACCGCACGGTGAAAACCGTCACTATCGTGATGATCCTGATTGGCTTCGCCTCGGCCTTCGGTGCGGTAATGACCTATATGCAGCTGCCGGGCCGCATCACTGAGGCGTTTACCCAGCTCTCTGACAACAAGTATGTGATTCTGATGTGCATTAACATCATGCTGCTGCTGCTCGGCACGCTGATGGATATGGCGCCGCTGATCCTGATCCTGACGCCGGTACTGCTGCCGGTGACCAATGCGCTGGGCATCGATCCGGTGCATTTCGGTATGATCATGCTGGTCAACCTGGGGATTGGGTTGATTACGCCGCCGGTGGGATCGGTGCTGTTTGTCGCCAGCGCGGTGAGTAAACAGAAGATCGAGCAGGTGGTGAAGGCGATGCTGCCTTTCTACGCCATCCTGTTCGTGGTGTTGATGCTGGTGACCTATATTCCGGCCATCTCGCTCTTCCTGCCGAAGCTGTTTGGCGTGATGTAAGCTGGGCCTGAGAGAATAAAAAACCCGGCGCTGAGGGCCGGGTTTTTACTTATTCGACAAAGATATGCGGGTAGAAGCGGGAGAGATCCTGGGTGATCAGCGCCCGATCTTCGCGGATGCCGATACCGGCAGGCTGATCGTTAATAAGCCAGCTGCCAATCAGCGTATAGCTGTCGCCAAACTTCGGCAGCGGGTAGAACTCCTGCACGATCATCCCCTCTTCGCCGTACGGGCCCTCCACCGACTCGACGGTTTTGCCGTTCTCAACGATCGAGACGTTGGCACCTTCACGGGAGAAGATCGGTTTCACCACATACTTCTCCATCGGCGGATGATCTTCATCGGCAAACCAGGCTGGCAGCAGATTAGGGTGATCCGGGAACATCTGCCACAGCATCGGCAGCAGCGCCTTGTTGGAGATGATGCTCTTCCAGGCCGGCTCCAGCCAGCGCACGCCGGCATCTTCCAGCTTGGTGGAGAACATTTCGCGCAGCATGTATTCCCACGGATAGAGCTTGAAGAGGTTGCCAATCACCTGATCCTGCAGATCGGAAAACTGCCCCTTTTCACCGAGGCCAATATCTTCGATATAGAGAAACTCAGAGGCCAGCTCCGCTTCGGCCGCGCAATCCTGGAGATACTGCACGGTACCGCGATCTTCTACCGTATCGCGGCAGCAGGTGAAGTGCAGCAGCTGGAAGCCGTGCTGCTCGCGCAGCTCTGCAAAGCGTGCGATGAGCTTCTCCTGCAGGCTGTTGAACTGATCGCTGCCCTGCGGCAGGTTGCCGGCGTTGAGCTGATCTTCGAGCCAGATCCACTGAAAGAAGGCCGCTTCATACAGCGAGGTCGGCGTGTCGGCATTGTTTTCCAGCAGCTTAGGCTCCCCGATGCCATCCCAGGCGAGATCGAGACGTGAATAGAGCGAAGGCTGATGCGTGGCCCACGACTGGCGCACAAAGCCCCAGGTGTGTTTTGGAATGCGGAATTTGGTCATCAGTTCATCGCTGGCAACCACCTTCTCTACCACCTGCAGGCACATCTGGTGCAGCTCGGCGGTGACATCCTCCAGTTTCTCAACCTGGGCGAGCGTCAGTTTGTAGTAGGCATCTTCACACCAGTAGGGCTCGCCATACATGGTGTGAAAATTAAAGCCGTACTCCGCTGCTTTTTCGCGCCAGTCCGGGCGCTCGCTAATGCTGATTCTTTCCATCGACGTCAGCCACCCATTGAACGGCTGGAGGTGCCGGAGGCGCTGCTGCGCTGCATGGTGTTCTGTTTGGCGACCGATTCACCAAAGCCGCCGCGGGTTACGGTGGTAGTGGTGGCCGGTTTCGGCGCCATCGCGGTTTTAGGCACCGTTGCGGTACGGCCCGGCTGCGCTGCACCGTAACCTTTACCGGAGGCGTCGGTGTATTGACCGTAAGCCGGGCTTGCCGGGTTACGCGAGCTGAAAAGCGGCTGCTGAGCAAAGCCCGCGCCGCCGCCCATTAAGCGGCCCATCATGTAACCGGCCATCAGCGGCATCCAGAAGCTGCCGCTGGACTGGTTCTGCGCCTGGTTTTCTGTGCCCGCCGCGCCTACGCCTGCCTGCGCGGGTGCCTGCTGGCACTGGCCTTCGCCAAACTCCGCCACGCAATCCTCGCGTGAGGCGTATTTCGGCGCGGTACGTTCGGCCTCTTTTAAAGCATTGTTGTACGCGGCTTTACACTCCGCGCTTTTACCCGGATTCGCCGAGGAGCAGTCGTCGGCGTTCTGGTACATGGAAACCGTTTCGTCATTTTGTTCACAGGCTGCCAGCATAAATACGGCGGAGACCGCCAGCGCGACAGGCGTTAAATGACGTGCGCTCCAGCTTTTGCGGAACGTCGCATGATTAATATTTTTTGTCCGTTTCATTGTTATCTTCCTGTGGACCCAAAGGCATGAATAAAACAATCAGGATAGAGGATGGGGGGGCGAAGTTAAAGCGAGGCGAGAAGGCCTTTACGTTGCCTTACGTAAAAACGGGGGCTGTGTGCCCCCGTGATCTATTGCGGGTGTTTAACGGGTCAGGCCGGTGCGTGCGGCGGCAGGTTGTGCACCCGCGCCGAAGTTCTCAACCTTAGCCTGCTGCTCCGGGTTCTCCGGTGCCACGCTCTCTGGCGCAGTAGAGATGGATTTGCCCAGCGCACCGTTAAGCGCAACCAGATCCTGCTCATTCAGCGTACCGAGCGCCTGCTTAATATTAAGCTGGTTAATCAGGTAGTTATAACGAGCACTTGAGAGCTGCTGCTTCGCGTTGTAGAGCGTCGTGGTGGCATCCAGCACGTCAACAATGGTGCGTGTACCGACCGAGTAGCCCGCTTCCATCGCATCAAGGGAGCTCTGCGCAGAGACCACCGCCTGTTTATAGGCGTTGATGCTGCTGATCGAGGCGTTGACGTTATTAAAGGAGGAGCGAACGTTTTGTACTACGCTGCGGTGCGCGCTCTCCAACTGCTCGCTGGCACCCACGAAGTTAAATTGCGCCTGTTTGACCTGCGAGTTTACCTGACCACCCTGGTAGAGCGGCAGTGAGAAGCTCAGGCCAACTTTGTTCTGACCAACGTCGGAGTCGCTGAACTGCGAGTTGTTACGCGTTCTGGAACCGCTGTAGGAGGAGTTCGACACGCCGGAAGAGGCAGTCAAATTCAGGGTCGGCAAGTGACCATCCTGCGCCTGACGAATCTGCTCGCGCGCCAGATCCTGGCTCAAACGCGCCTGCAACAGCGTCAGGTTGCGGTTTTCCGCTTCTTTCAGCAGGTTGTTCACCGGCTGCGGTTTGTCGGTCTTAAAGCTCTGGACGTTCAGCGACGCCAGCTCCGGGTAGTAGTTACCGGTCACCTGGCGCAGCGTCTCTACGGCGTTATCCAGTGCGTTACGCGCCGAAACTTCGTTCGCCAGCACGGTGTCATACTGTGAGCGGGCGTTCTGCACGTCGGTGATGGCGACCAGGCCAACGTTAAAGCGCTGGGTGGTTTGATCTAACTGGCGATAGATAGACTGCTTCTGCGCTTCGGTGTAGGAGAGCGTATCGATGGCGCTCAGCACGTTGAAGTAGGCGGTAGCGGTGTTCAGCATCAGCGTCTGCTGGTCGGTCTGCCAGGTGACATCCTGAATCCCGGCTGTTTTTTCCTGTAAAGTCAGCGCGCGCCATTTCGACATATCAAAAATGGTCTGCGTTAATTGCAGTGAACCGCTGGTCACGTTGGAATCGACGCCCTGGCTATCGCGGAAGCCGTTGGTATAGGTGTAGTCTGCCCCCAAACCAAGCTGAGGCAGTAACGGGCTACGCGCTTCATTAATCTTTTCGAAGGCGGCATCGCGGTCGGCGGCGGATTTACGCAGATCCGGGTTGCTTAAACGCGCCTGCTGATAAACCTGTAACAGGTTTTCTGCCTGGCTCATCGCACTGAAACCGGTCAGGCTCAGGCCGATAAAGAGGGGGAGCAATTTCTTCATTTGCATTCCTTGTTGTGAAGCAGTACTAGCGCTGATCTAAATTGGAAAAATAATCGCAGATTCTACCAGAAGTACGCACCGCGAAAGCTTGGCGTAACGTGCCATCGGCATAAATTTGCATCAATCTAACACATAGCGCTTGAAACACGCGTAAAACAGGCTTGAAAATCCACCGATTTATCATCACTTCATATGAGATACCGCCAATGAATAAGCCAGACTCATCCATCGTCACTTTCACAAAAAATGATGTAGAAATTATTGCACGGGAAACGCTCTACACCGGTTTTTTTTCGCTTGTTCGCTATCGTTTTCGCCATCGTCTTTTTAATGGCGGAATGAGCGGCGAAGTGCAGCGTGAAATTTTTGAACGCGGTCACGCCGCAGTCTTGCTACCCTATGACCCTGTGCGCGACGAAGTCGTGCTGATCGAACAGATTCGCATTGCAGCTTTTGATACCAGCGACACGCCGTGGCTGCTGGAGATGGTTGCCGGCATGATCGAAGTGGGCGAGTCGGACGAAGAGGTCGCACGGCGTGAAGCGGATGAAGAGGCCGGTTTAGCGGTCGGACGCGTGAAGAGGATGCTGAGCTACCTGGCAAGCCCGGGCGGTACCAGCGAGCGCACTGCCGTACTGGTTGGTGAAGTGGATGCCACACAGGCCTCAGGTATTCATGGTCTGGTGGATGAAAACGAAGATATTCGTGTTCATGTGGTGAGCCGGGAACAGGCTTACCAGTGGGTAGAAGAGGGGACAATTGACAACGCAGCGTCTGTCATCGCCTTGCAATGGCTGCAGCTGCATTATGAGAGCTTACAAAACGAGTGGAAAAAATGAAGCGTTACACACCTGACTTCCCAGAAATGATGCGCCTGTGCGAGACCAATTTCGCCCAGCTGCGCCGCCTGCTACCGCGTAATGATGAGGCGGGCGAAGCGGTAAGTTATCAGGTGACCAATGCGCAGTACCGATTAACGATTGTTGAATCCACCCGCTACACTACGCTTGTGGAGATTGAACAGACCGCGCCTGCCGTCAGCTACTGGAGCCTGCCCTCAATGACAGTGCGCCTGTATCACGATGCGATGGTGGCCGAAGTGTGTTCGAGCCAGCAGATCTTTCGATTTAAAGCGCGTTATGATTACCCCAATAAAAAGTTGCATCAACGCGACGAAAAGCATCAAATTAATCAGTTTCTGGCCGACTGGCTGCGTTACTGTTTAGCACATGGAGCAATGGCGATTCCGGTTTGTTAGCGTCGTGAAACCTAAGGACACCATTTGGAAAGCCTGTTAAACCTCTCTCTGGGGAGTGAGTCCAGAGTCAGGGTATTACAAATAACCGATTCTCACCTGTTCGCCAAAAAGCATGAAACGCTGTTAGGAGTAAACACCTGGGAGAGCTATCAGGCGGTACTGAATGCGATCCGGGCTCAGCAGCGTTCGTGCGATCTGATCGTCGCCACCGGCGATTTGGCGCAGGATCATACCGCTGCGGCTTATCAGCACTTTGCTGAAGGTATCGCAAGCTTCGACGCACCCTGCGTCTGGCTGCCGGGCAATCACGATTTTCAACCTGCCATGTACAGCGCGCTGCAGGATGCGGGGATCTCCTCCGCGAAACGTGTATTTGTCGGTGAGCAGTGGCAAATCCTGCTGCTTGACAGCCAGGTGTTCGGCGTTCCGCACGGTGAGCTAAGCGAATTTCAGCTCGACTGGCTGGAGAAAAAACTCGCCGACAGCCCGCAGCGCCACACGTTACTGCTTCTACACCACCACCCGCTGCCGTCCGGCTGCAGTTGGCTCGATCAGCATAGCCTGCGCAACGCCGCGGAGCTGGATAACGTGCTGCAACGCTTTCCGCAGGTGCGCACGCTGCTTTGCGGGCATATCCACCAGGAACTCGATCTCGACTGGAATGGCCGCCGCCTGCTGGCGACGCCGTCGACCTGCGTGCAGTTTAAGCCGCACTGCGCCAGCTTCACGCTGGATACTATCGCGCCAGGCTGGCGCTGGCTGGATCTCTACCCTGACGGAACGCTGCACACCGAAGTGTGCCGTCTGGCGGGGAGCGAATTCAGACCCGATACCGCCTCAGAAGGCTATTGATGTCAACGCTTCTTTATCTACATGGTTTCAACAGTTCGCCCAGCTCCGGCAAAGCGACGCAGCTGGCGCAATGGGTCGCACAGCATCATCCGCATATTGAAATGGTGGTGCCGCAGCTGCCGCCCTATCCGGCCGAAGCCGCAGAGATGCTGGAGTCGCTGGTGCTTGCACGGGGTGGAAAAACGCTCGGTATTGTCGGCTCTTCGCTCGGCGGTTATCTGGCGACCTGGCTCTCGCAATGCTTTATGTTACCGGCAGTGGTGGTCAATCCGGCTGTACGGCCGTTTGAATTGCTGGCGGATTATCTTGGCCCTAACGAGAACCCCTACACAGGGCAGCAATATGTGCTAGAGTCTCGCCATATTTACGAGCTCAAAGTGATGCAAGTTGAACCGCTTGAGGCGCCGGATCTGATCTGGCTGCTGCAACAAACCGGGGACGAAGTGCTCGATTACCGCCAGGCGGTGGCCTATTACGATGCCTGCCGCCAGACAGTTGAAGAGGGCGGAAATCACGCCTTCACGGGCTTTGAGAAACATTTCACACAGATTATCGATTTCCTTGGGCTTGAATAAGCCGCCGGAAACGATGCGATCACTATCTACGAATACACCATGACGCAATCCTATAACGCTGATGCCATAGAGGTACTCACCGGGCTTGAGCCGGTTCGCCGCCGTCCGGGGATGTATACCGATACCACGCGCCCTAACCATCTGGGGCAGGAAGTTATTGATAACAGCGTGGATGAAGCGCTGGCGGGCCACGCGAAGCGCGTGGAGGTCATTCTTCACGCCGATCAGTCGCTGGAAGTTATCGACGACGGACGCGGCATGCCGGTGGATATCCACCCGGAAGAGGGCGTTCCTGCCGTCGAACTGATCCTCTGCCGCCTGCACGCGGGCGGTAAATTCTCCAACAAAAACTACCAGTTCTCAGGCGGCCTGCACGGCGTCGGCATTTCGGTGGTTAACGCCCTGTCACGCCGTGTGGAAGTGACCGTCAAACGCGACGGCCAGGTCTACAGCATCGCCTTCGAGAATGGCGACAAGGTGCAGGATCTGAAAGTGATCGGCACCTGCGGTAAGCGCAATACCGGCACCAGCGTGCACTTCTGGCCGGATGAATCCTTCTTCGACAGCCCGCGCTTCTCCGTCTCCCGCCTGATGCATCTGCTGAAAGCGAAAGCGGTGCTCTGCCCGGGCGTTGAGATTGTCTTTAAAGACAATGTGAATAACGCCGAGCAGCGCTGGTGCTACCAGGATGGTCTGAACGACTACCTGAGCGAAGCGGTAAATGGGCTGCCGACGCTGCCGGAAAAACCGTTTATCGGCAACTTCTCCGCCGAAACGGAAGCGGTGGACTGGGCGCTGCTCTGGCTGCCGGAAGGCGGCGAGCTGCTGACCGAAAGCTATGTTAACCTGATCCCGACCATGCAGGGCGGTACCCACGTTAACGGCCTGCGTCAGGGCCTGCTCGATGCGATGCGCGAATTCTGCGAATACCGCAATATCCTGCCGCGCGGCGTGAAGCTCTCGGCGGAAGATATCTGGGATCGCTGCGCTTACGTGCTGTCGGTCAAAATGCAGGATCCGCAGTTTGCCGGGCAGACCAAAGAGCGTCTCTCCTCGCGTCAGTGCGCGGCGTTCGTGTCCGGCGTGGTGAAGGATGCCTTCAGCCTGTGGCTGAACCAGAATATTCAGACCGCGGAAATGCTGGCGGAGATGGCGATCTCCAGCGCTCAGCGCCGCATGCGCGCCGCCAAAAAAGTGGTGCGTAAAAAGCTCACCAGCGGCCCGGCGCTGCCCGGCAAGCTGGCGGATTGCACCGCGCAGGATCTCTCGCGTACCGAACTCTTCCTGGTGGAAGGGGACTCCGCGGGCGGATCGGCGAAGCAGGCGCGCGATCGCGAGTTTCAGGCGATCATGCCGCTGAAGGGGAAGATCCTTAATACCTGGGAAGTCTCCTCCGATGAAGTGCTGGCCTCTCAGGAGGTGCACGATATTTCGGTGGCGATCGGTATCGATCCGGACAGCGAAGATCTCAGCCAGCTGCGTTACGGCAAGATCTGTATTCTGGCGGATGCGGACTCCGACGGCCTGCACATCGCCACGCTGCTCTGCGCGCTGTTTGTGAAACATTTCCGTACGCTTGTGAAAAACGGTCACGTCTACGTTGCGCTGCCGCCGCTCTACCGTATCGATCTCGGCAAAGAGGTCTATTACGCGTTAACGGAAGAGGAAAAAACCGGCGTGCTGGAGCAACTGAAACGCAAAAAGGGCAAACCGAACGTACAGCGCTTTAAAGGGCTGGGCGAAATGAACCCGATGCAGCTGCGTGAAACCACGCTCGATCCGAATACGCGCCGCCTGGTGCAGCTCATCATCAGCGATGAAGATGACAAGCAGACCGACGCCATGATGGATATGTTGCTGGCCAAGAAGCGCTCGGAAGATCGACGCAACTGGCTGCAAGAGAAGGGCGATACGGCGGAGATCGAAGCCTAAACCCGTCATGCCCGGTGGCGCTTCGTTTACCGGGCCTGGTCAGCGCTTTCAGTTTTATGTATGCCGAAATGTACCCAACCAGGCCCGGCAATCAGCTATAACTCTTCGGGTTTTATGTAGGCCGGATAAGGCGCAAGCCGCCATCCGGCATGTTGTGCATCTTACCTGAAGCGTGTGGCTGTATAGATCTCATCGTTCTCGCGTTTGCCCACACCGATCACCGTCACGGTGATGATCTCCTCTTCGACTTTATAGACCAGCCGGTATCCCGCACCGCGTAGCTTAATTTTGTACTGATCTTTGCGCCCATGGAGCTGTGCTGCCGGGACGCGCGGGTTTTCGAGCCGCTCCTGAAGCTTCTTTTTGAACTGCTCGCGAACGGTGCTTCCCAGCTTCTTCCACTCCTTTAATGCCGATACGTTGAACGCCAGCTTATAGGTCATCAAGCTTGACCTCGATGGTGGGTTCATCAGCACGCTCGTCCGCAATGCGCCCCAGCTCTTCGTCTTCAAGCAGCTCCATCAGGCGTGCATAGAGCGCGGGCGGGACGCAGTAGAACGCGGGTTCATTGCGATTAAGAATGGCAACCGGCGCGCCTTCCCCGGCATTAAATGTCCCCATCGGGTCACGTTTCAGTTCGGTGATGCTGGCTGCGGTGGTCGTCAGAATCTGGAATGGCATAGTCGTTCTCCTGTCAAAGAGAGGCCATTATGGTGCATTAAAAAGTGCTTTTAAAGGTGCTTTTTAAGGGCTTGTTCGTTGCGATGATTCTTCCTGTACTGCAACGGCGTTTCGCCGATGCCGCGTTTAAACGCGCTAATAAAATAGGTCACATCGGAAAACCCGACATCAAGGGCGATCTCGCGGATGCTGAGCGGTGTGTGAAGCAGCGAGTCGCACGCTTTGCGCAGACGCAGGGTGTTTAAATATTGATGGATCGGCTCCCCGGTCTCGTAATGAAAGCGGCGCGAGACATAACTGCGTGATTTGCCAAGATCCCCGGCGAGCCGTTGCAGGCTAAACTTCTGCCGGTAATTCTCCTGCAGCCAGAACATCACCGGCGTGGCGATCCCGCTCTGCTCTTCCGGTAATTTCTCAATATCCTCCGGTAACATACTTAGCAGATTCAGCAGCAAGCAGGCGACCTGCTCGACATTCAGGCTGCGGTTCTCCGCCAGCTTCCCATAACAGCTAAACAGATGATCGATATGGGGATGGATATCGGCCGCGTCCATCACCACCGCCGCGCCGCCGCGTAAGGAGAGGCGCTGTAAACGCTGGTGATTATGCGGAAAATCGCGCAGGTGTTTGAGCACCACATGGTGATCGACATGGATAATGGTGCGGCGATAACAATCCTGCGCCTGCTCATCCACCATTACCCGGTGCAGGGTAAAGGGCGGGAAGAAAAAGAGCCTGCCGGGCCGCATGGTGTAGTGGCGATTATCAACAATCACCACGCCAAAACCCTCTTCAACATAGAGCACTTCCAGGCACTGATGCCAGTGGTGGTAACGCACGGTATTGGCGTAAAGGCGGCTAAACGACACTATCGCGTCGTTGAGGGTAATGAGTTCCAGCCGCTCTGTCTGCAAGCCTGAAGTCATGGTGCAATCAATCTCAATTTTTACTTCCCTGTAGCCATTTATAAACCACGGTTTTAAATTTTCTCAATAAGGGGTTCAGAGAAGTTACGGCGGTGTGACAGAGGTAACATTTCCCCGCGCTGTTCATTAACTATTCTTCTGCCACACATCAGGGGAGGAAAGGTTATGCAGGCGGCGCACGAGAAAAAATCAAATCCATTGTCATCCCGCGACGAGGTGGTCAGCGCGCTGACTACCATGCTCGACGCGCTGGATAAACAATTTCCGGCCGGTGCGGCGCAATTCTCCCTCGGTGCTACCAGCGCCCACTACAGCGATGAGATTGCTGAAATGGAGGGGCTATCCCGCGCGCTGTGGGGGCTCTTCCCGCTCATGGCGGGCGGCGATGCACAAACCTTCAGCGAGAAATATCTGGCGGCGATCAAGCGCGGCACCGATCCGCAGGATAGCGGCTACTGGGGCGACACCGTGGCATACGACCAGCGGCTGGTGGAGATGGCGGCCTACGGTCTCGGGCTGGCGCTGCTGGGTGATAAATTCACGCTCAACTTCAGTGCGCAGGAAACCGAAAACCTCTACCGCTGGCTTAACCAGATCACCGAAGCGGAAATGCCCGACAGCAACTGGAACTTCTTCGCCATCATGGTGCAACTGGGCTTCAAACGCGCCGGTTTGCCGTGGGATGCGCAGGCGATTGAATGCCGCTTCGCAATGATGGATGCCTACTATCTTGGCGATGGTTGGTACTCCGACGGCCCCGGCCGGCCAAAAGATTACTACATCTCGATGGCGTTTCATTTTTACGGCCTGATCTATGCTGCGCTAAACGGCGAAGAGGATGCGCCGCGCGCGGCAACCATTCGCGAGCGCGCCAGCCTCTTTGCCGAGGACTTTATCTATATGTCGGCGGCAGAAGGGGAGTCAGTGCCGTTTGGCCGCAGCCTCACCTATCGCTTTGCGATGGTCGCCTTCTGGAGCGCCGTCGCCTTTGCTGACCTGCCGGTCTTGACGCCGGGCGTGGTAAAAGGCGTGATCCTGCGCCACCTGCGCTGGTGGCTTAAACAACCTATCTTCGATCGCGACGGCATTCTGACGCTCGGTTTTGCCTACCCGAATCTGGCGATGTGCGAGGATTACAACTCACCCGGCTCGCCCTACTGGGCGCTGAAGGTCTTCTTGATCCTCGCGCTGCCCGCCTCTCACCCCTTCTGGCATGCCGAAGAGCAGCCGTTACCACGGCTCAACGCGCAGCGCGTAATTGCCCCTGCCGGGCAGCTTATTGTGCACAGCGAAGAGTCAAAGCACGTCTGGATGCTGACCGCCGGACAACTGGAGCTGAACAACTACGTCAATACCGAAGCGAAATACACCAAATTTGCCTACTCCAGCCGCTTTGGTTTCACCATCGAGCGCGGGCGTTATGGCATCAAGCATGCCGCCTGCGACTCAATGCTGCTGCTGAGTGAAGGGGATAACTACTTTCGCGGCCGCCGCGAGTGCGACGAAGTGGTGATAAGCGAACAGGCGATCTTCTCCCGCTGGTCGCCGTGGCATGACGTGCAGATCGCCACCTGGCTCATCCCCTGCGGCGAGTGGCATCTGCGCGTTCACCGCATCGACACCGCCCGCGCGCTCACCAGTGTGGAAGGGGGCTTTGCGGTGCTGAAAGCGCCCCATCGCGCTGAGCAACACGGCAGCCTGGTGGTCGCTGACAATGGTGTGAGCGGCATTTTCAATCTGCTCGCCGATGTTCCGCGCGAGGCGGATAGCGTCGTCACACCGCCCAACAGCAGCATCATGTTTTCGCCCTGTGCCTCCATTCCGGTGCTGCGCACAGAGATTGCTGCAGGCCAGCAGTGGCTGGCGTGTGCCGTGCAGGCGGCAACCTGCGAACTGGCATTTAACCCGCTCTTACCGGAATTACTTATCAACAATAACGCGCTGGTGATCCATCAACCGGGGCAGAAAAACCGTATCGAGATTGCACTTTGATGCCCGGCGCTGGCCGGGAAATAACGCTGAACCCTACATGCTTTCGTCGAGGATAGTATGGAAAAAATCACCATAAATAATAAAACTGAATATTACAAAATCAGCACCTTTATCTTTCTCTACTTTTTTACCTGGTCGGCGAGCATTGGTTTGCTGGCGATCTGGCTGGGACAAAAAGCCAATTTAAGCGGGACGGTGATCGGCACAGTCTTTGCCGTTAACGGTATCTTCTCCGTTATTCTGAAACCGATTTATGGCTATATCCTGGATAAAATCGGCATGAGCAAATATCTGCTCTATTTTGTCGTGCTGATGTCAGCCTTAATGGCGCCATTCTTTATCTATGTCTATCAGCCGCTGTTAATGTCCAACACCTTGGTCGGGATTATTGTTGGCGCTATCTATTTAAGCTTCGCGTGGTATGCGGGCGTGGCGGCGTGCGAATCCTATACCGACCGTTACAGCCGCTTAAACGGCATGGAGTTTGGGCAGATTCGCATGTGGGGATCGCTGGGCTGGGCGGTGGCTTCCTCTTTCTCCGGCCTGCTGTTTAACCTCTCTCCGGCCTACAACTTCATCATGGGTTCTGTGGCGTCACTGATCATGCTGGCGGTGCTGCTGAGCCTGAAAGTGAATGTCCACTCCGCCCACGCGGGTGAAGTGCTGACCAAAGAGAAGATCGCGCCTGCCGATGTCTATGCGCTGCTACGCAACCGCAAATTCTGGGCCTTCTGCCTCTATGTCGCCGGTGTCGCGTGGATGATGTTTATCGCCGAGCAGCAGTTCTCACGCTACTTCGTCACCTTCTTTGACGATGTGCATGAAGGCAATGCGGTGTTTGGTTATCTGGGCACCGTGCAGTCGGGCATGGAATTTGTCATGTATATGGTCATCCCGCTGTTTGTGAACTTTATTGGTGCCAAGCGCGGGTTATTAATTGTCGGCCTGATTGTCGGCGCGCGGTTAATTATCTCCGGGCTGTGCGAATCGCATCTGCTTATTTCGATCCTCAAACCGCTCTACGGTCTCGAAATCTGTTTGCTGCTGGTGTCGGTATTTAAATATATCGCCGAGCATTTCGATAAACGCGTTAATGCCACCATGTATCTGCTGGGCTACCAGGCGATGCTCTACGTCGGCAATGTGGTGGTCTCGTCGCCCGCCGGGATTTTGTATGACCGCATCGGCTTTGAACACACCTACATCATCATGGGCGCGATTGCGCTGACCTTTACCTTTATCTCCCTGTTTACCCTGTCTGCCTGCCAGAGCAAATGGCGGCAAGCCCGCACGCTGGATGCGAAAACGGCAGGGTAATGGCTATCCGATTATCGAACAGAGAAGGAACCGAACAATGTTAAGTAAAATCAACGAGGAAACGTTACGCCCATGCCCGGCTGCGCCCGATGTGCAAGCCTTTAAAGATGAGCTGGACTCTGCGCGTAGCCATACCCTTGAGCTGATTCGCCGTCATTTAACCGAGTTCGGCGAGCAGTTCCCGGCAGAGACCTGCGTCGACGGCTTTTATCCGCTCACCGGCAACGTCGAGTGGACCACCAGCTTCTGGACCGGGCAGCTGTGGCTGGCGTGGGAGATGAGCGGCGATGAGACGTTTCGCGCGCTGGCCGAGCGCCACGTGCGCTCCTTTGGCCTGCGCATCGCCGGACGGGAAGACACCAACACGCACGATCTCGGCTTTTTATACACGCTCTCCTGCGTAGCGGCCTGGCGCTTAACCGGCAATCGCGATGCGCGCGGCTTTGGGCTACTGGCGGCCGAAGCGTTGCTGGAGCGCTTTCATGAAAAAGCGCAGATCATTCAGGCGTGGGGCGATCTGACCGATCCTGCCCAGGCCGGGCGGATGATCATCGACTGCAATATGAACCTGCCGCTGCTCTACTGGGCGACGGAGCAAACCGGCGACCGGCGCTTTGCCGATGCCGCCGAAGCCCACGTGCGCCAGGCGGCGAAATACCTTATCCGCGAAGATGCCTCCACCTTTCACACCTACTATATGGATGTGCAGACCGGCGCGCCGCGTTATGGCAACACCCAGCAGGGCTACGCCGATGATTCCTGCTGGTCGCGCGGCCAGGCGTGGGGCATTTACGGCTTCCTGCTGAGCTATATCTACACCGGCGATAAAGAGATGGTGGCGCTGTCAAAACGGCTGGCGAACTACTTCCTTAACCGCCTGCCGGAAGATGCGGTCTGCCACTGGGATCTGGCGCTGGTGGGCACCGAGGCGTTGCGCGACTCCTCATCGGCGGCGATTGCGGTTTGCGGCTTGCTGGAGCTGGTTAAGCAGTTGCCGGTAACCGATCCGGATCGCGCCCATTACCAGCAGTGGGCGATGCGCATTATGTCATCGCTGAGTAAGCACTATCTGGCGGGCAAGCAGGAGGCGACCAACGGTCTGCTCAAGCACTCGGTCTACCATCTGTCGAGCAATAAAGGGGTGAATGAGTGTGCAAGCTGGGGGGATTACTTCTATGTTGAAGCGCTGGCGCGTTTCTCGCTGAGCTGGAAGTTGTACTGGTAAACAAAGGGCCGGCAAGCGCCGGCCTGAGTATTCTCCCCCCGCCTGGCGGTGAGGGGAAGGCTGTTACAGACCCGATTCGAGAATACGGATATGGGTCTCAAGGACATCGCCTTTTACTGCTTCGCTCCACGCTTTCATGTGGGGCGTTTGCAGGTGCGCTTCAAGATGCGCCACGCTTTCCCAACGCTCAACCATTGTGATGGAATCCGGTGCGGTCGTCTGGAAGCTGACGCCAGCGGCGTGGTCGATCAGCGGCTCATAGCCGTGGCAGCCTGCTTCTTGCAGCACAACCGGTACAATTTTCGCGAACTCATCAAGCACGGCCTGGCGATGGTGCTGCCCAGGGCGAGTGCGGATCTCTGCTACTACTGTCAACATGGTTTACTCCTTTTAAGTCCAGCTACAGTTAAGCAAAAATCTCCGCCAGATGCTTGCGATATTCTGCAATATAACGCGGGACGTCCGGCATTTTGATCACGTCATTGGCGATAAATGTCGGTAATGCGTCCATACCGAGGAACTGGTTCGCTTTATGGAACGGCAGGTAAACACCGTCAACGCCGACGCCGTGGAAGAACTGCTCTTTATCGGTAAAGGCGTCGATTGGCGCGTTCCAGGTGAGCGACAGCATGTAGGTTTTGCCCTGGATTAGCCCGCCGGAGCCATACTTTTTCGCCGCATCGGAGCGGGTACGGCCATCGCTGGCATAGAGTGAACCGTGGCCTTCGGTAAAGACATCATCCATATACTTTTTCACCGTCCACGGCGCGCCCATCCACCAGCCCGGCATCTGCCAGATCACCGTGTCGGCCCACAGGAAGTTCTCCACTTCCGCTTTAACGTCGTACTCGCCGTCGGTACGCACGGTTTTCACCTCATGCCCGGCATCGCGCAGGAAGCTGGCCGCAACGTCGGTCAGGGTATCGTTCAGTTCGCCATTGGAGTGCGCGAATTTCTTCGCACCGTTGATGATCAGAATATTGCTCATTTTTTGTTCCCGGATAAATACGTTTGTCGGCGATTCTATCCGCATCAACGGGGCGATTAAATTGGCAATAATGGCAAAGACTTTTGCGCAATAAGCAATAATCCCGCTACCAGCGCAGAGTAACGATAAAACCGCCCTCCGGATGATTAGCAAAGGTGGCCTGCATCTGATGCAGAGCGGCAATACGCTGGACAATCGATAACCCCAGCCCGCTACCGGTTTCACTCTGCCCCGGCGGGCGATAGAAGCGCTCGCCAATCCGCGCCAGCGCCTCGTCGCTGACGCCCGGGCCATTATCCCGCACGCTCAGGCTGTTGGCTTCAAGGGTGACATCCACCACGCTGCCCGGCGGGCTGTAGCGGATGGCGTTATCCAGCAGGTTGCGTATTAACAGGCTAAGCAGCAGCGGCTGGCCCTGGCGGCGCACGCCGTGGGTGTTCAGATGCAGGCGGATATCCATTCCCGCCTGCTGCGCGCTGTGGTAGGTCTCCATCACAGCCGATTGCAGCAGCGCATCCAGCTCCAGCGTCTCAACATCCTCCATATGCTCCAGCGAATCGAGGCGCGAAAGGGTTAACAGCTGATCGACCAGCCGCGTTGCGCGATCGATCCCGAGGTGCAACTGGCTAAGCGCTCTGGCGCGCGCGGTGGGGGTGGGATCGTCATCGGAGAGCTGTGCGACTTCCGTTTGCACTTTTAGCGCCGCCAGCGGGCTGCGCAGCTCATGGGCGGCGTCGGAGGTAAAGCGCCGCTCGCGCAGCATCATGGTGTGCGTGCGGGCAAAGAGTTGGTTGAGGGCATCCAGCAGCGGGCGTACTTCGCCGGGCACGCCGCGGGTCTCCAGCGCATCGGCGCGATCCGGGGCGCGTGAACGCAGCGCCAGCGCAACCTTGTTTAATGGCCGCAGTTCACGGGTCAGCAGGGCGATTAACAGTAACAACATTAATGGCAGCGCCACCAGCCACGGGGTCAGCTGTGAGGTGATGATCTCCAGCGCCATCTCCTGGCGATACTCCCACTCCTGGCCGACCACAATGCGGTACTCACCGCCGGGCGCGGTCAGCCACAAAAAGCGCCACTTATCGTCATCATCGCGCAGTTGCCCATCATCAAAGCCATCGCGACGCCAGTTGTAGGGGATATCGCGCCCGTTGTCGCCATCGTGTAGCAGCAGTTTGCCGTCGGTGGAGTAGATGGCGAAGGCCAGTACGTCATCATCAAGATGGCCATGCTTAATCTTCTTTTTAGTCACCTGCGGCGCGGCGCTTTGCAGCTGATCGAGCTTCATCACGCTCAGGCGTTTTGCGAACAGCATCTGCTGGGTATCAAACAGCTTGTCGAGTTTGTCGCGCGTCTGCTGCCAGGCGACGACGCTGGCGCAGAGCCAGGCCGCCAGCGAGAGCAGTAAAAAGAGCAGCGTCAGACGCAGCCGCAGGCTATGGGGAAACGTAAATTTCATGCCTCTCCTAAGGTGTAGCCGATGCCGTGAACGGTGCGGATAAAGTCGCTGCCGAGCTTGCGGCGCAGATGGTGCACATGCACCTCCACCGCGTTGCTGGAGACATCGCCATCCCAGCTGTAGAGCTTCTCTTCAATCGCTTTTCGCGGCAGCACGCGCCCGACGTTGCGCAGCAGTAGCTCCAGCAGGGCGAACTCTTTCGGTTTCAGCACCAGCCTCTCGTTATGAAAGGTGGCGACCAGGCTTACCGGGTCGAGGGTGACCTGGCCGTGGCGCAGCAGGCTTTGCGCCTGGCCGTGGGTGCGGCGAATCAGCGCCTCCAGCCGGGCGGCCACTTCCACTAACGCAAAGGGTTTGCAGAGATAATCGTCAGCACCGAGCCGCAGCCCTTCGACCCGCTGCTCGATGGCGTCGCGGGCGGTTAGGATCAGCACCGGCTCGCTGCGCTTCTGCTCGCGCCAGTCGCGCAGGATGGTTAACCCATCAAGTCCCGGCAGCGTTAAGTCGAGGATCACCGCGTCATAAGGGGCGGCAAACAGCGCCGCTTTGCCGAGCTTGCCGTCGGTAAACCAGTCAACGGTGAAGCCTTTTTTGCCAAGGCCAGCCTTCAGACCATCACCAATCAGCGCATCATCTTCTATCAGCAGAATTCGCATACTCTCTCCGTGTACTCAGGCCTGGAGGCAGTTAACCCGCTCGCAGCGGGCGTTGTACAGCGAAAAATAATCTTTTTACGCCTTAAGAAGTTGTTAAGAAGTGGCTGGCTTAATGGAGCCTTACCAACAAAAAGGGAGAGATAAGATGAAAAAATTTGCTGCTATCACCGCTGTTCTCGCACTCTGCGCCGCACCGGCATTTGCTGCTAATCAGGGCGGTTTTACCGGCCCGGGCGCGGCACAACAACAAACCACCTCTCAGCAGGGCGGCGGCTTTACCGGGCCAAACGGCAGTAAAGCGACCGTTGAGAGCGCAAAATCCCTGCGCGATGATGCGTGGGTTACGCTTAGCGGGAACATCGTTGAGCGCATCTCAGATGATACCTACTCCTTCAAAGATGCCACCGGCACTATCAATGTCGATATTGACCAGAAACGCTGGAAAGGGCTGAGCGTCGGACCGCAGGATAAGGTCGAAATCCAGGGTGAAGTGGACAAAGACTGGAACTCCGTTGAGATCGACGTAAAAGAGATCCGCAAAGTCGGTCAGTAAGCGCTGACCGCTCGTGAAAAAATCGCGCATCGCTATGACTCCTCGCCGCAGATAGGGTAGTATCTGCGGCAATATTGCCGCCGAAAAGGTGGGCGCATACGTTGAGGAATCACGATTAATGAGCGATATGGCAGAGCGCCTTGCGCTGCATGAATTTACGGAAAACGCATACCTGAACTACTCCATGTACGTCATCATGGATCGTGCGTTGCCGTTTATCGGTGATGGCCTGAAACCCGTTCAGCGTCGCATCGTCTACGCAATGTCTGAACTGGGGCTGAGCGCCAGCGCGAAGTTCAAGAAATCCGCCCGTACCGTGGGCGACGTTCTGGGTAAATACCACCCGCACGGCGACAGCGCCTGCTACGAAGCGATGGTGCTGATGGCGCAGCCCTTCTCCTATCGCTACCCGCTGGTCGACGGCCAGGGGAACTGGGGGGCACCGGACGATCCGAAATCCTTCGCCGCCATGCGTTATACCGAATCCCGCCTGTCGAAATATGCCGAGCTGCTGCTGAGCGAGCTGGGGCAGGGCACCGTTGAGTGGGTGCCGAACTTCGACGGTACGTTGCAGGAGCCGAAAATGCTGCCTGCCCGCCTGCCGAACATTTTGCTGAACGGCACCACCGGGATTGCAGTCGGTATGGCGACGGACATTCCGCCGCACAACCTGCGCGAAGTCGCCAACGCGGCGATGGCGCTAATTGACCAGCCGAAAACCACCCTCGATGAGCTGCTGGATATTGTCCAGGGGCCGGATTATCCGACCGAAGCAGAGATCATCACCTCGCGTGCGGAAATCCGCAAAATCTACCAGAACGGTCGCGGCTCCGTGCGTATGCGCGCGGTGTGGAAAAAAGAGGATGGCGCCGTGGTGATCACCGCGCTGCCGCACCAGGTCTCCGGCGCGCGCGTGCTGGAGCAGATCGCAAGCCAGATGCGCAATAAAAAATTGCCGATGGTCGATGACCTGCGCGATGAGTCGGACCACGAAAACCCGACCCGCCTGGTGGTGGTGCCGCGCTCCAACCGCGTCGATATGGATCAGGTGATGAACCACCTCTTCGCCACCACCGATCTGGAGAAGAGCTACCGCATCAACCTCAATATGATTGGCCTCGATGGTCGCCCGGCGGTGAAAAACCTGCTGGAGATCCTCACCGAATGGCTGACCTTCCGCCGCGATACGGTGCGCCGCCGCCTGAATCACCGCCTGGAGAAAGTGCTCAAGCGCCTGCATATCCTTGAAGGCTTGCTGGTGGCGTTCCTCAATATCGACGAAGTGATTGAGATTATCCGCGGCGAAGATGAGCCGAAGCCGGTACTGATGTCGCGTTTCGGCATCAGCGAAACCCAGGCGGAAGCCATTCTTGAGTTAAAACTGCGCCACCTTGCCAAACTGGAAGAGATGAAGATCCGCGGCGAGCAGAGCGAGCTGGAAAAAGAGCGCGATCAGCTGCAGGCGATCCTCGCATCCGAGCGCAAGATGAACACCCTGCTGAAAAAAGAGCTGCAGGCCGATGCCACCGCTTTCGGCGACGATCGCCGCTCACCGCTGCACGAGCGCGAAGAGGCCAAAGCGATGAGCGAGCACGATATGCTGCCGTCAGAGCCGGTTACCATCGTGCTGTCGCAGATGGGCTGGGTGCGCAGCGCCAAAGGGCATGATATTGACGCGCAGGGTCTGAGCTACAAAGCGGGCGACAGCTGGAAAGCGTCGGCGAAGGGCAAGAGCAACCAGCCGGTGGTGTTTATCGATACCACCGGGCGCAGCTATGCCGTCGACCCGATTTCGCTGCCGTCAGCGCGCGGGCAGGGCGAGCCGATCACCGGCAAGCTGACGCTGCCGCCGGGCGCAACGGTCGAGCATATGATGATGAGCAATGAAGATCAGAAGCTGCTGATGGCCTCCGATGCCGGTTACGGTTTCGTCTGTACCTTCAATGACTTAATTGCCCGTAACCGTGCCGGTAAAGCGCTGATCAACCTGCCGGAGAACGCGCGCGTGATGGCACCGATTGCCATCGAGCACGACGACGATATGCTGCTGGCGATCACCGCCGCCGGGCGCATGCTGATGTTCCCGGTCAGCGATCTGCCGCAGCTCTCGAAAGGCAAAGGCAACAAAATCATCGGCATTCCGTCCGCTGATGCGGCGAAAGGGAGCGACGCGCTGGCGCATCTCTGCCTGCTGCCGCCGCAGAGCACGCTGACGCTCCACGTCGGCAAACGCAAGATCAAACTGCGTCCGGAAGAGCTGCAAAAAGTGCATGGCGAGCGCGGACGTCGCGGTACGCTGATGCGCGGTTTGCAGAAAATTGACCGCATAGAGATCGACGCGCCGACCCGTCCGGGCGCGGGCGATAGCGAAGAGTAATCTTCATCATCCTCTCCCCGCCGCGCGCGGGGAGATATTTCTTAGAAATTTCCCGTAAAGACGTTGTTTATTCGCAGATTGCGATTAACAATACGTTCTTTTTAAAGGCCGTATAACACAAGCCCGGACCGCATGGCGGTCAGCGAGGCGCAGCCAGCATCAGCGGATTTACGCTGGCGTGTATATAATGCTCAGGGTATGGGCTTCAGAGGTCGCTATGTTATTTATTTTTCGTGTCATCATCATCGTAATCTACTCCATTCTTGTCTCGATATTCGGCTCGATTTACTGCCTGTTCAGTCCAAGAAACCCAAAACATGTTGCCACCTTCGGCCATCTTTTTGGTCGCCTTGCGCCAGTGTGCGGGCTGAAAGTGGAAAGACGCCTGCCGCCGGGCGCGGATAAGTTCGGCAACGCTATCTATATCGCTAACCACCAGAACAACTACGATATGGTCACCGCTTCCAGCATCGTGCTGCCGCCGACGGTTACCGTGGGTAAAAAGAGCCTGCTGTGGATCCCGTTTTTTGGGCAACTCTACTGGCTGACCGGCAACCTGCTGATTGACCGCGACAACCGCGCCAAAGCGCACGGCACCATCGCGCAGGTGGTGAAGCAGATCCAGAAACGTAACATCTCGGTCTGGATGTTCCCGGAAGGGACGCGCAGCCGTGGTCGCGGCCTGCTGCCATTTAAAACCGGTGCGTTCCACGCCGCGATTGCGGCCGGTGTGCCGATTATTCCGGTCTGCGTCTCCACCACCTCGAATAAAGTGAATCTTAACCGCCTGAAGAATGGGCTGGTGATTGTAGAAATGCTGCCGCCGGTGGATGTGACGCAGTTCGGTAAAGATCAGGTTCGCCAGTTAGCGACCCACTGCCGCGAACTGATGGCGGCAAAAATCGAAGAGCTCGATAAAGAAGTGGCAGAACGCGAAGCCGCCGGTCGGGTATAAACGTCAGTTGTGAGCAAACCCGGAGGCACCCAGCCTCTGGCGTATTAAGTCAGTGTTACTCGGAGCAAATATGTCACTCAGTCGGCGTCAGTTTCTTCAGGCTTCCGGCCTTGCGCTATGTACCAGCGCAGTGCCGCTGAGGGCGAATGCTGCCGGGCAGCAACCGCCGCTGCCCGTTCCGCCGCTGCTCGAATCGCGGCGCGGACAGCCGCTTTTTATGACGCTCCAGCGCGCGCACTGGTCCTTTGTTAAAGGCACCCGCGCGCCGGTTTCCGGCATCAACGGTCGCTATCTCGGGCCGACCATCCGCGTGTGGAATGGCGATGACGTAAAGCTGATTTACAGCAACCGGCTGACGGAAAGCGTGGCGATGACCGTGAGCGGCCTGCAGGTGCCAGGCCCGCTGATGGGCGGCGCAGCGCGCATGATGAGCGCCAGCAATGACTGGGCACCGGTGCTGCCAATTCGCCAGAGCGCCGCGACATTGTGGTATCACGCCAACACACCGAACCGCACCGCTGAGCAGGTCTATAGCGGCCTGGCGGGGATGTGGCTGGTGGAAGATGAGATCAGCAAAGCGCTGCCGATCCCCAACCACTACGGCGTGGATGACTTTCCGATCATCATTCAGGATAAGCGGCTGGATAACTTCGGTACGCCGGAGTACAGCGAGCCGGGCAGCGGCGGTTTTGTCGGCGATACCTTGATGGTCAACGGCGCGCAAAGCCCGTTTGTTGAAGTCTCCCGCGGCTGGGTGCGCCTGCGTCTGCTCAATGCCTCCAACTCCCGACGCTATCTGCTACAGATGAGCGACGGCCGCGCCCTGCATGTAATCGCCGGCGATCAGGGCTTTCTACCCGCGCCGGTGTCGGTCAAACAGTTGTCGCTGGCGCCCGGTGAGCGGCGCGAAGTGCTGGTCGATATGACCAACGGTGATGAAGTTTCGATTACCTGCGGCGAAGCGGCGGGGATCATGGATCGGCTGCGCGGCCTGTTTGAGCCGTCGAGCATTCTTATCTCCACGCTGGTGCTGACGTTGCGTCCTACCGGCCTGCTGCCGCTGGTGACGGATACCCTGCCGATGCGCCTGCTGCCTGCGGATCTGATGGCCGGCTCGCCGTCGCGCAGCCGGGACATGACCCTTGGTAGCGATCCGGGCATCAATGGCCAGCTGTGGGATCCACAGCGCATCGATGTGACCGCCCAGCAGGGCACCTGGGAGCGCTGGACGGTGCGCGCAGAGATGCCACAGTCGTTCCATATTGAAGGCGCAATGTTTATGCTGCGCAGCGTCAACGGCGCGCTGCCGTTCCCGGAAGATCGCGGCTGGAAAGATACCGTCTGGATCGACGGCCAGGTGGAACTGCTGGTGTGGTTTGGTCAACCTTCGTGGCCGCACTTCCCGTTCCAGTTCCAGAGCCAGACGCTGGAGATGGCCGATCGCGGCTCGGTCGGCCAGCTGCTGGTCAACCCCGCGCCGTAATTTCCTCCAACCCGGCGGCGCTCTGCCTGCCGGGTGCTGAAAAAACCTCCTTCTATTCCCACACAAAGAGGGCGTATAATCGCCGCCCTTTGACTCCCTTTTTACCTTTTCTGGAAGCACGATGAGCGCACTCTCCCTGATCCAGCCGGATCGCGATCTTTTCTCCTGGCCGCAGTACTGGGCGGCCTGCTTCGGCCCCGCGCCTTTTCTGCCGATGTCGCGCGAAGAGATGGATGAACTCGGCTGGGACAGCTGCGACATCATCCTCGTTACCGGCGACGCCTATGTCGATCACCCGAGCTTCGGCATGGCGATCTGCGGAAGAATGCTGGAAGCGCAGGGCTTTCGCGTCGGCATCATTGCCCAGCCGGACTGGAGCAGCAAAGCGGACTTTATGCGCCTCGGCAAACCGAACCTCTTTTTCGGCGTCACCGCCGGCAATATGGATTCGATGATCAACCGCTACACCGCCGATCGTAAGCTGCGCCATGACGATGCTTATACGCCGGATAACGTGGCCGGTAAGCGCCCGGATCGCGCGACGCTGGTTTATACCCAGCGCTGTAAAGAGGCGTGGAGAGAGGTGCCGGTGATCCTCGGCGGGATTGAGACCAGCCTGCGCCGCACCGCCCATTATGATTACTGGTCTGATACCGTGCGCCGCTCGGTGTTAGTCGATTCGAAGGCAGATATGCTGATGTTCGGCAACGGCGAGCGCCCGCTGGTGGAAGTCGCGCACCGCCTTGCCGCCGGTGAGCCGATAGGCCAAATCCGCGATGTGCGCAATACGGCGATTATGGTGAAAGAGGCGCTGCCTGGCTGGAGCGGGGTGGACTCCACCCGCCTCGATACGCCGGGGAAGATCGATCCGATCCCCCATCCGTACGGCGAAGATCTGCCCTGCGCCGATAACAAACCCGTTGAGCCGCAGGCCGCGAAACGCGTTACCGTGCAGCCGCCGCGCCCGAAGCCGTGGGAAAAGACCTACGTGCTGCTCCCCTCCTACGAGAAGGTGAAAGCGGACAAAGTGCTCTATGCCCATGCCTCGCGCATTTTGCACCACGAGACTAACCCCGGCTGTGCCCGCGCGCTGCTGCAAAAGCATGGCGATCGCTATATCTGGATCAACCCGCCAGCCATTCCGCTCTCCACCGAAGAGATGGACAGCGTCTTTGCGCTGCCTTACCAGCGCGTGCCGCACCCGGCCTATGGCGAGAGCCGTATTCCAGCCTACGACATGATCCGCTTCTCGATTAACATTATGCGCGGCTGTTTCGGCGGCTGCTCCTTCTGCTCCATCACCGAGCATGAAGGGCGCATTATTCAGAGCCGCTCTGAGGATTCGATCATCAATGAGATCGAAGCGATTCGCGACACGGTGCCCGGTTTTACCGGAGTGATCTCCGATCTGGGTGGGCCGACGGCCAATATGTATATGCTGCGCTGCACCTCGCCGCGCGCCGAGCAGACCTGCCGACGCCTCTCCTGTGTCTATCCGGAGATCTGCCCGCATATGGACACCAACCATCAGCCGACCATCGATCTCTACCGGCGTGCCCGCGATCTGCGCGGCATCAAGAAGATCCTGATCGCTTCCGGCGTGCGGTACGATCTGGCGGTGGAAGATCCGCGCTATGTCAAAGAGCTGGCGACGCACCACGTTGGCGGTTATCTGAAGATAGCGCCGGAACATACTGAAGCGGGGCCGCTGTCGAAGATGATGAAGCCGGGCATGGGCAGCTATGACCGCTTTAAGCAGCTTTTCGACACCTACTCGAAGCAGGCAGGGAAAGAGCAGTATCTGATCCCCTACTTTATCTCTGCGCACCCCGGCACGCGTGATGAGGATATGGTGAACCTGGCGCTGTGGCTGAAGCGCCACCGTTTCCGTCTCGATCAGGTGCAGAACTTCTACCCGTCGCCGCTGGCGAACTCGACAACGATGTATTACACCGGCAAAAACCCGCTGTCGAAGATCGATTACAAAAGTGAAGAGGTGGTGGTGCCGAGAGGGGAGAAGCAGCGCCGCCTGCATAAAGCGCTGCTGCGCTACCACGATCCGGCCAACTGGCCGCTGCTGCGCCAGGCGCTGGAAGCGATGGGGAAAAAGCACCTGATTGGCTCACGCCGCGAGTGCCTGGTGCCCGCGCCAACGGTGGAAGAGATGCGCGAAGCGCGCCGCCAGAGCCGCAGCGCGCGACCGGCATTAACCAAACATACGCCGATGGCGCAGCAGAGGAAAAAAGCGACGCGCTAAGGTGGGCCGGATGACCTTGTAGGCCGGATAAGGCGAAGCCGCCATCCGGCATCGGCGGTGAAAGTGCCGGATGGCGCTGGCGCTTATCCGGCCTACTTAATTACCGGTCTACACTCTTTTAACCGCCGAACTGATCCGGGTCCGGACCCAGGCGTTTGCCCTCATCCAGTTTGGCGATTTCGCTCAGTTCATCTTTATCAAGGCGGAAATCCCAGACATCGAAGTTCTCAACGATGCGCGCAGGGGTGACCGATTTCGGGATCACCACCAGACCGCTGTCGAGATGCCAGCGAATAACAATCTGCGCCGGAGTTTTGCCATATTTATCCGCCAGATCGCGAATGATTTTCTGATCGAAAACGCCTTCACCACCCTGTGCCAGCGGGCTCCAGGATTCAGTCTGGATCTTGTGCGTCGCGTTCCAGGCATGCAGCTGGCGCTGTTGCAGCAGCGGATGGAGTTCAATCTGGTTAATCACCGGAATGACGCTGGTTTCATCAATCAGCTTTTGCAGATGGTGGGTCTGGAAGTTACAGACGCCGATACTCTTAATCAGCCCCTGCTGTTGCAGCTCAATCATCCCTTTCCAGGCCTCGACATAGTGATCGATTGCCGGAACCGGCCAGTGCATCAGATAGAGATCGACATAGTCGAGCTGAAGCTTCTCCAGGCTCTCTTTAAAGGCCTCGGCCGGGCGTTTCTGATCGTCATTCCACAGTTTGGTGGTGATGAACAGCTCTTCACGCGGCACGCCCGCGCTGGCTAAGGCTTTACCAACACCCTCTTCGTTCTTGTAAGCCGCGGCGGTATCGATAGAGCGATAACCTACTTCCAGAGCTTTATGGATGGCGGTAACCACTTCCTCGTTGCTCGCTTTCCACACGCCAAGACCCAGTTGCGGCATCAGATTGCCGTCAGCGAGTTTAATCACCGTTGGATGTGTCATGCATTTCTCCTTTCGCTAGGCTTACCGGGACGCGCCCGGTAAGGTGGTTTGCATTAAGTGTGGTCGAAAAACCCAAAAACGAAAGCCGGGGTGGAGAAGCGCTTAGCGCGCGGCTTCGTAGATGCGGCGGCTCACATCCAGCGTAATATCCTGATGCTCGCCCAGCGCCGTCATGCCGTGCTCTTCCAGTTTAGCCAACAGCGCCGGAATGGAGCTGCCATCGAGGCCGTAGCCGGAAAGACGCGTCGGCACGCCCATACGCTCGAAGAAGTCGCGCGTGGCGGTAATTGCCGCATCAATGCGCTCATCGTCGCTGCCTTCGGTGATATTCCATACGCGTGCGGCGTATTGCAGCAGTTTTTCGCGTTTGGTGTCGCGCTTCTCATTCCACAGCGCAGGCAGTACCACTGCCAGCGTTTGTGCGTGATCCAGCCCGTGCATCGCCGTCAACTCATGGCCCAGCATATGGGTGGCCCAATCCTGCGGCACGCCCGCGCCAATCAGGCCATTCAGCGCCTGAGTTGCCGCCCACATGACGTTGGCACGCACGTTGTAGTTTTCCGGCTCCAGCAGCGCTTTCGGGCCATCTTCAACCAGCGTCAGCAGAATGCCTTCGGCGAAGCGATCCTGAATTTTGCCATCTACCGGATAAGTGACGTACTGCTCTACAGTATGGACAAAGGCGTCAACTACGCCATTCGCCACCTGACGCGGGGGCAGGGTGTAGGTGTAAACCGGATCGAGCACCGCAAAGACCGGCTGCACGAACGGAGAGTGGAACGCCTGCTTATCGCCGGTCGCTTTACGGGAAACCACCGCCCCGGCGTTGGATTCAGATCCGGTGGCCGGCAGCGTCAGCACGGAGCCCATCGGAATGGCGCTTTTGATCTCGCTCCCGCGGGTTTGCAGGATATGCCACGGATCGACGCCCTCGGCATAGTGGGCAGCGGCAGCGATAAATTTGGTGCCATCCAGCACCGAACCGCCGCCAACCGCCAGCAGGAAGGTGATCTTCTCATCGCGCACCAGCTGCACCGCTTTCATCAGCGTTTCGTAGGTCGGGTTCGGTTCGATACCGCTGAACTCGCGCACGTCCATGCCATCCAGCGCGCTATAAACCTGGTCAAGCACGCCGTTTTTCTTCACGCTGCCGCCGCCGTAAGTGATCAGCACGCGGGCGTTGTCAGGGAGTTGCGCGCGCAGTTCGGCAATCGCGCCTTTGCCAAAAAGAATGCGGGTTGGGGTATGCAGATTAAAGTTATTCATTGCTCGTTCCCTTCTGATGAGGTGAAAAAATCTGAGGCGGCAGGCCGCCCGATGCCGATCATTGTGGGCGCGGGGCTGCGCAGGCTCAATGCACATTCCTGCCGATGTCTTGCCTGTTTCTCTATCCGGCTGGAGAAATGTCACAAAAGTTTGCACACTAGAACCGTTGAAACTGGCCGCCGGAGTGGCAAACCATGAACCGTGAAGCGATCTGCCTGCATCTGACTGAAAAAGTTAAGAGATTGAAAAATAATGAAAATAGATTGAGCGCGCTGCTGCCGGACATCCGTCTGCTCTACGGTACGCAGCCCGGCACCCGGACGCCGGTGATGTACCAGCCGGGGATCGTGTTTCTCTTTTCCGGCCATAAAATCGGGTACATCAACGAGCGCGTCTTTCGCTATGACACCAACGAATATCTGCTGTTAACGGTGCCGCTGCCGTTTGAGTGCGAAACCTTTGCCACGCCGGAAGTGCCGCTGGCGGGTATTCGTCTTAATGTCGACATTTTGCAGTTGCAGGAGCTGCTGATGGATATTGGCGAAGATGAGCATTTTCGCCCGGAGAACGCCGCCAGCGGCATTAACTCGGCGGTGTTATCAGAGGAGATCCTCTGCGCGGCGGAGCGCCTGCTGGATGTGATGGAGCGCCCGCTGGATGCGCGCATTCTGGGCAAACAGATTATCCGCGAGATGCTCTACCACGTGCTGACCGGGCCGCGCGGCGGTGCGCTGCTGGCGCTGGTGAGCCGCCAGACCCACTTCAGCCTGATTAGCCGCGTCTTAAAGCGCATTGAGAGCCAGTACACCGAAAACCTCAGCGTCGACCAGTTAGCGGCGGAAGCAAACATGAGCGTCTCAGCGTTTCACCATAACTTCAAATCGGTGACCAGCACCTCGCCGCTGCAATACCTGAAAACCTACCGGCTGCATAAAGCGCGGATGCTGATGGTGCACGATGGCATGAAAGCGAGCGCGGCGGCGATGCGTGTCGGCTATGAGAGCCCATCGCAGTTCAGCCGCGAATTTAAGCGTTACTTCGGCGTGACGCCGGGGGAGGATTTGGCGCGAATTCGCACCATGCAGGGGGCATAACGGAGGCCCTCTTCGCGCGAAGAGGGCGGTAACTCAGGCGTTGCTGAACTTCTTCTTTAGCACCACGGTGACGGCGCCAATCAGGCCCACCACCAGCAGGAACAGCGGCAGCACCATTAAAAAGGTCATCACCTGATCTTCGTGGCGCTTCACAAATGGGATCATGCTAATGGCGTAACCAAGCGAGATCACCACGCCGACCCACAGCAGCGCGCTCAGCCAGTTGAAGAGCTGAAAACGGCGGTTCGACAGGCCAGAGATACCAGCCATGGTCGGCAGCAGGGTGCGGATAAAGGCCAGAAAACGCCCGGCCAGCAGTGCCAGCAGGCCGTGACGGTCAAACATGCAGGTGGCGCGCTCGTGATACTTCACCGGCAGCTGTGCCAGCCAGCTTTTCACAATACGCGTATTGCCCAGCCAGCGCCCCTGAACATAGCTCAGCCAGCAGCCGAGGCTGGCGGCGGAGGTGAGGATCAGCAGCGTTGAGACAAAGTCCATGCAGCCGCGCGCAATCAGCGCCCCGGCGAGCAGCAGTAAGCTGTCGCCCGGTAAAAACGAGGCAGGAAGCAGGCCGTTCTCTAAAAAGAGCGTGGCAAACATCACGAGATAAACAACGCCGACAACGTGTGGATCGGCCAGCGCAGCAAAGTCGTGATGCCAGAGCGCAGCAATAATATCTTGAATAACAGCCATGGGCTTTCCTGTGGAACCGCGTAGAGGAGGCTATTGTACTCCACTTCGCCAAAAAGACCTCGATCCGGGGCGCAACAAAGGGAGAATAATCTTACTTTTTGCCCCGTTAATCATGGTTTACACGATGCGCTGAAAGCCTGCCACTAAATCACCGATAAGATCATCAACGTTTTCTAAACCAATGTGCAATCGGATCAGCGTGCCGTCGAAGTCGACACGCCCTTCCGGGCGAATAGCGGCGATGTGCTCAGGCTGGTTGGCGAGGATCAGCGATTCAAAGCCGCCCCATGAATAGGCCATGCTGAAGAGCGAGAAATTATCGAGATAGTTGGCCAACTCTTCATTGTTTAAACGCTTGTTGAGCACAAAGGAGAAGAGGCCGCTGCTGCCGCTAAAATCCCGCTTCCAGTACTCATGCCCTTTACTGCCCGGCAGCGCCGGATGATTGACCTGTGCCACCTGCGGATGCGCCGCCAGCCACTCGGCGATCTTCAGGCTGCTTTCGTGATGCTGGCGTAAACGCACCCCCAGCGTGCGCAGGCCGCGGCTGGTCATATAGGCGGTATCCGCATCCAGCATCTGCCCCATCAGATAGGCGTTTTCCCGCAACTGCTCCCAACAGCGGGCGTTTGCTACGGCAGTGCCAACCATCGCATCGGAGTGACCAATCAGATATTTGGTGCCCGCCTGAATGGAGATATCGATATCAAAATCCAGCGCCTTAAACAGCACGCCCGCCGCCCAAGTGTTGTCGAGCATAATGATGGCCTCCGGCGCGACGCTGCGCACCGCCTGCACAATAGCGGGAACATCATGCACTTCCATGGTGATGGAGCCGGGCGATTCGAGGAACACCACTCTGGTATTGGGTTGCGCCAGTTGCACGATGCTTGAGCCAATCATTGGATCAAACCAACTGGTGGTAACGCCCAGTTTAGCGAGGATTTTGGTGCTGAAATCTTGCGTCGGTTCGTAGGCGGTATTGGTCATCAATACATGATCGCCCTGTTCGACAAAGGCCAGGATGGTGTTTGCCACCGCCGCCGCGCCGCAGGGGAAGAGCGCGCAACCGGCACCGCCCTCCAGTTCGCACATTGCCTCTTGCAGCGAGAAGTGGGTCAGCGTCCCACGGCGTCCATAGAAAAGCTCGCCGTTGGCGCGGTTGCGCGTGGCGTGCTTTTTCGCTTCCACCGTTTCAAACACCAGGGAGGAGGCGCGCTGAATCACTGTATTCACCGAACCCTGAGTATACTTTTTGCTCCGCCCGGCGTTTACCAGCGCGGTATCAAGATGTTTCGCCGTCATGTCTGCTCAACCTGTTTTTATACGTCTGGATGTCCAGACTACCATGATTGCGAAATGATGCATCAGAGGCGGTGAATTTTTCTATAAAACCAGCAGACGCGCCCGTTTACTGCGTCAACGCAAGGAAATAGCTGGTTGTGTTGTGCACTATGTAAATACTAATGAGAACTACTATCAATTCGACGACTTTTTGCTATTATGGCGCAGTGTTTTTTGTGATTTGCGTCCCGGAGAAACAGAGTGGGTAATAATTTGATGCAGACGGATCTTTCCGTATGGGGTATGTATCAGCACGCCGATATCGTGGTGAAAATCGTGATGATCGGTCTGATTCTGGCGTCAGTCGTCACCTGGGCGCTTTTCTTCAGTAAAAGCGTTGAGATCCTCGGGCAAAAGCGCCGTCTTAAGCGTGAACAGCAGCAGTTGGCCGATGCCCGCTCGCTGGATCAGGCGACTGAGATTGCCTCGACATTTCACGCCCGCAGCCTGAGCGCGATGTTGATCAACGAAGCGCAGAATGAGCTGGAGCTCTCCGCAGGCAGCGAAGATAACGAAGGCATTAAAGAGCGCACCGGTTTCCGCCTTGAGCGACGCGTAGCGGCAACGGGCCGTCATATGGGTCGCGGCAACGGTTTCCTCGCCACCATCGGCGCGATTTCACCCTTTATCGGTCTGTTTGGTACTGTCTGGGGCATCATGAATAGCTTTATCGGCATCGCGCAGACGCAAACCACGAACCTCGCGGTTGTCGCGCCGGGCATCGCTGAAGCGCTGCTGGCAACGGCTATTGGCCTGGTCGCCGCTATCCCGGCGGTCGTGATCTACAACATCTTTGCGCGCATGATCGGTAACTACAAAGCCAACCTCGGCGATGTTGCCGCGCAGGTGCTGCTGCTGCAAAGCCGCGATCTGGATCTGGCCGCCAGCAACGCGCAGCCGGTTCGTACCACCCAGAAATTACGCGTAGGTTGATTGGCTATGGCAATGCGTCTTAATGAAAACCTCGACGATAATGGCGAAATGCACGAAATCAACGTCACGCCGTTTATCGACGTGATGCTGGTGCTGCTGATTATCTTTATGGTGGCAGCGCCGCTTGCTACCGTTGACGTTAAGGTCAATCTGCCTGCCTCTTCCAGCCAGCCGCAGCCGCGCCCGGAAAAACCGATCTACCTCTCCGTTAAGGCAGATAACAGCATGTTTATCGGCAACGATCCGGTAACGGAAGAGACGATGATCAACCAGCTTAACGCGGTGACCGAAGGCAAAAAAGATACCACCATCTTCTTCCGCGCTGATAAGACCGTCGATTACGAGACGATGATGAAAGTGATGGACAGCCTGCACCAGGCGGGCTATCTGAAGATTGGTCTGGTAGGGGAAGAGGTCGCGAAAGCGAAGTAACCCACAAATAAGATAGAAAAAAGCTGGCCGGAGCCAGCTTTTTTTATGCCTGCTTAACTCAGGTGCTCACCACCCGTCACGCCATGCACTTCAGCGGTGACATAGCTCGACTCCTGGCTTGCCAGATAGACATAAACAGGTGCCAGCTCGGCGGGCTGACCGGCGCGTTTAAGCGGCGTCTGCTGGCCAAACTCCGGCAGTTTCTCCTGCGGCTGACCGCCGGAAATCTGCAGCGCGGTCCAGATTGGCCCCGGCGCAACACTGTTCACGCGAATGCCTTTCTCCGCGACCTGTTTCGCCAGCCCACGGGTGTAGTTGAGAATAGCCGCTTTGGTTGAGGCGTAATCAAGCAGATGTGTGCTTGGCTGATAAGCCTGAATTGACGAGGTAGTAATAATGCTACCCCCGCGCGGCATCAGCGGAATCGCCTCCTGGGTGATCCAGAAGAGCGCGAAAACGTTGACCTTATAGGTATAGATAAACTGCTCGCTGCTGAGGTCTGCAATATCCTCAATCGCGGTTTGCGTACCCGCCACCAGCGTCAGCACATCCAGGCCGCCAAGCTGCTCTTTCGCTGTGTGCGGTAAGGAGCGGGCAAATTCTTCATCGCTCAAATCGCCCGGGATCAGCACGGCTTTACGCCCGGCTGCTTCAATCTGCTCTTTCACCTGCTGCGCATCTTCCTCTTCGGCAGGAAGATAGTTGATAGCGACATCTGCGCCTTCGCGGGCATAGGCAATCGCCGCTGCGCGACCAATACCGGAGTCGCCACCGGTCACTAACGCTTTACGATCTTTCAGCCGCCCGCTGCCGACATAGCTCTTTTCACCGCAATCGGGAACCGGTTCCATTTTCGCCTGCACGCCGGGGAAGGGCTGCTTCTGCTTAGGATATTCACCGGTGTAGTACTGGGTGGTCGGATCCTGGATTTTTGTCTGGTCAGTTGCCATTAAGTATCCTCCATATCGGTTGCTTAGACCTTAAGGATAGAAGTTCACGCTGACTTCGCAGGCAAATTCAGGATTTTCTTTATCGCAGAGGGTTACTTCCTTTTTTGCTGCTCGCTTTGGCAGGCTTTTCTTTCACCGCTACCGCTACCGCCACCGCCTGAACCGTCGAGGTGCGGTATATGCCTTCGCTCAGTTTGCGGCTCCAGCGCAGTGTCGCGCTTTCGCGGCTGACCAGGTGCTGATAGTTAGCCTCCAGTCGGCCCATGATCTTTTCGCGCAGCTCAGGGTGCTGCTCGATAATGGCGGCAATGGCTGCACCGTAAATCTCCTCTTTCACCTGCAGGGGATAGATTTCACGACGGTTTTGCCACTTCAACCGCACCAGTGCCGCCGGAATAGAGACTAAATCCTGGGCAATGCGTTGAATCGTCTCGTTTTTACTCTGCACCAGCGCATCGATATTTTGCTTTAAGATAAATTCGTCGCTTTTGCTTTCGCTGTAATTGATATAGACGTTATTATTTTCAATTTCAGCCACGTTATTCATCCCCAAGTTTATAAAAGATTGGCTCATCTTTTTCGCGGGTAATCAGATTAAGCCAAATCTCATTACCAGCGTCGTTAATAGTTTGCGTCTTATCGGAAATTATTTTGCTCAGAGTCTGAGCATCAATCTCACCTTCGGCTTGCAAATCATTAAGTAAACGCGCAAAGGTTTCAATTTTCACGACGCGGAACAAGCGCTCTTTAATATGGCGATCGTGCTCTTCAAGCAGCATATTACGTGATTGGCCGCTGCGGCTGGCGTTGGCTAATATATTTTGCGCATGCTCAGAAAGTGGGCCAATATCCTGAGGAAAATCAGGCTCTTTTCCCTCTGGTGCTGCCCCGGTTTCAACGGCAGAAAGATGAAAGCGTGCCGGGACAAGGTTCTCGGGAAGCATTTCTATTATCCTTTACTATTTAACAGGGGAGAGAATATTAAGGGGCGAGGTTCGTTGACAATATCATGAGGCAATTTTAAAATCAAAAAAAAGGAGTCTACCGATGGACAGTATTTTGTATTCTGTTATTACTTTATTGCTGCTAACGGGCGGCGTTTTATTATTGATGCATGAGTACAATAAAAAGACTCCCCTTAGTGAAATTAATGAGCAAGCACCGCAGTTAACGCCGCTGTCAAAAGAAGAGGGCGAAGATCATTTTTCGACGTTAATGAACGCGATTACCCCGGAGTGGTACTGGCGCGTTAACCATGAATATATCGATTTTTTGCAAGCAACGATTAAGCGCATGAAGATGGCGGAGATAAATAACACGCCCGGTTTATTTGAAGCGCAGCGTCGTTGCAGCGATCTCAATTCCGCCGTGTATAAGTATTACGACAACATTAAAAAACGCTGCGTCAATGGCGAAAAAGTCTCGCCGAGCGATCTGGATGTGCTCAACCTGCGCCAGTGTTTCCATGAGTTCAGCACCGAAGCTTACCCTGCGCTGGTTGTGCTGATTTGGCCGGAGAACCAGCGTCCGTGGGTTAACCCTGCCGAGGTGTAGTTAAGTCAGCCGGAGTGTTGCAAAAGGCTGACGGTGTCAGGCTATACTGAGCGCCGGTTTAGCTATCTGACGAGACACTACGGAACATGGAACGCTTTCTGGAAAACGCAATGTACGCTTCGCGCTGGTTGCTCGCCCCGGTCTACTTTGGCCTCTCTCTTGCTCTCCTGGCGCTGGCCATCAAATTCTTCCAGGAGATTATTCACGTTATCCCTAACATCTTCTCGCTGGCAGAAGCGGATCTGATCCTCACGCTGCTGTCGCTGGTGGATATGACGCTGGTCGGCGGCCTGCTGGTGATGGTGATGTTCTCCGGCTATGAAAATTTTGTTTCGCAGCTCGATATCGGCCCGCACAAAGAGAAGCTGAGCTGGCTGGGGAAAATGGATGCCACCTCGTTAAAAAACAAAGTGGCGGCGTCGATTGTCGCCATCTCGTCGATTCACCTGCTGCGCGTCTTTATGGATGCGAGGAACGTGCCGGATAACAAACTGATGTGGTACGTGATTATCCACCTGACGTTTGTGCTCTCCGCGTTTGTGATGGGCTATCTGGATCGTTTAACCCGCGGCAAGCATTGATTTTTAGTGGAGTCTGGGCCGGATAAGCGCAGCGCCCTCCGGCAAACTGCGCCTCCGGCACGTCACTTCTATTTATCCGATGACGCCTGCCACAGGTTCAGCTCCCCGTCGGCCACATGCTTATCAATTTGCGCCAGCTCATCGGCGCTAAAGCTCAGGTTGTTTAACGCCTGCACATTCTCCTCCAGCTGCTCCGGGCGGCTGGCACCAATCAATACCGATGTCACCCGGCTATCTTTTAACAGCCAGCTTAACGCCATTTGCGCCATTGTCTGCCCACGGCGTTCGGCCATCTCATTAAGCAGCCGCAGGCTGGCGAGATTGCTCTCGGTCAGCATCTTCTCCGTCAGGCCGCGCACTTTTTTGCCTTCGCGCTGCATGCGCGACCCTTCGGGAATACCGTTGAGATATTTGCCCGTCAGTAGACCCTGCGCCAGTGGCGTAAAGGCGATACAGCCGACGCCGTTCTCATCAAGCGCGTCTAAAAGCCCGGTGTTATCGACCCAGCGATTGAGGATGTTGTAGGAGGGTTGATGGATAAGCAGCGGCACTTTCCACTCGCGCAGTAACGCGGCCATCTGCTGCGTACGCTCTGTTGAATAGGAGGAGATGCCAACGTAGAGCGCTTTGCCACTCTGCACCGCCTGCGCGAGCGCAGCAGCGGTCTCCTCCATCGGTGTCTTCTCATCCACGCGGTGGGAATAGAAGATATCGACATAGTCGACGCCCAGACGTTTTAGGCTCTGATCGAGGCTGGCGAGCAGATATTTGCGCGAGCCGCCGGAGCCGTACGGGCCTGGCCACATATCGTAGCCCGCTTTGGTGGAGATAATCAGTTCATCACGGTAGGGAGCAAAATCGTCGCGCAGCAGGCGACCAAAATTCTCCTCCGCGCTGCCGGCGGGCGGGCCGTAGTTATTGGCTAAATCGAAGTGGGTTATTCCCAGATCGAACGCTTTACGCAACAGCGCGCGCTGCGCATCCAGTGCGTTGACGTGACCAAAGTTGTGCCACAAACCGAGCGACAGGGCGGGCAGTTGCAGACCGCTCTTGCCGCAGTAACGATACTGCATCTCTTCATAACGCTGAGGGTTGGCGAAGCCGGGCATGATCTCTCCTCTCGTATCTGACGGTGCCTGATGGTTTTGAAACGACGTTTCTATATTACGTGCGATCCCCTGTCAGCAAAAGCTCCGCTGAGCGGAAGGCAAACAGAGGCCACAAATAATGTTCTGAGTGAGCCTTACACTGCTGCTTAATTCTCTTCATGCGTGGCTTAAATCTACGAAAATTCCTAGAGAGCGAGGGTAAAAAGCCGCAACCCTTTTTCCTGTCAGCATCGCCAAAAGGCGGTGAAATATAAGAATAAGCGATGGTATTGCGCGTCATAAAAATGCTCTTAGCATCGCGGCGGTGAGCCCGCGTGACGGCAGGGCGCATGGTTATTAGGTTTGTACGTTGAGAGCGGCGCGTAAAGCCTTGCGGGCAGGGTTATCAAATAAGCGCCTTAAAACGCATTGTTATTAATTATTGAGTGCTTTTATGAAGCGGGTTAAATAAATTAAATTCGGCGGGAGTTGTTTGGTTTTCGTTATTAATAATTTTATAAAATTATGGGCTTTAATATTTAAAGCAAACAAGGCTTTATTTCCATACCGATAAATTCAAAACCTGCCAGTAATCCCCTTTATTCTTGTTTTTCATTTTATTCCTTATTAATCAATGAGTTATATTTTTTATGTAAGTGCGTTTGCGCAACAAAAACTTAGCAGAATAACCATTTAACAGGTGACAAAATGTGTGATAGCCATAAAAAAAGCAGGCCTCTTTTTTACATAAATATTTTAAACCGACCATACAACTTCCCAAACGCGTGCCGATAAAAGTGATAACTCTCGCCCGCAGGCGAGGGGCTACCTTCACCGCAAGGATTAAAATTATGAATATGCTTCGTAACTTCACTATACGCGCCGTGTTGCTGGTGATCCTCGGGATCTTCGGCGTGCTGTGGTCTGGCGTCGGTCTGTATAGCGTTTCTTCTTTGTCAAAAGTTGCCGACGGTAATGAAGTCGACCGCCAGCTGGTAACGCAAATGACGCTTCTGAGCCAGGGCAATGATCAATACTTTCGCTTTGTGACACGGCTGAGCCGCGTGATGGAGGCCAAAGCGGCGGGGGGAACGCCGGACATGGCACCCGCGCAGCAGGCGCTGGATAACATGGCAAAACGCCTTGCCGACTTCAAAGCCGTTTCGCCAGGGCCGATGGATCCGAAAGTATCCGAACAGGTGATCGCTGGCTGGCAGGCGCTGCTGGAGCAGGGCGTCAACCCGCAGATGCAGCTGGCGCAGCAGGGCTCACCGGAAGCCTACCGTGCGCAGGCCAATAACGTTACGCCTGGTCTGAGCCGCAACTTTGGCGTCGCGACCGAGAGCTTCAATAAAGCCGCTGGCGTGATGCTGGATGAGACCCGCGTCATGGTCGATCACCAGACCAGCACCACCCGCGCAGCGATCATCGTTGCAATGGTGCTGGGCCTGCTGATCCTGCTGTTTACGGATCGCTACCTGGTGACCATGCTGGTCAAACCGCTGAACCGTATTCGCGCGCACTTCAAACTGATGGCGCAGGGCGATCTCAGCCAGCCGCTGGAAGATATGGGCCGCAACTGCGTAGGCCAGGTGATCCCACTGCTGTTAGCGATGCAGGATAGCCTGCGTGAAGCGGTAAGCAGTATCCGCCACGGCAGTGAAAACATCTGGCGCGGCGCAACCGAGATCTCCACCGGCAATAACGACCTCTCCTCGCGTACCGAAGAGCAGGCCGCCGCGCTGGAAGAGACCGCCGCTAGCATGGAAGAGTTAACCGCCACGGTGAAACTGAACGCCGATAACGCCAGCCAGGCGAGCGAGCTGGCGGAAGTCGCCTCGGTCACCGCCAGCAAAGGCGGCGCGCTGGTGAAAGAGGTGATCACCACGATGGATGGTATCTCCGGCAGTTCGAAGAAGATTGCCGAAATCACCACCGTGATTAACAGCATCGCTTTCCAGACCAATATTCTCGCCCTTAACGCGGCGGTAGAAGCGGCGCGTGCCGGTGAACAGGGCCGGGGTTTTGCGGTGGTGGCCGGCGAAGTGCGTAACCTCGCCAGCCGCAGCGCGGGCGCGGCAAAAGAGATTGAAACCCTGATTGCCGACTCCGTCTCGCGCGTTGAGAAAGGGGCGAAGCTGGTTAACGACACCGGTACCACGATGGAAGGCATCCTGCGCGCCGTGCGTGAAGTGACCACCATTATGAAAGAGATTGCCGCCGCCTCTGCCGAGCAGAGCAAAGGGATCTCACAGGTGGGCGTCGCTATCACGCAGATGGACAACGTTACCCAACAGAACGCCTCGCTGGTTGAGCAGGTGTCGGCTGCCGCCGCTGCGCTGGAGCGTCAGACCGAAGAGTTGCAGCGTTCCGTGCAGCAGTTCCGTTTGACCAGTGAAGAGGAGCATAAACCCACCGCTGCCAAACTGGTGAAACCCGATATGAGCCGTGGCACTGGCCGCAAACCCGGCGCATCGTCCGATGAGTGGGTCGCGTTCTAATCCCGTAACAGCGCGCCTCAGGGATGGGGCGCGTCGGTGATCATCTGCGTCACCAGCGAAAGGTTACCGATGCTGGCTTCGCTGGCACGGTAAAACTTGCTCTTATCAATCAGTAACAGTGACTGCTGCGCCCGGCGCAGCAGTGCCGATTTAAACGCCGCGTTATGGCGTGTGGAATCCCACATCTCACCGTTGCCATCAATCCCCTCGCAGGAAAAGATAAACAGATCGATCTCCAGCGATTTAAGCAGGCTGGCGAGTGCCGGATTGACGTAGCAGCGCTCACCGCGCGCCAGCCGACCGCCGGAACAGATAAGCTCGCTGTGCTGGCGACGGGCCATCACTTCGCATACCGGCAAACTGTTGGTAAACACTGTCAGCGGAATATCCGGAAGTTGTCGCGCCAGGTGAAAGCAGGTTGAGCTGGCATCCAGCGCCAGCGTCATGCCGGCTTCCACCCAGTTCAGCGCATGACGAGCGATATCGGCTTTATCCGCATAGTGGCTTTTTAGGCGAGCGCGAAAGGGTTCACTGCCATCCGCCAGCGTGCGTGCGCGACCGTGTCGGCGAATGATTTTGCCCTCCATCTGCAGGGCGTTGAGATCGCGGCGAATGGTCTCCACGCTGACGGCAAGCTCAGCGGCGAGCGCGGCGGTAGTGACCGACTGCTGGCTCTTCAGAAGCTGCACAATCGCCTGCTGGCGTGCCGTCTTTATCATTCCCTTACGCGCCGCGTTTATCTTCGGTTTGCGTATCGAAGTCGCTGGCGTCGTGACGCTCATGCAGTTGTTCATTCGCCGGGCCGAAGGTGCGGTTAACCATGCGGCCGCGCTTCACTGCCGGACGTTCAGCGATCGCTTTCGCCCAGCGCTGGACGTTTTTGTAGCTGCCCGCGTCAAGGAACTCCGCCGCATCATAGACATTGCCCAGCACCACGTTGCCGTACCATGGCCAGATCGCCATATCGGCAATGGTGTACTCATCGCCTGCGACAAACTGATGTTCCGCCAGCTGCTTATCCAGCACGTCGAGCTGGCGCTTGGCCTCCATGGTGAAGCGGTTGATAGCGTATTCGATCTTCACTGGCGCATAGCTGTAGAAGTGACCAAAGCCGCCGCCGAGGAACGGCGCGGAGCCCTGCAACCAGAAGAGCCAGTTCAGCGTTTCGGTGCGTGCGGCGAGATCGCGCGGCAGGAAGTGACCAAACTTCTCTGCCAGATAGAGCAGGATGTTGCCCGACTCAAACACGCGGGTCGGCGGGGTGGTGCTGTGGTCGCGCAGCGCCGGGATTTTCGAGTTCGGGTTCACCTCGACGAAACCGCTGGAGAATTGATCTCCTTCACCGATGCGGATCAGCCACGCGTCATACTCCGCTTCAGAGACGCCTTTCGCCAGCAGCTCTTCGAGCATAATCGTCACTTTCTGGCCGTTTGGCGTACCGAGGGAGTAGAGCTGCAACGGATGTTTGCCCGTCGGCAGCGCCTTTTCATGGGTGGCACCGGAAACCGGGCGGTTGATATTGGCAAACGCGCCGCCGCCGGATTGATCCCATGTCCACACCTTCGGGGGTTGATAGTTATCTGACATAGCGTTTCCCTCTCTGTGATGTTTGATGTTGTCGGGCTACATGCCTTGCAGTGTAGCAGTCGCCTTTCGCGAGGATACACCACAATCCGGGCGGAAAAGAGTGGTCGTTATTGTGGTTATCGGCCGCGCTATCTTTCACTGGTTGTCTGCAAAAGTTTTATTTAAATGCACTGACTTAAAATCGATTTATTATTATTTCGTCTCTTTAAGTTAAATTCTTATTGTATTAAATAAGTCTTTTCTTATTTTTAAAATGTCTATAATTAAGCTACTGTTACCATTATTTCTTATTAATTTGTTTTCTCAGGCTGACGATAAACGTTATAGGGATATTTTTTTCGACTCACCCTGGAGGAGTCATCAGCTAATTATCTGTTAACTACACGCGGAGAGAATTATGCAAGAAATTCAGGCTATTCAGGCAAGCCCTCCGCTTGCCAACACACACGAGCACGCCACCCATAAAGCGGCGATGACCACCTCTACAGAGAATGTCAAAGAGGCTCACACCTATCAGGATGAGAGCATAAAAGTGACCCTTTCCAGCAAAGCGGAGAGCCATAAAGAGAGCAAAGAGGTAAAAGCCGAAGAGCCGGTACGTCAAAAGAAAAGAGCGGAAAATCAAGAGATTGATTATGCCCTTGAGATGTCCGGTATTCCCCAATTCGGCGGGCGACTGGTCACCGTAGTAAAATATCCCGATGGGCGAACCGAAATGGTTGATGCCTTTACCGGGAGGAAAGTGACGCAGGAGCAGTTAGCGCGTGCCCAGGAGCTTGAGGCACTTAACAAAACGGCTCAGCAGAGCAAAATAAAACAGGCGCAGCAGGTTGCACCCGGCGAATCTACCCCGACGGATATGCAATAACGCTTCGCCGTTTTAATTAATATATTTTATATTCTCAGTGAGTTAATTAAGAAATAACTCAAAAAAATTATTCTATTTGGCTTAAGGTAAGGCAAGCAAGATTGATTATAAGCAGGCATTCGGCTGAGAATTACTGCCGCCTGTTTTCCAGGCGGCAGTAGATATCAGAAAAGAACCGAATAATTTACGCCGAATGTCCGACCACGTCCTTTGTAGGTATATAACCCCGGCGCGCCATAGGTTGGGCTATATAATCCCGGCGCACGCTGACCCCAGGCGGTGGTGTACTCCTCATCCAGCAGGTTTTCCACACTAAAGCTCACTTTGCCCACCGGCAGGGCATAACTGCCGAGCATATCAATCGTGTTATAGCCATCGATGCGCTTACCGTCGGCATCGGAGAGATCGAAGGTCTGCGTGCTCTGCAGGCGCAGCGTCCAGTCGCCCGGCGCCCAGTTGATCCACGCGCTCACTTTCGACGGGCTGGCGCTGTCGATGGTTAGTTTCTCCCACTTACCGTTAACCTGCGTCTCGGATTTGATGGCGTTAAAGTTAGCGCCGGTGCTCCATTCGCTGTCGGTAAAGAAGTAATCCACCTGGCCTTCGACGCCATAAATGCGGCGCTTACCCTCATCAACAATGATAGACATGTCGCTTTTGTTGATCTTGATAGTCTTATCAGAGAGTGAATAGTAGCCTGCAATCTGCGTGCGCAGGTTATCGCCGGTGTAGCGCCAGCCCAGTTCGTAGGCGTTAACTTTTACGCCATCCAGCTTCAACTCGTTCATGTTGACGCTGTTCAGCAGGCGGTAGTGACCATCAACTAACTGATAGGTGCCCGCGCCGTAATACTTAGCAGGGTCAGGGATCTCAAAGCCCTGCGAGAAGTTGAACCACAGCTGCTGGCGGTCGCTCAGATGACCGAGGATTCCGGCGTTAAACAGCAGATTGTTGTAATCCGTTTTCCCGCCTGGTACAGCATCAGCTGAAGTGGCTCTGCCGCTGGCAATCGCCTGCTGCTGGGAATAACCGACAAAATCGTCGATGCGGTTTTCCATGTACTGGTAACGCACGCCGCCGCTCAGGGTGATGGCGTCAATGTCGTAGCTGCTTTGCAGGAACGGCGCGATATTGGTGATGCTGTAGCCCGGATAGCGCTCAACCTTGAAGGCTTTATCGAGCTGCATTCCCCCGCTGGCGGCGGCGCTGTTCAGGTTGAAAAACTGCTGGTTGGCGTCGAAGTTTTCATGTTCAGCATCGATCCCCCAGGTCAGCGTCAGGGCATCAACCGGTTTGCTGTTGATGGTCAGCTTGCCGCCATAAAAGTCGGTCTTCTGCTGCGAAGCACCGATGCTGGTGACCCGGCCGCTGGCGAGGGTCGGGAAGGGGTAAAACGCCAGGCTCTCGTCGCGGTAGTAGATCTGCGCCACCACATCCTGGCCCCAGAAATCGGTGTTTGAGTATTGCAGATTAATCAGGTGGCGCTCGCTGCCCGGAATCCGGTCGGCATCCAGGTTGCCTTTGTTGTAGGCCGTGGCGGAGCCGGTGACTGCCGAGAAGTTTTCGCCCAGAAAGAGGCCATGTTTGCCGTCAGACTCGCTTTTATAGTACTGAGTGGTGAGTTGCAGCTGCTGGTGCTCATCAATGTTGAGCGTGCCGGTGCCCATCACGTCCAGCCGGTCAGAGTATTGCAGGCCGGTCTGGGTGTTATCGATGATCACCTCATCGCCTTTGCCGTCATACCAGCCGCCGTAGCGCTGATAAGCCACCGACAGCCGCCCGGAGGCTTTATCATTACCACCGCTCACCGAGGCCGCAACGTTGTCATCATGATCGTTACGGCTGTTAAAACCGCTTTTGGTGCCGGTCTGGAACTCCACTTCCGTCTCCGGCTGCCCCTTTTTAGTGACGATATTGATCAGGCCGCCGGTGCTGCCGCCGCCATAGAGCGAGGTCGCGCCGGAGATAATCTCAATGCGCGCGATATTAAAGGGATCGATCGAATCGAGCTGGCGGCTGTCGGTGCGCGATGAGTTGAGGCGCACGCCGTCGACCATCACCATCATTGAGCGCCCGCGCATATTCATGCCGTAGTTGGTGCGCCCCTGGCTGCTGACATCCATCCCCGGAATAAGCTGCGCCAGCACCTCTTTTAACTCTTTACCACCCTGAACCTGCTGTTCGATTTCAGCCTGCTCAATGACCCAGGTGGTTTGCGCCATATCGGCGACGCTGTGATTGGCACGGCTGGCGGCCACCACCAGCGTCTCCTCTTTTGCGTCTTGTGCCGCGGCCTGCGCGGATAACATCATCAACAAACAGGGGTTAATAGCCCAAAGGTAATGATTTTTCATTCTTATAACGTTCCTGATTATGCAGGTGAAGACGACCTTAACCGGTCGGAGTAAACACCGCTCTCAAGTTGAGAGTAATTATCAAGATGATATGAATTATCGTTACCAAGTAAACAACTTGTGTAAAAAAATTATGCCTAAGCTTGTGATTTAACTACCAATTTTAAGAGGTTGTTTCTTTGTGGAATTAATGACGTGCGCGAAGAGACCGGCGCGAACGGTAATGTCGCCCGGTATTATGTGTGCTCTAAGATTTAATTACAGGAGTAAACGCGGGGCATAAAAGCGTATTTGCAGGTTTATCAGCGCCTGTTTTTGTTATTTTTTTCTTTAAAATCCGCAATCGCCTGGTTGATGTTTTCTGTAGCGAAGGTGTCAACTTTTTCACCGTCCAAAAAGACTTCGTAATGTCCGGAAACATATTTAAAGGTAAACATCTTATCCTGGTAGCGAAGACGTTTTTCCTTTACTGATAAGCCCCTGATGCGCATAGCGACGCGGGCCATCGTGTCTATCTTTTTATTTTTCATGATTATTTTACTTACCGTTGCAGGTTGAGTCCGCGTTCAAATATTAAAACCACGTCGGGCAATGTTAATTTTTTACCCACTCAAAGGGAAGCAAAGGTTGCCAGAAAAGCACTCCTGAGGCCAGGTAAAATAGCTTCTTATGATTTAAGGCGTTTTTAGTCAATTAATCAACCTGCTGCCATATATAGCTGCCTTCAGAAACAACCTATACCAGCGGAAATAATTTCTCTTTTTTACCGTGATAATAGTTTTGATTCTCGTTTGAGTAATGGGCGTCATAAGTTTGAGTTTGATCTCAAAACAGCGTTTTAAAATTCGCAAAGGCATTTTACTGGCCTATGCTCTCGTAAAAAAATAAAAGCATTACAGCCCGTTAAGCCGACTCTCCTTACTGACTTTGGACAGAGACCGCTATTTGCCAGTAGCAGATCCCGATGGAACCGGCGCGCAGCGCTGGCAACGCGTCATACCTGGCAGATCTGCGCCCTGGCTGCATGAACTGCCTTTGCCCAAAAAACGACCAAGGAGAGAACAATGAAAACTCTGCACTGCTCCGCACTGCTGCTGATCTGCCTGAGCGCCAGCGCGCAGGCCGCCGAGTGGAACGCCGTGGTATCGCCGACGCCGCAGGCTGGTGAATTTTCCACTATCGGCCAGGCGCTCAACGCCGCGCCTCAGAGCGGCACGCCGTGGCGCATTCTGATTAAAGAGGGGCGCTGGCATGAGCGGCTGGTAATTGAAAAGCCCGTCACGCTGATCGGGGAATCGACGGCGGGCACGGTGATTGAGGCCAATACCCCCGCAGGGGCGCTAGATGAACAGGGGCAGAAGCTCGGCACCGGGCGCACCAGCATGGTAGAGATCCGCGCCAGCGGCGTGACGCTGGAGAACCTCACTATTCGTAATACTTTTGATTTCCCTGCCAATGCCGCACTGCCGGAAGGCGACGCGAAGAAGCTGAAAGATACCCAGGCGGTGGCGCTGATGGTGGCGGAAGGGGCAGACAGAGCGCGCTTTCGTCACGTTCGCCTTGAGGGTTACCAGGATACTTTTTACAGCAAGCAGGGCAGCCGCAGCTACTTCACCGACTGCGCCATCAGCGGCCACGTCGATTTTATCTTTGGCCCCGGTATCGCGGTGTTCGATCGCTGCGAAATCATTGCCCGCAACCGTGATGACACCGCCCCGCCATACGGTTACCTCACCGCGCCTGCCACCCAGGCCGGTGAGCGGTTTGGCCTGTTTATTATCAACAGTAAGCTGAGCAAAGAGCCGGGCGTGCCGGCGAAAAGCTTTGCGCTGGGCCGCCCGTGGCACCCGACCACCCAGTTTAGCGACGGGCGCTATGCCGACCCGAACGCCATTGGCCTGGCGGCGATTATCAATAGCGAGATTGATGACCATATCTACGGCTGGGACAAGATGTCCGGCAAAGATAAGCACGGCGATAAAATTTGGTTTTACCCACAGGACAGCCGTTTTTATGAGGCCAATAACCGTGGGCCAGGCGCCGGGCAGGGCGGTGAGCACTATCAGCTCAGCGAGGCAGACGCCGCGCAGTATAACGTGGCAGCCATTTTCGACGGCTGGGAGAGCACCTTTCTGCAATAAGCGACTTGCCCCCATTTTGGGGGCCTTTATTTAGCTTTGCTGAATAAATAATTTCATCTGTTACCGTGAGTTTTCATTTTTATCGCGCTTTTGTCTTTTATTAATATGATCCTTTCGGAGTATAAAAAGTAGCACGAAATAGGTTTGTAGAGATTTATCTTATCAACTTTTAATAACATTTATAAAAAATAGTCGATATTTCATAAAACGGGTATATGATATGCAACATATGCTTTTCCCCCTCCCGGCGACAACCGTTGCTGAGATAAAAGAGGATGAAATATGCAACGCATTACCATACCCGCGAATTATGTCCACACCCGCACCACGCCCTTCTGGACAAAAGAGACCGCGCCGGCCTCCATCTGGAAACGCCATCTTGACGCCGGAACGCGTCAGGGTGTTTACCCGCGTTTAAGCGTGCAGCGCGGCGCGATCCGCTATTACGGCTATGCCGATGAGACCAGCCCGCAGCCGGTGGAAACCCTGACCATCCACGCCGGTGAGTTCGGCGTCTTCCCGCCTGAAAAATGGCACAACATTGAGGCGCTCAGTGACGACACGGTATTCAGCGTCGATTTCTATGTTGATCCCCAAATTCTGATTGAAGGTTGAGGTAGCAATTATGGATACAGAAAACAGAGGTTATTCACTCTCGGTTTCCCATCGGGAAAGCGGTAAAACAGAGCAGAAAGTTTATTTAAAGCCGATGTCGCTCTACCTGCCTGATATTGCGAACCAGGCCGTTTCTGAACTGGTTGCGAAATTAAATTTCCCTCTCGATAAAGACGGGGAATATGCGCTGACTGTCACCAATAATAATAATGGCGTCTCGGTCGATAAAGATTTTACCCGCCTCAGCGAGCTGACCGATCCCCTTATTGCCGCCGACGCGGTAAAAGATCTGATTAATATCGTCCGCGGCTACGAATCGGATGAAGAGACCAACGTGTGCGGCTGGTAACCGGAGGCTAACGATGACGCAACTTATTCCACTCCATTTTCGCCACACCCGCTCGACGCCCTTCTGGACGAAAGAGACGGTGCCGCAGGCGCTTTTGACGCACCACAACACCAGGAAGGGGGTCTATGGCCGCCTGTCGGTGATGCAGGGCGCGGTGAAATACATCGGTTTTGCCAGTGAGCATGACACCACTCCTGAGCGAGAAGTGGTGATCGAAGCAGGGCAGTTTGGCATCAGCCCGCCGGAGTACTGGCACCGGGTTGAACTGTTGACCGATGACACTTACTTCAACCTCGATTTTTTTGCCGATCCTGATGCCGCGCTTGATGGTAAAGGCATCGGTCAGGTCGTCAATACCCACCGCCGTTAACCGCTTAGCGCCCGATCTTCCGGGCGCTTAAAAGTGATCGATAAACCGCCTGACCGCCGGTGAGCGCTCGAACTTGCGCCACGCCAGCGCCACATCGGTTTTCAAGGTGTTTCCCGCCACCGAATGAAACGTCACCATCGGATGCCCAAAGCAGGCCATCGACTGCGGAATGATGGCAAAGCCGAAACCGGCCGCCACCATGCTCAGGGATGAAGAGAACTGCGAGGCCTGATGGGCGTTATCCATCTCCACACCGGCACGCAGACAGGCGTTGTAGATCAGCTCATACAATCCTGGCGACACCGCTTGCGGAAAGATAATCAGCGGCGTGTTCTGCAATTCACTGAGCGCGATATCCGCCTTCGCCGACAGCGGATGGGTGCGGTGCAGGGCAATCAGCATCGGCTCCTCATCCACCAGCTTCAGGCTAAAGGTTTTGCTGCTTTCGCAGGGCAGGCGCACGAACGCCACGTCAATCAACCCCTCATCCAGGCCGTGGATCAGCGTCGCCATATTGTCCTCTTTCTGATAGAGCGCCACCTTCGGGTAGTCGCGCTGAAACTGGCGCAGCACCGAGAAGAAGTGGGTATGGAAAGCGTTGGAGCTGGTCACGCCAAGGTTGAGCTTACCGTTAATCCCCCGGGCAATGCCCTTCGCTTTTTCCAGCGCCGCATCGCTCATGGCGAGGATATGGCAGGCATCTTCATAGAAGGCCTCGCCAGCCTCGGTGAGCGTGACGCCACGCGTCAGGCGATGGAACAGCGGGGTGCCCACTTCCTGCTCAAGTCGACGGATCTGTTGGCTTAATGGCGGCTGCGACATACCGAGCATTTCGGCTGCCCGCGTGAAGTGTTGCGTCTGGGCAACGGCGACAAAATAACGTAAATAACGAAGTTCCATATCTAAAACATCTTAAACCCTCATGTTTTCTATATTGGAATCCCCCGCTGAAACGAGTCAATATTTAATCAGCTTTTCTAATCGTCTCTACAGTGGGGGAAAAGATGATGGGTAACGCAACTGATTGTTCTTGCGAAGGAAATCTACGAAACACAATTCGTGCTTTTTCTGAAAGCAAGCCAAACGGCGTGATATATCAAACATCGCTAATGAGTGCGCTACTTAGCGGAGTTTATGAAGGAAATACTACGATTAAGGATCTACTTAATCATGGTGATTTTGGTCTGGGTACATTTAATGAGCTTGATGGCGAATTAATTGCCTTTAACAGCGAAGTGTACCAATTACGTTCCGATGGCAGTGCCCGCGCCGCGCAGCCGGAGCAGAAAACCCCCTTTGCGGTGATGACCTGGTTTAAGCCGCAATACCGGCATGTGTTTGAAGAGCCGATCAGCCGCCAGGCGCTGCATGAAGTGATTGACCGGCAGATCCCGTCCGACAACCTCTTTTGCGCCCTGCGCATCGACGGCCATTTCCGCCATGCGCACACCCGCACCGTGCCGCGCCAGACGCCGCCCTATCGCGCCATGACCGATGTGCTCGACGATCAGCCGGTCTTCCGCTTTAACGGCCGCGACGGCGTGCTGGTCGGTTTCCGCACCCCGCAATATATGCAGGGGATCAATGTGGCGGGTTACCACGAGCATTTTATTACCGACGATCGCCACGGTGGCGGTCATCTCCTCGACTACCAGCTGGATCACGGCACGCTGACCTTTGGTGAAATCCATCAACTGATGATCGATCTCCCTGCCGATGAAGCCTTCCTGAAAGCGGATCTGCACCCGGATAATCTGGACGCCGCCATCCGTTCGGTTGAGAACTAAGTGATGTAAAGGAGTAGTGTATGAGCAACGAACGCCATACCCAGATGTGGGCCCACGGTGCCGACATGGTGGTGGGGCAACTGGAAGCGCAGGGTGTCAAACATGTCTTCGGCATCCCCGGCGCGAAAATCGATAAAGTGTTTGATTCTCTTCTCGATTCCTCAATTGAACTTATTCCGGTACGCCACGAAGCGAACGCCGCGTTTATGGCGGCAGCGGTCGGGCGTATCACCGGCAAAGCGGGCGTAGCGCTGGTGACCTCAGGTCCTGGCTGCTCCAACCTGATTACCGGCATGGCGACCGCCAACAGCGAAGGTGACCCGGTGGTCGCACTCGGTGGGGCGGTGAAACGCGCCGATAAAGCCAAGCTGGTGCACCAGAGCATGGACACGGTGGCGATGTTCCAGCCGGTGACCAAATATTCCGTTGAGATCTCCTCCCCGGATGCCATCTCTGAAGTGGTTTCGAACGCCTTCCGCGCCGCCGAACAGGGCCGCCCGGGCAGTGCGTTTGTCAGCATTCCGCAGGATATCTCTGACCAGCCTGCCAGCGGCAATATTCTGCCTTCTAACGCCGTCCCGCAGTTAGGCTCCGCGCCCGACAAGATGATTGACGAAGTGGCGAAGCTGATTGCCGGGGCGAAAAATCCCGTCTTCCTGCTCGGCCTGATGGCCAGCCGGGAAGAGAATATCGCCGCGCTGCATCACCTGCTGGAGAAAACCCATATTCCGGTGACCAGCACCTACCAGGCGGCGGGCGCAGTCAACCAGGAGCACTTCACCCGCTTTGCCGGGCGTGTGGGCCTGTTCAATAACCAGGCGGGCGACCGACTGCTGCACCTGGCGGACCTGGTGATCTGTATCGGCTACAGCCCGGTGGAGTATGAGCCAGCCATGTGGAACACCGGTGATGCGAAGCTGGTACATATTGATGTGCTGCCCGCCTATGAAGAGCGCAACTACTCGCCGAGCGTTGAGCTGATTGGCGATATCGCCAGCACGCTCGATAAGCTGGCACATAAGATTGCCGAACCGCTGGTGCTCTCGCCGCGCGCGTCGGAAATCCTTATCGACCGTCGCAACCAGCGCGAACTGCTCAGCCGTAAAGGCGCGCAGCTTAATCAGTTTGCTATTCACCCGCTGCGCATTGTCCGCGCGATGCAGGATATCGTGAATAACGACGTCACCCTGACGGTGGATATGGGCAGCTTCCATATCTGGATTGCCCGCTACCTCTATAGCTTCCGCGCGCGCCAGGTGATGATCTCCAACGGCCAGCAGACGATGGGCGTTGCCCTGCCGTGGGCGATTGGCGCATGGCTGGTGAATCCGGGGCGCAAAGTGGTCTCGGTCTCCGGCGACGGCGGATTTTTACAATCCAGCATGGAGCTGGAAACCGCGGTGCGTCTCGGTGCCAATATCCTGCACATCATCTGGGTGGATAACGCCTACAACATGGTGGCGATTCAGGAAGAGAAGAAATACCAGCGCCTCTCCGGGGTCAACTTCGGTCCGGTCGATTTTAAAGCCTATGCCGAATCCTTCGGCGCGAAAGGGTTTGCCGTTGAAAGCACCGCCGCGCTCGAGCCGACGCTGCGCGCAGCGATGGATACGCAAGGCCCGGCGGTGGTCGCCATTCCGGTGGACTACAGCGATAACCCGCTGTTGATGGGCCAGCTGCACCTCAGCCAGATTCTGTAAAAACTAAGGAGTCGTTATGAAAAAAGTGGCATTTGTTACCGGTGCCGGCCAGGGTATTGGTCGCGCAATCGCTCTGCGTCTGGCAAAAGATGGTTTTGCCATCGCCGTTGCCGACTACAACAGTGAGACCGCAAAAGCGGTGGCCGACGAGATCAACGCCAGCAACGGCAGCGCGATTGCCGTCACCGTTGACGTTTCCAACCGCGAGCAGGTGTTTGCTGCGGTCGAAGAGACGCGCAAAAAACTGAACGGCTTTGACGTGATCGTCAACAACGCCGGGGTTGCGCCTTCCACCCCGATTGAGTCCATCACCGAAGAGGTGATCGACAAGGTCTATAACATCAACGTGAAAGGCGTGATTTGGGGCATGCAGGCGGCGATTCAGGCCTTCAAAGCGGAAAAACACGGCGGCAAAATTATCAATGCCTGTTCACAGGCCGGTCACGTCGGCAACCCGGAACTGGCGGTTTATAGTTCAAGTAAATTCGCGGTACGCGGCTTAACCCAGACCGCCGCACGCGATCTGGCACCGCTGGGCATTACCGTTAACGGCTTCTGCCCGGGGATCGTTAAAACCCCGATGTGGGCCGAGATTGACCGTCAGGTCTCTGAAGCGGCGGGTAAACCGATCGGTTACGGTACTGAAGAGTTCGCGAAACGCATTACGCTTGGCCGCCTGTCAGAGCCGGAAGATGTCGCCGCGTGCGTCTCTTACCTTGCAAGCCCGGATTCTGACTACATGACCGGACAATCTCTGCTGATTGATGGCGGTATGGTCTTTAACTAAGTTTTACGGCTCGGACATGGCCTTGCCTCTGCCTTCGCGCAGGGGCTTTTTTTTATCTACACCTTTTGCGTTTTTCGGTAAACGAGCGAAGAAATTGTCGTTTTGGTTGCGCAGCAAAGTGCGTTTTACTGACAGCATCAACCCTCTGCTGGAGTACGTGCTGATGAAACAACGGCTGCAACAATGGCTTTCACGCCTCACCCCACCGCTGAGTGTGCCGGTAGAGGAGGGGGAGTTTGATGCCGGGCGTCATGTCGCGCTGCTTATTCCCTTTGGCCTGCTCTACGGTCTCGACTACCACCCCTCAATGTTGATTTACGATGAAAAGTGAGCGCTTCCACCTCGTCATGCGCTACAGCTACTGGAATGAACTGTGCGCGCTAACGCACGGCCCGTCAGCGGCGGGCTCTCTTCTCTTATTGATTGATGAACAGGTACACCCCCTCTTTTTCCGCACCGCTTAAGGTCATCAGTGCTGATGCACGTCAGGCGCAATAAACTCAGCGCTGCCTCGCATTTTTTGACTTTTTCATCCCCTCTACGCGTTATTTTTCCCGGCTTATAACGAAGCTCACAATTTCATCACTTCATCTTGTATGGTAGTAGACTTGAAATCATCAGCAGAGATAACGTGGGTGCCGTGAAGCATGCGTCCTCAATCTGGCTGCGCAAAACAACGGCCAGCGGTTAACGCGATAATCCTTAGATGGGGTTTTTATGTCTCTGATAACTAAAATGATTAATCAAAATGCGGGAGGGGATGATGAGTCGTAAACAGCGTAAAGTCACCATCCCTGTCAGCATTGGCTACGGCATGACGGATATTATGGGCGGCGGCGCCTTTACGGTCATTGGCGCCTGGCTGCTCTTCTACTACACCACCTTTGTTGGCCTGTCACCGCTGGAAGCCGCCTCTATTGTGGCCATTGCCCGCATCGTTGACGCCATCGTCAGCCTGTTTATGGGCAGCTTTACCGACCACTTCTATAAAAATGCCTTAGGCAAAAAGTTTGGCCGCCGCCGCTTCTTTCTGCTGATTGGCGCGCCGCTAATGCTGGTCTATATCCTGCTCTGGCTCAACGGCATGAACTTCTGGTTCTACCTCGCCGTCTATCTCGCTTTTGAGATCATCGCCGCGATGGTGCTGATCCCCTGGGAGACGCTGCCATCAGAGATGACGAAAGATTTTAACGATCGCACCAAGCTCTCAACCTGCCGCATGTTTCTTTCCGCGTCCGGCACCTTTCTCGCTACCTTTATTCCGGGCTTGCTGATTGGCTGGCTGGGCGAGAAGAATGCCGATGCGTATCTCATCAACGGTATTGTTTTCGCGGTGCTGTTTATGGTCTGCGTCTTTATCTCCTGGCGCGTCACCTGGGAGCGCGAGTTAACGCCGGAGATGCTGGCCGAGATGGAGAAAGCGGCGCAGAAGCGCAGCATGGCACAGACGCTCTCCGGCATTGGCGCGCTGTTTAAAGATTATGCCTCTACGCTCAAGATCCGCGCCTTTCGTAAACATCTGGCTATCTACCTCTTCTCCTTTACCGCGAAAGATGTCTACAACACGGTGTTCGTTTTCTTCTGCGTTTACTGCCTGAATGTCTCGTCATCACTGGCGGGGACGCTGCTGTCGATGAGCATTGTTGGCCTGCCGGTGACGCTGGCGGCAGGGGTGGCGATCATCAAATTTGGCCCCTCGCGCCTCTATGTTTTCGCCTATAGCCTGATGATGATCTGCCTGGCGGGCTTCTTCCTGGTCTATCAATTCCCGACCGAGCACAAAGTGCTGATGCTGGTGATCCTCGCCGGGGTCTATCAGGTGGGGCGCTGCGTGCTGGAGTTCACGCCGTGGAACGTCTTCCCGTTTATTCCCGATATTGACGAAATGGTGACGCGCCAGCGCCGCGAAGGGCTGTTCGCTGCGGTGATGACCTTCTCACGCAAAACCACGGTGGCCATCGCGACCTTTGCGGTGGGGCTACTGCTGCAAAGCGGTGGTTTCGTGAAAGGCAGCCAGGTGCAGCCGCAGGAAGCGATCAACACCATTGTGATGCTGCTGTTTGTCGGCACCGTCGGCCTGCTGCTGGTGGCGCTATGGCAGGCACTGACCTTCCATCTCAATAAGCGCACGCACCGCATCTTCGTCGAAGAGCTGGATCGCCTGAAGGCGGGCGGCCTGAAGCAGAACGTGACACCACAAGCGCGCCATATTGTTGAAGATCTCACCGGCCACGCTTACGACTCCCTGTGGAGCGACGTACCGCAACCCGCATTAAAATCTGCCACACCCACCTCCTCGCTGAGCTAACGTTACCGCTCATCAAGGCCATGCTTGTCAGCGTGGCCTTTCTTATTTCCAGCTCCCAACGCAATCAAATAATTTAATCTTAAAAGCACTAAGGGAAGAATATTATTGTTTCGTCTTTTATAACGAATAAGTAATAACTTCTTAATATTATTAGAGAGCGATCACATCAGGCGGTTTTTTTAAATGAAACTGCAATGGCGGAGAATTATATTGACTCTGCACGTACTGCTATTTTATTTCTTTACGGAGTTTTCTCGTTATTAACGTAATTAACGGTGTCGATCTTTCTGTTTTCGGATAATTATTTACAGGGAGTTGCTATGGCCACTATAGAAAATAGATCGCTGTTTTCACGAATGATGTTATGGGTAAATGAACGTTTTCCATTAGCCAATACCCCGCTCTTTTTTATTCTCTGGTTTTTATCCTTTTCAGTCGCATTACCCGCGCAAGAGAGTAGTAGCCCGGTAAAAATTGCTCTCGGTGGCCTGCTGTCACTCTCCTTTTTTCTGCTGCTGCGCGTGCTGGATGAACATAAAGATTATGCCGATGACTGCCTTCACCACCCGCAGAGAGTGTTGCAGCAGGGCATTATCAGCCTCACTCACCTGAAGTTCCTCGGCGCGCTCTGCATGCTTGTCCAGCTGGGCGGCATCGCGCTGCTCAGCGATGGCGAGCCGCAGATATGGCTAAGCTGGGGGCTGCTGCTCTGCTGGACCTTGCTGATGACAAAAGAGTTTTTCGTCGACGAGTGGCTTAAACAGCACTTCTCCCTCTATGCGCTCTCCCACACGCTGGTGATGCCGTTTGTTATCGGCTGGCTGGCAACCCTCGCCTCGCCTGCGGCAACGCTTAATCTGCCGCTTATTTTGCTGATGCTGCTCGCCTTCTTATGCGGATTAAGTTTTGAAATTACCCGGAAATGTAAAGGGCCGGACGAGGATCGCGAAGAGGTCACTAGCTGGTCGCAATTATATGGTCGCCCCCTGTCGGTATTGATGATTATCGGCCTGCTGATATTGATGGTCATCGTGCAGTATTTTCTTATTTTGTGCAAAACCGGTGCGGTATCAATCTGGTTTTATGCGGCAAGTGCTTTTATTAATTTCTTCACCATAAGCCAGTTGCTGATTTTTCTGATTAATGCCAATCAACAGAACAGAAAAAGAAATGAAGCGATGGTCGGTATGGCAATGCTGACAGGATATTTGCTGTGTATCGTTGAAATATATTTGTAGCGCAAGGGAAGGGAATAATGATGATGGAATCGTTAATTGCGGCGACAATTGTCGATATACGCCCGGCTGAGTTTACACTCTTATTTGAAAGCGAGGAGCGCTGTAATGTCTTTATCACGGACCCGCAGCGCGCGTTATCTCTCTACGATCGGGCGGTACAGCTCCCGGCGCTAAAAATCCTGCATAAAGAGCGCCAGCAGAGCGGGCAGTGGCTGGCGACATTAACCTGCCGCTCGCCGCAGGAGAATAAACAGTGCTACTGGCAGCTCAAGCTGTGCCGCCCGCGCGATGACATCCCTGAACGTGCCGCCACCTTACCCCGCCGCCATCTCTACGACTGGAGCGAGAAGGCGCGGCAAATGAGGCTGGCCTGGCTGCGTCAGCACACCGGCCACGCTTTAAACCAGATCGCTACCACCCGCCTGCAGGCGGAAAAGCTGCAAAGTCATCTTGAGGGGTTTATCGGCTCGGTTGAAGTTCCCGTCGGTATTGCCGGTCCGCTGCTGATCAACGGCTGGCGCGCGAAGGGGATCTTTTACGCACCGCTGGCGACCAGCGAAGGGGCGCTGGTGGCCTCCGTTTCGCGTGGTGCCAGCGCCATCACCCACAGCGGCGGGGCGACAGCGCGCGTCATCGGCCAGCGGATGATGCGCTCGCCACGCTTCGAATTTCCCTCAGTGCGCGACGCGCTCGCCTTTTGCGCCTGGGCCGAGGACTATTTCACCGACATCAGCGACATTGTGTGCCAGCACTCGCGTTTTGCGCGCCTCACCAGCCTGACGCCGCGCATCATCGGCAATGCCGTGCATCTGACCTTCACCTATTACACCGCCGATGCCGCCGGGCAGAATATGACCACCACCTGCACCTGGCAGGCGTGCCGCTGGATCCTCGCGCATCTTCCGCTGGCGTTAACTCCCCAGCGCTACATTCTGGAAAGCAACCTCTCCAGCGATAAGAAAAGCTCGTGGAGCAGCTTTGCGCAGGGCAGGGGAACCCAGGTTATCGCCGAGGCGACGCTCACCGCTGCCGCCTGCCGCAGCCGTCTGCGCATTGAGCCAGCGCAACTGGTCGGGGCGTTTCAGGGCTTTTGTGAAGGCTCCGTCGCTGCCGGCATGACCGGGGTAAATATCAATACCGCTAACGTTATCGCGGCGATGTTTACCGCGCTCGGCCAGGATATCGCCTGTAGCCATGAATCCTCCCTCTCGCAGCTGCAAATGCGCCTCACGCCAGAGGGCAACGTCTATTGCAGCATGACGCTTCCGGCGCTGGTGATTGGCACCGTCGGCGGCGGGACCGCGCTTCCCGACCAGGCTGAGTGCCTGCAAATGCTGGGCTGCCAGGGCGCCAACGGCAGCGAAAGGCTGGCGGAGATCATCGCCTCATTTTGCCTGGCGCTCGATATCTCAACCCTCAGCGCGCTGGCGAGCGACGAATTTGCCAAATCCCATGAGCGGCTTGGTCGAACGCGGCGTAACGCCCCGCCGGGCAGGAGGGGAGGCGATCCGCTGCACCGCTGCTTTCAGCACGCCCGCTATACCGCCGCGTGGGGCGAGCAACCACCTATAAACATCACTCCGGTGCGCTGGCAGGGAAACCAGGACAGTATTTTGACGGCGTTCAGTTCGCACAGCGCGACGCTGCCCGTCGGCCTGTTTGCCTATCGGCTGGAGCGTGAAGATGGCACGCAGGTGGCGGCGCTACTGAAGCACAAACCGCCAACCGATTCGATAACCCAGCTGCTGCACTCACTGGCGGCAGGCTGCACGCCCGAGCTTGCCGAACTGCTTACGCGCCTGCTGCCTGCCAGCGAGTTCAGCCACGCGCGCGAAAGGGAGATGGCGCTCATCACGCAAAGCGATCCCGCCTTTACCCGCCATGTGCCGACGCTCTACGGCACCTACGAAGATGGCAAGCAGAGCGTCATCATTGAGGAGCTGCTCGGGCAAGAAGTGCTGCTCAACAGCCTCTCCAGCGGTGTGCGCTGGCAGCCCGCACAGATCGATGCCGCGCTGCGGGGCATCGCCGATATCCATGCGCTCTGGTATCGCCGCCATGATGACCTGCAAACCACCTTTCACCATATCAACTCTCCCTCTGCCGACACAATTAACAGCATGGTGCCGTTGTGGCAGGCCATCGCCGCCTTCAGCCATCGCACCGCGCCACAGCTTTTCACCACATCGCTGCTGCACCACTGGCTGGACTGCGCCGAAAACAGCGCGGCGCAGTGGCGCGAACTGGCGACGCTGCCGAGAACGCTGGTGCATAACGACTTCAGCCCGCGCAACATCGCGCTGCGCCGGGAGGATTCGCGGCTCTGCTGCTGGGACTGGGAGCTGGCGACGCTGCATGTTCCGCAGCGCGATCTGGCTGAGCTATTAACGTGGACGCTAGATGAGCGCGCCACGCTGCCAACGCTGTTACATCACGTGGAGTTTCACCGCAGCCAGCTGGCGACGCGGCTGGGCACCGCTATCGATACCGGGGAGTGGTATCGCGGTTTCTGCCTCGCCCTGCGCGACTTCGGCCTGCGCCGGTTGTCGTTTTACCTGATGCTTCATCACGTCAAGCCACGGCCCTGGTTCCCCGCCCTTTTGCGCACCTGGGGGCATCTGGTCGGGCTGAGCCAACAACGGATCTAAAAGGAGTTACCGTGAACTATCTCTACTCTGCCGCAGAGGCGGCTACCCTCAATGAGCAGCAACTGGGCGGCAAGGCAGCCAACCTGTTGTGGCTCACTGCCCACGGCTATCCGGTACCGAACTGGTGGGTGATCCCCGCCAGCGCGATGGATGAGATGCTGCGTTGTGATGCAAAAGTTGCGCAGTTGATAGCGCAACTCTCACCACTGATGCCCGCCGATCAGATTGAAACCCTTGCCGGGAAAATCAGCGCGCGCCTCGCCCGCCTTACGCTGCCGGAACCGCTGATGCAGGCGCTCGACGCCCTTGATGGTGAGATGCTCTGGGCGGTGCGATCTTCTTGCAGCGACGAGGATGCCCGCCAGGCCTCGTTCGCCGGGCAGATGGACAGCTTTCTGTTTCAGCGCGGCAAGCAGCAGCTGGTCGATGCGGTAAAAGGGGTGATGATGTCGACATGGAGCGCGCGCGCCATGGCCTACCGCCTGCGCAAAGGGCTGGCGCTAAGCGCGATCCACTGTTCGGTCATTATTCAGGAGATGGTCGAAGGTGAGGTGTCAGGCGTGCTGTTTACCGCGCACCCGGTCAGCGGGTCGCGCCGGACGATGCTTATCTCCGCCGCCTGGGGCAGTGGGGAGGGGATCGTCTCCGGGCAGTGCAGCACCGACGAATTTAGCGTGCCGCTAGAGGGCAATAGCTTCACGCAATCCCTCAGCGAAAAAACCACCGCGGTGGTCTTTGACCGCAAGCGCGGCAGCGGCACTCGCGAGGTGGCGCTTGCTGCCGACCAGGCGGCGGCATCCTCGCTGACGGCAGCGCAGATCTTCGCCCTGCGCGATATGGGCGCCGCCATCGCCCGGGCGCTGCGCGCGCCGCAGGACATTGAGTGGACGCTCAAAGATAACCATCTCTACCTGCTGCAAACCCGCCCCATCACCCATCTGCCGAAAGATAGCGGCTGCGCGAGCGAGACGCTGATCTGTGACAATGCCAATATTCAGGAGTCTTACTGCGGGGTGACGACGCCGCTCACCTTCTCCTTTGCCCGCGCCGCTTACGCCACCGTATATGAGCAAACCCTGCAACTGGTGGGTTGCTCTGCCAGGGAGCGCGACCAGCGCCGGGCCATCACCGACAATATGCTCAGCCTGGTGCGCGGGCGGGTCTACTACAACATCCAGAACTGGTATCGCGCCCTGCTGCTGCTGCCGTCGTTCAGGATGAATAAGCGTGATATGGAAGCGATGATGGGGCTGGAGGAGCCGGTCGACCCCATCAGGGATAAGCAGCTCTCCACCTGTGAAAAGCTCACCGCGCTGCCAGCGATGCTAAAGATGGGGGCGCGGGTTGGCTGGGCGCTCTTCACCCTTGAACCGCGCATCCGTGACTTTTTGCATAACTACACTCTCGCGCAGAGTTATATCGATCGCGACGCTCTCCACACCCTCTCTCCGGCGGAGCTTATCGCCCGGCTTAAATACCTTGATCAACACCTGCTGGCGCGCTGGACCGCGCCAATTGTGAATGACTTTTACGTGGCCCGTTACAACGGCAAGGTGCAGGCGGTGCTGCGCGAACTCTGGCCCAATGAGCATCAGCAAATGAGCGGCGATCTGCTGGCGGACGAGGGGCAGATTGTCAGCACGGAGCCAACCCGACATCTGCTGGCGCTAAGCCAGTACGCCCGCCAACGCCCGCAGCTGGCGGCGCTGATTCAGAGCGATGCCAGCGCCCATCTGCTTATTCGCCTGAAAGCGCTGGACGAGCACTTCTACCAGCAGTGTCTCGACTACATCGAACGCTACGGCGATCGCACCATTGGCGAACTCAAGCTGGAAACTATCACGCTACGCCAGGATCCCCGTTTTCTCTTTAACGTGCTGCGTAACTACCTGAACAGCGAAACCGTGCACGCAAAGCCGACGGGCACGCTGCGCTCCGCAGCGGAAGAGAGAGTCTTCTGCCGTTTACAGCAGACGCGGGGCAAACGCGCGCTGGCGCGCTTTAAGCGCGATCTCAGCAGGCTGAGGCGTGCGATCCACCACCGCGAAACGATGCGCTTCACCCGCACAAAAATGTTCGCCCTGTACCGCGATATCTATCTCCAGCTGGGGCACCAGCTGGCACTGGAAGGTGTGCTGGAGAGCGATCGGGATATCTTCTGGCTGACACGGGAGGAGATCTACCAGGGGCTTGAGGGAACGGCGGTGCAAACGGGCTTAACCACACTTATCGCCCAGCGCCGCGCCGAATATGCGGGTTATCAGCAGGAGGAGGAGCCAGCTAACCGTCTCTCTCTTACCCAGACGCTATTCCAGCAGCAAACCTTACACGCCGCGCCGCAGCCGAAGGCGGAGGTTACGCAACTGCAAGGCACCGGCTGCTACCCCGGCACGGTAGAAGCGCCTGTAAGCCTGGTGCTCGCGCCGGAGAAGGCGAGCAATCTGGACGGCACCATCCTCTGCACTCTGCGCACCGATCCGGGCTGGGCACCGCTCTTTCCCGGTCTTAGCGGATTGATTGTCGAGCGTGGATCGACGCTATCGCACTCCGCCATCGTCGCCCGCGAGATGGGCATTCCGGCGATTGTTGGCGTGCCCGGCGTGACCCGCCAGCTTCAGCAGGGCGAGGTAGTTCGCATGGATGGCGCGAAGGGGCAGATTACGCGCGGCACAGAGAGAGGGAGCGTGGAAAATGAACCGACCGTTGATTGAGCAGGAGTGGCAGGCGGGCGATACGCTGGATAAGGGCTTTCTGGCGATTGCACCGCACATCTATGCCCATGACCCTTTCTGGCCGGGCGAAGATGAGGCCGTGATGACTCGTCAGTTCAGCGCCGCCAACCCCTTTATGCAGCAGGGGCGCGTCTGGACCGGCTACATTCGGGACTGCGCGCGCCTGGCGGGCTTCGCCACCCTCAACGCCGCCGGGGAAACGGTGGTCAACTTTGGTTTCTGGGAAACCATCAATAACCGCATTCCCAACCATCGCCTGTTTCGCGCCCTGATGCGCTGGGCGAAAAAACAGGGCGCCTCACGGCTTATCGGCCCGATTAATTTCTGCACCTTAGGTAAATTTCGCCTGCGGCTGGATACGCCGACCTGCGCGCCGTTTGCCGGTGAGCCCTATAACCCGCCCTGGTATCAACTTCTGCTTGGGCAGATGGGCTTTCAGCCGCTGGCGCGCTACTTTTCGCTGTTTGAAGAGGCAAACGTGGTGCGCCAACTCTCACTGCCGGGAGAGGATCCCGGGCGCTGGCGCACCGCTGACTTTTCCCTCCAGCCGCTGACGCCCACACTCTGGCAGGCGCACCGGCAGGCGCTGTATGCGCTCATCACCCGGCACTTTGCTAACAATATCGGCTGGAGCATCAGCAGCGAGGCGCTCTTCGACTGGCACTTTAACGCCGGTACGCTGCAACCCTATTGCCAGGCACCCGGCTCCTGTCTCGCCTTCGGTCCGCAGGGCGATGTCGCCGGGCTGCTGTTTACGCTGGCAGATAAGCGCCAGCGGGCGGGGATCTTCAAAACCATCATGATTGTGCCGCGCTACCGCCGCTCTCTGCTCTACGCCACGCTGGTGCGCCGCTTTCTCTTCAGCTTCGATGCCCAGTGGCCGCGCCTCGGTGCGGCGCTGCTTAACTGGAAAGGGCCAACAACCGCTACCGCGCTCCGTGCCTGTTGCAGCCCGAACAAGGTTTTTCACCACTATGGACTCTACTACAGGGATGTGCGCCATGAACTTCTGTGACTTTTTGCTGCAACAGCCCCCTTCGCTGCCCGCGCTCTGTGCCGGGCTTGAAACAGTCACCTATGCCCAGCTTCTCTCCCGTGCGGCGGTGTATCAACGCAGGCTGGAGCGCAGCGGGCTGCATGCGTGGCAGCGCGTGCTGCTGCTGATGACGCCGGGCATCGAGTTTTACCTGCTGCTCTACGCGATGCTGGGAGCCGGGCTGATTCCGGTACTGGTGCAAAAAGAGATGGCGCGACAACAGCTACGCAGTTGCCTGAAACAGGCGCGTCTGAGCGCCATGATCGTGGCGCAGAGCGCCGCAAAAGGGTGGTGTCTGCTGCCGGAGCTGTGGATGATTCGCCGCTTTACGATCGATACGCCGCGGATCTTTACCGCCCCTTTAGCGCAGGCAGAGCCGGAGGGCGTTAACACCGCTTTTCGCGTGGAAAATCTTGATGACGAGGCGACCGCGCTGCTGACCTTTACCAGCGGATCGACGGGCACACCAAAAGGCGTGGTGCGCTCCCACCACTCGCTGCGGGCGCAGTGTCAGGCGATGAGCCACTGCTTTCCACACCGCCAGCAGCGGGATGTAACCTCTTTTCCGATCCTGACGCTGTTCAGCCATTTTCACGCGGGCTGTTGCTCTCTGCTGCCCGGTTTTGATGATCAGGGGCGCCTGCCGGTGCAGATGATTGCCGACGCGATTAATGCCCAACAGATCACGCGCCTGAGCGTCTCGCCCGCCTGGCTAAGAGAGCTTGTCGCCTATGCCGAAGTCCAGCCGTGTACCTTTCCGTCGGTAAGAGAGGTGATTATTGGCGGTGCGCCGGTAACGCGGGCGCTGTTACTGGCTGCCCGCAGCTATTTCCCGAAGGCCGCCTGCGCGGTTAACTATGGCGCGTCGGAAGCCGATCCCATCAGCAATGTTAGCGTCGACGAGCTTCTTGACGCCTGGGATCGGCAGCCTGGCTACCTTGTCGGGCGACCAGGGCCGCAAACCGCGATCCTGATTGCCCGCGAGCGGGTTCCTCAGCCCGTGGGGGAGGAGGGGGAGATCCTGGTCTGCGGGCCGCAGGTGCTGACCCGCTATCTCAATAACCTGCAGGCCGAGCAGCGCACGAAAATCCGCGATCCCGAGGGGCGCATCTGGCATCGCACCGGAGACAGCGGCTTTCTCGACGCGCAGCAGCGCCTCTGGTTGACGGGCAGGATCGCCGACCAACTGCGCACGCCGTCGGGCTTAACGCTCTCGCCCTATCCGGTGGAAAAGCAGCTTAATGGCCTGCCGGGGATCGCCGCCAGCGCGGTGGTGCAGGGGCCGCAGGGAGAAATTGGCGTGGTGCTGCAACAGGCGGCGCAGTGCCGCACCGCCGCGCCGTTGCTGGCAACCCTCTTTCCCGACGAGACGATCCGCTTCTGGCTCTGCGCGAAGCTGCCCGTTGATGCGCGGCATCACAGCCGTATCGACCGCGCGCGGCTGCGTTGCCTGATAGCACGGCGAAAAGTGAAAGCGTTTTTTCCGGAGGTGCAAGGATGAACTATCCCTTTATCTGCCGTCTCTCGCTGCCGGATTGCCTGACGCTGACGGGCATGGTTATCGCCCTCGGCGGGATCGGTGCCGCCTTGTCCGGCGCTCTATGGCTCAGTATCAGCCTGCTTTACCTCGCGATGCTGGCCGATGCGCTGGATGGCAAACTGGCGCGCTGGCTCGGCTGTGAGCGCCCCTTTGGTCGCTACCTTGACGGCTTTTGCGATCTGCTGCTCTACCTGGTGGCACCCGCGCTGATTTTTTACCTCAGCGGCTATCGCGGCGGTAACGCCTTTTTTCTCGCCCTGATGGTGGTGTGCGGCGCACTTCGCCTCTCCCGGTTCAATGAAAGCGGCAATATCACCCACCATGCCGCACTGGCGTATCTGGGCATGCCGGTCTTCTGGAGCCTCTTTATCCTTAGCGGCTGGGCGCTGCTGGCCCTCGTTTTACCGCCGCTGATCTGCGCCCGGCTGCTGAGCGTGGCATTAACGCTCTTCAGCCTGGCGATGCTTCTCAACCGCCCCTTCCCGAAGTTCTCCTCACTGATAACGTTGATAACGCTCTGCCTGAGCGGCGCGGCACTGTTCGGCTTACTGCATCTCGGAGGCGTGCATGGATAACCCCTCCCTGTGGGCGCTCTGGCAGCTGCTGCTACCGGTGTTTATTGCCGGTTGCGTGCATATGGCGGTGGTAACCTGCAACGTGCTGCCCGGGCTTGCGGTGCCGCTCAATGTGCGTCTGTTTGGCGGCAACAAAACCTGGCGAGGGATGGTGATTGTGCCGCTTATCAGCATGCTGGCGGCACCCCTCTGTCTGGCAAATGAGATGGAAAACCCGTGGCTGCTGGGCGCGGCGACGGGGCTGGGGTATATGCTGGGTGAGCTGCCGAACTCGGCGCTGAAAAGGGCGCTGGGGATTGCGCCGGGCACGCTGCCCGCGCGCGGTAGGTGGCTGTTTCTCTTTCTCGACCAGGCGGACTCCGGCCTCGGTGTAGCGCTGGCCTGCGGCTGGCGGCTGGCGCTGGATATGCGCCAGATTCTGCTTCTGCTGGCGCTCTTTATCCTCAGCGTGCCGGCCATCAAGTTAACGCTCTTTTCACTCGGGCTTAAAAAGAGCCGCTTCTGATGCAGAGATAAAAAAAACGCCCGGCAGGCGGTTTTTGTATTCCACGAAAACTTACTTCTCTTGGGCTATCCAGTCGCGGATTAGCGGCCCGGCCTGCTGCAACGCCTGCGGGCTGAACATACCGTCATGAGTGCAGGGCAGGGTGTGGATAGCGATTCTCCCCTCGACAAAGGGTGCCCACAGCTGCGCATCGAAACCTGCTTCGCTGTCGCGGCGCGTTGCCGCGCGCAGGAAGAGGATATCCCCCTGAAAGCGCGACGGCGTAAACGCAGCCAGCAGGCGCGATGCCTCGCGAAACTCCGCAAGGATACGCTCAAACACCACCGGCTCCATCACCGCCAGCGGATGCTCCTGCGCCACTAAACGGCAGCGCAGCGCCTCGACGGTGAGCTCGCTCTCCTCGGGCACGCTGCCGGTTAAGGCTTCAAACAGCGCTGAAAGGCTCTCGCTGTCCTGCCGCGCCCTTTCGCGATAGCGCTCGCCGAGCGGGTAGCCATCAAGCAGGATCAGGGCGCGGACAACCTCCCCGGCCTGCTGCAACAGGGTGGCGATTTCATGGGCCAGATGGCAGCCAAACGACCAGCCGAGCAGGGCATAAGGGCCGTGTGGCTGCACTTTCACCATCTCCGCGAGGTAACTTTTTGCCAGCGCGTTAACCGAGGGCAACGCCTCCCCGCTGCTCAGCCGTTGCGATTGCAGGCCAAACAGCGGCTGCGTGTCGCCAAGCCAGGGAATAAGTCCGGCGTAGGACCAGCTCAACCCGCCGCCGGGCGGCAGGCAGAAGAGGGGCGTTTTCTCCCCGCGCGGTTGCAGAGGCAGCATCACATCCAGCACGTTGCTGCGGTGGTTGCGCTGAAGCCGCTGCGCCAGCAGCGCCACCGTCGGGTACTCAAACAGATCGCGCAGCGTCAGTTTCACCTGCCACGTTTTGTCGATAGCGTTAATCAGCCGCGCCGCCAGTAATGAGTGGCCGCCAAGGGCAAAAAAGCTGCCGTCGACGGTGACGGTTTTCAGATTGAGCAGTTCGCAAAACCGCTCAGCCAGCCAGCTTTCCCGCTCGTTTTGCGGCGCGCGCCCTGGCCCGGTATGGAAATCGGGCTTCGGTAAATCCGCAAGTGCCAGCTTACCGTTGGCGTTAAGCGGCAGCGCCGCCAGCGGCACAATTGCCGCGGGCACCATAAAGTCCGGCAGCCGCTCACGCGCGAACTGTTGCAGCGCCGCGCTGAGATCCGCCTCCTGCGCGGAGGGCACGATATAGGCGACAAGCTGCTTATTGCCGCTGCGATCCTCAAGCGCCACCACCGCCACCTGCTGAACCGCAGCGTGCTGTTTCAACACCATCTCCACTTCGCCGGGTTCAATGCGGAAACCGCGAATTTTCACCTGCTGATCGCGGCGGCTGACAAAACAGAGCGCGCCATCGCGCCGCCATTTGACGACATCGCCGGTGCGGTACATGCGGCTTCCAGCCGGGCCAAAGGGATCGGCAACAAAGTATGCCGCGCTCAGCGTCGGGTGGTTGATATAGCCGCGCGCCACCCCGCGTCCGGCGATATAGAGCTCTGCCGCCACGCCCGGCGGCACCGGCTGCAGATGGGAATCAAGCACGTAGAGGCGGGTGTTATCGAACGCTCTGCCAATCGGCACGTCAAGATAGGGCGCGTCGGCCTGGCTGATGGGGTAGTCCGTCGCATAGGTGGTGATCTCCGTCGGGCCATAAATATTCATCAGTTCAAGATGCGGCCAGCGCTCACGCACGGCCTGAACCGCGCTGGCGGAGATCTTCTCCCCGCCGGTATAAACCCGGCGTAAGCCTGCAAGGCAGTCGCTCGCCTCCTCGGCGATCAGGCGGAACAGCCCGGAGGTTAAAAAGGCGGTCGTGACCTCACCCGCCACAAGCGTGTCGGCAAGCAGCGGCAGATCCAGCGTCTCGCCGGGGACGATCACCGCATGGTGACCATTGAGCAGCGTCGCCCAAATCTCCCAGGTGGAGGCGTCAAACGCATAGGCCGAGTGCAGCAGAATGCGCTGGCACGCCTCCGCTTGCCAGCGGCGGTCGCGTGCCAACGCCAGCACGTTATCCTGGGTGGTGGCAATGCCTTTCGGTTTGCCGGTCGAGCCGGAGGTGAACATCACATAAGCCAGATGGTGTGGCGTTACCGCCGCTGAAACGCCCGCCGCCGTGGCCCGGGTTGCCGACTCATCGACGATAAGCCGCGCAATGCCCGGTGGCAGCGCGGCCTGGCGATGGCTTTCATCCAGCAGCACGATGCGCAGATCCAGCTCATCAATACAATGTTGCCAGCGCTCTGCGGGATCGCTCGCCCGCAGCGGCACATAGAAACCGCCCGCTTTCACCACCGCAAGAAGGGCAATCACCAGCGAAAGGGAGCGGGTCATCAACACCGCCACGCCCTGTTCGCTGCTTACGCCTTGCTGTTGCAGGCGCTGCGCGAGGGCATTGGCGCAGGCGTCCAGTTGCTGATAGCTCAGTTGCTCCTGCCCGCAGCTGACGGCGATACTCTGCGGCGTGGCGGCGACCTGGTGGGCAAACTGCGCGGCCAGGGTGGCGGGCGGCACGTCGCAACAGGTCTCATTCCACACGTCCAGCAGCTCGTTACGCTGGCGGTCAGTGAGCAGCGGCAGCGTCATCACCGCGCTCTCCGGCTCCTCCACCATGGCCTGCAACAGGTGGGTGAAGTAATCCGCCAGCGCCGTGATGGTCTGCCCGTCAAAGCGATCGACCGGGTAGTCGATTTGCACCTCCAGTGCGCTGACGTCGCTGCGCTCGCCGTAAACCTGCTCAACGTTGAAGGTTAAATCAAACTTGGTGGTCACCAGCCCGACCGGCTGCGGCAAGAGCGTCAGCCCGGCGAAGTTCGGCGGCGTGGCGTCGTTATTTTGCAGCACCATCATCACCTGGAAGAGCGGATGCCTGCCAGAGACGCGCTCGGGGTTGAGGCTTTTCACCACCCAGTCAAAGGGGACCTCCTGGTTAACCCAGGCGGAGAGCATAAACTCGCGCACCTGGGCCAGCGCCTCAGCCACCGTGGGGTTTGCCGCCAGATCAACGCGAAGTACCAAGGTATTGACGAAGAAGCCGACTAACTCCCGCATCGCCTCATCTGAACGTCCAGCGACGGCGGTGCCGAGCGTAATATCCTCCCCGGCCCCCATACGGCCAAGGAGGATCGCGGCGGCGGTTTGCAGCATCATAAAGGGCGTCGCCCCCTCATGGCGCGCCAGCTGGGTGATCTGTTGATAAAGCTTCTCATCAATGCGCAGCCTCACTTGCTCGCCAACATAACTCGTCCCGGTCGTCGGGTAACGGTCGACGGGCAGCGTCATCGCTTCCGGCACGCCGGAGAGGGCTTCACGCCAGAAGGCGACTTGCTCTGTGGCAGTCTCGCTCTGGCTCTCAATGTCGCCCAACCTCTCGCGCTGCCAGAGGGCGTAATCGGCATACTGCACCGGCAGCGGCGCCCACTGCGGGGCCTGCATGGCGCAGCGCGCGGTATACGCGCAGGCGAGATCGCGAAACAGCGGTGCCAGCGAGCCGCCATCGCAGGCGATATGGTGGATAACCAGCAGCAGCACATGCTGCCGGGTTTGCGAAAGATGGAACAGGCTGGCGCGCAGCGGGATCTCTTCTGCCAGCTCAAACGGGTAGGCAGCGGCGTGATCAAGGGCGTCGGTCAGCGACGAAGCGGCAATATCGCTCACCTCAAACGTCACTTCAAACGCATCGGGGGCGAGGATCTCCTGCCACGGCTGCCCCTGGTGGAGCGGGTAGCGCGTGCGCAGAACCTCATGGCGTTCAACCACATCCCGCACGGCCTCACGCAGCGCGGCGTCGTTCAGCTCCCCCTGTAAGCGGATGGCGAGCGGCATATTGTAAGCCGCATGGTTGTTATCGAGGTTTTTCAAAAGCCACATCCGCTGCTGGGCAAAAGAGAGCGGCAGCCTGGCGCTGCGCGGCTGTGGGCAGAGAGGTGCAGCAGGCCGGTTTCCCTGTTTCGCCAGTTGCCCGGCAAGCTGCGCGACCGTTGGATAGTCAAACAGCGTGCGGATCGGCACCTCGACCTCCAGCACGCGGGTGATGCGGCTCACCAGACGCATCGCCAGCAGCGAATGGCCGCCGAGGGCAAAGAAGTCGTCATCAATACCGGGAGCATCTGACTGCAACACCTCGGCAAACAGCCCCAGCAGAATCTCCTCCTGCACGGTGCGCGGTGCGCGTCGTGCGCTTCCGGCACTCAGATCGGGGCGCGGCAGGGCGCGTTTATCCAGCTTGCCGTTGAGGGTCAGCGGGAACTGTTCAATCTGCATAATCGCGCACGGCACCATGTAGCCCGGCAGTTTTGCTGCCGCCAGGCTGCGCAGCGCGGCAATATCGAGCGGCGCATGCGTGTCGGCGGTGACGTAGGCCACCAGTTGCGGTTGAGTGTCGGCATCAAGCAGCACCACTTCTGCATGGGCAACCTGCGGGGCGCTTCGCAGGACGGCGGCAATTTCGCCCAGCTCAATACGAAACCCGCGCAGTTTCACCTGCTGATCCGCGCGCCCCAGGTAGTGCAAATCTCCCTCTGGGCTCCTGACGGCGATATCGCCGGAGCGATACATGCGCGAGCCCGGCGCACCCCAGGGGTCGGCGACAAAGCGCTGGCTGGAGAGTTCGACCCGGTTCAGATAGCCGCGCGCCAGCCCGGCACCGCTGATATACATTTCGCCCTCAACGCCCGGCGGCACCGGACGCAGCGCATCATCCAGTAGATGGATATGCAGATCGGGGATCGCCACGCCGATAAGGCTGCCTGTCGCCTCGCGCGCCCGCGCCGCGGTTAACGGCTGATAGCTCACATGCACGGTGGTTTCCGTGATGCCATACATATTGATAAGTTCCGGCGCACTTTCCGGGTGGCGCTGATACCAGCGTTCGAGTTGACTAAGATCCAGCGCTTCACCACCAAAAATCACCTTACGCAGCGCCAGCGGCAGTTCGTCATGCTTAAGGTCGCGCTCGGCTTCAATCAGCTGATAAAAAGCCGACGGCGTCTGGTTAAGGATGGTCACTTTTTTCTCGCTTAACAGCCGCAAAAAGGCCTGCGCATCGCGGCTGACCATAAAGGGCACCACCACCAGCTCGCCGCCATAGAGCAGCGCGCCCCATATTTCCCAGACCGAGAAATCAAACGAGCAGGAGTGAAACAGCGTCCAGATATCGTGGCGCGAGAAGTTAAACCACGCCTCTGTTGCGGCGAAAAGACGCAGCACATTGCTGTGCGGGATCATCACCCCCTTCGGGTTGCCGGTGGAGCCAGAGGTGTAAATGATATAGGCGAGATTGTGCGCCTGCACCGGGCGCAGCCGCTCGCTTGGCTTAAGATCCACGCCGCTCTGCTGCGCCAGCCGCTGCTGGCTTTCAGCGCTATCGATTAGCAGCAACTGCGATTCATCAAACATCTCCGCGTGCGCCTGGAGTGACACGATCAGCGCCGGTCTGGCGTCGGAGAGAATGTAGGCCAGCCGCTCCGGCGGGTTATGCACATCCAGCGGTAGCCAGGCCGCGCCCGCTTTCAGCACCGCAACAATAGCCACCAGCGTCTCGAAAGTGCGCGGCAGCGCCAGCGCCACAATCTCTTCGCTGCCGATGCCGCAACTCACCAGATAGCGGGCAAGTTGGTTCGCCCGCTGGTTCAGCTCGGCGTAGCAAAGCGTCTTATCGCCAAGCGAGAGGGCAATGGCATCCGGGTAGTGCGCGGCGCACTGTTCAAACACCTCGTGCAGCGTGGTTTGCGTCCTCTTATCGAACGATGTCGGTGCGGGAAGCCGCGCCTGCGCCTCCTGCGGCAGTAACAGTGAAGCGTGGCCGATAAGGCTGTCGGGGCGGTCAATCATGGTGTAAAGCAGATGCAGGAAGCGATCCGCCAGCCGCTCAACCTCCTCATCGGGGAAGATATCGGCCAGCGCGCTAAAGCGCAGCGCGAGCGATTCGCCGGGAACAGCGATAAGCCCCAGCGGGTAGTGGGAGGCATCGCCGCCGCGGTGCGAGGCGAGCGAAACCGTTAATTTTTCGCTCATTTCGGCGCTTGCGCTCTGCGGGTAGTTCTCAAACACCATCAGCGTATCAAACAGCGCCTCGCCACCGGCGTCAGCCTGGATGGTGGTGAGATCGAGATACTGGCTGTCGAGCAGGCGCGTCTGCTCCGCCTGTAGCCGTTGCAGCAGCGTGGCGAAACTCTCCTCCATGCGCCAGCTGAGGCGAAGCGGCAGCGTGTTGATCAATAACCCGACCATCCTTTCGATGCCGCTAAGCTCCGCCGGTCTGCCGGAAACGGTAATGCCGAAAACCACGTCGCAGCGCCCGGTAAGCGCGCCAAGCAGTATGCCCCAGGCGCACTGCAATAGCGTATTGACCGTCACGTCAAGCTCGCGGGCGCAGCGGTTAAGCTGCCGTGTGCGCCCGGCATCCACCGTTCTGTGGAGCAGGTGCGGCTGCAAATTGTCGGTGGTGTGCCCTTTGGCGAGATGGGTGGGGCCTTGCAGGCCGCGTAACGCCTCGCGCCAGGCCTCGCGCATCTTCCCGGTGTCACGCTGGGTAAGCCAATACAAATAGTCGCGATAGGGCACGGCGGGCGGCAACGGCTCCGCGAGGTATAAACGAAACAGCTCATCGAGCAGCACCGGAATCGACCAGCCATCCAGCAGCAGGTGGTGATTGGTAAAGATCAGCTTATGCTGCGTCGGCGAACACTTCACAAGGGTAAAGCGCAGCAGAGGCGGCGTGTCGGCGGCGAAGCGGCTGTTGTAGTCCGTTTCCAGCAGCGCGTGAAAAGCCGACGCCTGCGCTAACGTTGACAGGATACTTAGATCGATCTCCTGCCAGGGGAGCGGCAGGCCAGAGAGGATCAGCTGAACCGGCGTGTCGACCTCTTCATACTCAAACCCGGCGCAGAGATGGGGATGGCGCGCCAGCAGTTGCCCGACGGCCTGCCTGAGCCTCGCGACATCCAGCTCCCCATCAAGTTGATAAACCTGTTGCACCTGATAGGCATCGCTGCCGCGCGTATCAAGCAGCATATGGAACAGCAGCCCTTTCTGTAACGGGGGTAACGGCAGTATCTCTTTGATATCCATACTCATTTTTTCTTCGTCCATTTTGCCTGAAGTTTTGACAGCCCCGCTTGTTGCAGCGCCACCAGGGGCACATCTGAAGGGGTGAAACCGCCGATATCGTCGACCTGCGTAAGCTCCGACAGGGCTTTCAGCCAGCTAAACCACCCCGTAGCCAGACGGCTGACGCGATCTTCAGCGTAAAGCTCAGTCGCCCAGTTCCAGTTCGCCACCAGCACCGGGCCGCTTGCGCGCGCTTCCACCACGGCATTGAGCGAGAGAGCATGGGGTAGTGCAAAGCTGTCGTGTGCGCGGGTATCAAGCAGGTGAGCCTCAGCCGCAAGCTGCCAGTCCCGCGCCTCTTCGACGCTGAAGCGGCCCAGGTAGTTAAAGCCGATTTGCGGCTGTGGCAGCGCGGCAAGCTGTGGGCGCGTTTGCGGGTTGAGGTAGCGCAGCAGGCCATAACCGAGCCCGTTGCCCGGCACCTGGCGCAACTGCTCTTTGACGCTCTTCAGCGCGCTACTCAGCGAGTGGGGATGGGTTAACTGCGCGCGACCCGGAGCAAGACGCACCGGATAGAGCGTGGTAAACCAGCCAACGGTGTGCGACAGCGCGGTGCCCGCCAGCTCTTCGCGCCCGTGCCCTTCGACATCCAGCAGCACATCCGTTTGCCCATCTTCGCGCCATGCCGTGATGGCGAGTGCCAGGGCACAGAGCAGCACATCGTTAATACCGGCGTGAAAGCGCGCAGGCAGGGTGGTCAGCAGAGGCTGGGTAAATTCGCTGCCAAGCTCCATCTGCAAAGAGGCGCTGGTGGCGAGGGTGTCGCGCATGCCTGCCAGCCGTCGTGTGGTTAACAGCCCATCCGGCTGGCTGAGCACGCTCTGCCAGTGCGCCAGCTCATCACCCCGGCGTTGCGCTTCCTGCTCAAGGCGCAGCGCCCAGGCGCGAAAGGAGGTGCCTGCGTCGTTCAGCTGCGCGTTTCTCCCCGTAGCGCGGGCGCGCCAGAGGGCGAGCAGGTCGGCGGCGAGTATCCGCCAGGAGACGCCATCCACCGCCAGGTGGTGTAACACCAGCATCAGCTGACCCGGTTCGCCACAGGCGGCGCGGAACCAGACGGCCTGCACCATCTTGCCGCGAGCCGGGTCGAGCCGCTGTTTCGCCCGGCGACACGCCTCCTGAATCTGCTGTTGCCGCTGCTCCGGCGAGAGAGGCAGGCCATCGACAATCTCCAGCATCTCACTCTCATCCATGGCAGGCGGCACAGCGAGATAAATCTCGCCGCTGACCTCGCGGCGGGCAGTTAAGCGCAGCGCATCATGGTGCCGGATCAGTTCGGCGAGCATCTCGCGCAGCGCCTGTGCATCCAGTTCTGCGGGCGTGTGCAGCAGCGTTGCCTGGCAGAAAGCGTTGATATCGCCGGGATTCTCCATCAACCAGTGGATGATCGGTGTCGCGGGCAGATCGCCGACGGCAGCAACCTGCGGAGCGGTATCCTGCTCTGCAACGGCGGTGATGATGCCAGCCAGCCCGGCGACCGATTTATGCTCAAACACATCGCGCGGGGTGAACAGCCATCCCGCCTGACGGGCGCGCGCCACCAGCTGGATCGCCGTGATGCTGTCGCCGCCCAGCTCGAAGAAGCTCGTTGTGCGGTCGACCTCCGCCAGGTTGAGCAACTCGGCGAACAGGGTGCTGAGCAGTTGCTCCTGCGCGTTACGCGGTGGGGTGTGCTGTACGCGGGCAAACTGCGGCGCAGGCAGCGCCCGGCGGTCGACTTTGCCGTTTGGCGTGACCGGTATTGCCGGTAGCAGAACCACGGCAACCGGCACCATATAGTCCGGCAAAAAATCGCGTAAAAAGTCGCGGATCTCCCCGCCCTGCGCCTGCTCATCGCGGGCGACGGCGTAAGCCACCAGCTGGCGCAGACCGGGCTTATCCTCGCGGACAATCACCGTCGCCTGCGTGATTTGCGGATGTTTTCGCAACTGGGATTCAATCTCGCCCAGCTCAATACGAAAACCGCGGATTTTGACCTGGTGATCGACGCGCCCGGCGAACATCAGCTCGCCCTCACGGCTCCAGCTTGCCATATCGCCGGTGCGGTACATCCGGCTGCCCGGTGCGCCAAAGGGGTTAGCAACGAAGCGTTCTGCCGTTAAATCCGGTCGTTTCAGGTAGCCCCGCGCCAGGCTTTCACCGGCAATATAGAGCTCGCCTTTTACCCCCGGTGGCACGGGTTGCAGATGCGCGTCCAGCACATAAGCCTGCATATTGAAAATCGGCCTGCCAATCGGCGGCAGGCGGTCGGCCTGCAATGGCTGGCTGATGGTGGCGCAGACGGTCGATTCGCTCGGGCCATAGGCGTTAATCATTCGCCGCCCGGTGCCCCAAAACGCGATCAGTTCCGGCGGGCAGGCCTCCCCTGCAACGATAAGCGTTGCCAGTGCGGGCAGCGGTTCGCGCGGCATCACCGCCAGCCCAACCGGTGGCAGCGTGGCGTGTGTTACCGCGCGATCGCGCATCAGGGTATAGAGCGGTTTGCCGGGCGTTAGCGCCTCTTTCGCCGCCACGACCAGCGACGCGCTGCTCAGCAGCGCCATGCTGATATCCCAGAACGAGGCGTCGAAGCTCGGCGAGGCGAACTGCAACACGCGGCTTTGCGGCGTGACGTGCAGGCGCTCAACCATGCTGGCGACCAGATGAGCAATCCCCCGATGGCTGACCAGCACCCCTTTTGGCGCGCCGGTCGAGCCGGAGGTGTAGATGAGGTAGGCGGCGTTATCGCACTGGAGCCTGCGCGGCAGCGTAATCGCTTCGGCACTGTGGTCAGCAAGCAGCCCGCGCAGGGCCGGGTGGTCAAGGCGCAGCGCGGCATACTCCGGTGCCAGCCGGTCAGCGAATGCCGCCTGGCTTATCACCAGCCCTGGCTGCGCGTGGCTTAACATATACGCCACCCGCTCGGGTGGGTAATCAGGATCGAGAGGCAGATAGGCGGCGCCCGTTTTCATCGTGGCGATGATGGACACGATAAGGGCAACGGATCGCGGCAGCGCGATGGCGACAATCTGCTCGGCGCCAATGCCCCGCGCCAGCATCAGGTTTGCCAGGCGGTTTGCCCGCTGATCCAACTGCGCGTAGGTCAATGTCTCCTCGTCGCCAATCAGGGCTATTGCCTGCGGCGTGGCGCGCACGATGGCTTCAAACTGTTCCGCAAAGGTCACGGCGGGAACCTCGCGCGCGCTGTTGTTCCACGTCTGCATGATTTCGTGCCGCTCCGCGTCGCTGAAGATCGGCAGTTCGCTCACGCGACGCGAGGCATCGGTGGCGATGCCCGCCAGCAGATGGGTGAAGTAGCCCGCCATGCGCCCGACGGTCGCCTCGTCAAACAGATCCACGGCGTACTCCACCATGCCGCGCAGCCCCTGCGGCGTCTCTTCGAGGTTAAAGGTGAGATCAAATTTCGCCACCGGCAACGACGGCATCTCGACCACGGTTTCCAGCTCATCGAAGAGGGCGGCGCTGCGCGCGACGTTTTGCAGCACCAGCATCACCTGGAAGAGCGGATGCCGCGCCAGCGAGCGGGCGGGATTTAACGCCTCGACCAGGCTCTCGAACGGGATATCCTGGTGCTCCCAGGCCGCCAGCGCGCGCTCGCGAACGCGCTCAAGCAGCGTCACAAATGATGGGTTACCGCTGAGATCGGTCCGCATCACCAGGGTATTGATAAAAAAGCCGACCAGCGGTTCGAGCGCCTCGTCGCTACGCCCCTCAACCGCCGTGCCGATGGGGATATCCTCGCCCGCGCCGCAGCGGCAAAGCAGCACCGCCAGCGCGGCCTGTAACACCATAAACAGGCTGGCGTTATGCTGCCGTGCCAGCGCCCCTAATGCTGGGGTTGTGCGGGCATCAATGGCGAAGTGGCACTGTTTACCCACATAGCTGGCGCGCAGCGGGCGCGGCCGGTCAGTGGGCAACGGAAGCTCGTCGGGCAGGTCATGCAGCGTATTGCGCCACCAGGCCAGCTGGCGGTTGAAGAGGCTGTCGTTCTCGTCCGGCGCGCCGAGCAGCGCCTGCTGCCATAGTGTGTAGTCGGCATACTGCACCGCAAGCGGTCTCCAGGCGGGCACCCGGTTCTGCGCGCGGGCGTTGTAGGCCTCTGCCAGATCGCGCAGCATCGGGGCAATCGATCCGCCATCGCTGGCGATATGGTGCATCAGAATGAGTAACAGATGGTGGTCATCATCCACCTTAAACAACCAGGCGCGGCAGGGATCTTCCTGCGCCAGATCGAAGGTGTATTGTGCGGCGGTCTGCACGGCGTGGGGCAGGTCGTCGGCGGAAACCGTGAGCATGGTCAGCGGGCAACAGGCTATCGAGGCCGGAGTGATCCTCTGGCAAACCGTTCCATCGTCAAGCTGATGAAACCGTGTGCGCAGGCTTTCATGGCGCAGCACGATATCGTCGAGTGCCGTCATCAGCGCAGAAACGGCGATATCCCCCCGTAAGGTGAGCGTGACGGGCATGTTGTAGGTGTATTTACCCTGCTCAATGCGGTCAATCATCCAGAGACGGCGCTGCGGTGATGAGAGCGGCAGAAGCGGTGGCCGCTCGCCCTGGCACAGGCGCGGACGCGTCGGCTGGCTGCCCTGCAACCGCCCGGCAAACTGCGCCACCGTCGGGGCTTCAAACAGGTCGCGGATCGCCGGGTTGAGATTGAACGCCCGGCGGATTTTGCTCACCAGACGGGAGGCCAGCAGCGAGTGGCCGCCGAGGGCAAAGAAGTCATCATCAATACCGACCTCCGGCACGCCTAATACCGCGGCGAAGAGCGTACAGAGGGTGCGCTCAAGGTCACTGCGCGGCGCACGGTGCGCGACACTGGCAACCTGCGGCGTGGGCAGGGCGCGCTGATCGACTTTGCCGTTTGCCGTCAGAGGGAAGTGCGCAAGAGGGATAATCATCGCCGGCACCATAAAGTCCGGCAACTGCGCGCCCAGCGCCCGGCGCAGCGCGTCGGCATCGCAGGTTGCGCCAGGTTTTGCCGTCACCCACGCAATCAGCTGCCTGTTCCCCGGGCTACTCTCGCGGGCGCTCACCAGCGCCTGAGCCACCATTGCCTGCTTTCGCAGGGCGGCTTCCACTTCCGCCAGCTCAATGCGGAAGCCGCGAATTTTGACCTGCTGATCGCCACGGTTCAGGTACTCCAGCACGCCATCCTCGCGCCAGCGCACCTGGTCGCCGGAGCGATACATGCGCGCACCGGGCGCTGAAAATGGGTTCGCAACAAAATGCGCCGCGGTCAGGCAGGGGTTGCGATGATACCCGCGCGCCAGCCCGATCCCGGCAATATAGAGTTCACCAGGCATGCCGACCGCTACAGGGTTGAGGTAAGCATCAAGGACATAAAGCTGCATATTGTCGAGCGGTGTGCCGACAGGCACCGTCACGCCCTCCGGGATCTGCGCCATGGGCCATGTGGTGGCGAAGGTGGTGGTTTCCGTCGGCCCGTAGCCGTTCATCATCACAAGCGCGGGGTTGCGCGTCATCACCTCGCGAATCGCGTGTATGGAGAGCACATCCCCGCCCGCAATCAGTAAACGCACGCCCTTCAGCGCCTCAGGATGCACCTCCGCCATCAGATGAAACAGCCCGGCGGTGAGCCACAGCGCGGTGATCTTTTCATCGACGATACTCTGCGCCAGCGTATCGATATCCAGCTCGCCCGACGGCGCGACGATAACCGTACCGCCGCCCAGCAACGGCACCCACAGCTCATAAGTTGAGGCATCAAAGGCTGACGGCGAGTGCAGCAGCACCCGCTGGTGATCCTCTGCCCGCCAGCGGCGATCCAGCGCCAGCGCCGCCACGCTCTGCTGCTCGACCGCAATCCCTTTCGGCTTACCGGTCGAGCCGGAGGTGAACATGATATAGGCCAGGCTGCCGGGCGCAGAGAGACGCGGCGGGTTGCTTAGCGGCCAGTCGCCCGCAGGTTCTTCACTGATAAACACCACATTGTCGATCGTGGGCAGCGGCAAGGTGGCATCGGCCAGCAGTAGCGTGGCGCCTGCTTCATTCACCATTAGCTGCTGGCGCTCCAGCGGATCGGTGATGCGCAGCGGCAGGTAAGCGCCGCCAGCCTTAATAACGGCGAGCACGGCGATAACTTCGTTCATCGAGTGCTGCATCAGTAACCCGGCGCAAAACGGCGCGCCCCCGGTCTGCGCCATCAGGCGGTGCGCAAGCCGGTTTGCTGCCTCATTGAGGTGACGATAGCTAAGGTTTTTTTTGCCCTCTTTCACTGCGATGGCGTCGGGCGAGCGCTGCACCTGCGTTTCAAACAGCCCGGCCAGCGACAGCGGCGGTAACGTCAGATCCGTTGCGTTCCAGCGCTTTAGCACGGTTTCACGCTGCGCGTCACTTAACAGCGGGATCTGCGCAAGGCGGGCTTCGGGACGCTGCGCGATGGTTTCGATAACCCGGATTAACTGCCCGGCAAAGTCCGCAACCGTGCGGCCATCATAGAGGGCGGTGGCATATTCAATATGCCCGCTCAGGCGCTGCTGCGCGTCATCGACATCAAAATGAAACAGCAGATCGAATTTGGCGGTGGTGGTCGGGAGCTGGCGTTGTGCCACCGCAACCTGCGGGAAGGTGACCGCCTGCGGCCACGGTGTATCGACCACCATCATCACCTGAAAGAGCGGATGACGGGCTAAGGTGCGACCGGGTGCCAGCGCCTCGACGACCTGCTCAAAGGGGAGATCCTGATGCTGGTTGGCTTCCAGCACCGCCGATTTCGCCTGGGCGACAATGTCGCTCAGCGTCGGGTTGCCTCCCATATCCGTACGCAGCACCGCCGTATTGGCGAAATAGCCGATCAGCGGCAGCAGGGCGGCGTCGCTGCGGGCGTAAAGCGGCGTACCGATTACGATGTCATCACCTGCGCCGAGACGATGCATCAGCGTTGCCAGCGCCGCATGGAGCAGCATAAACAGGCTCACGCCCATCTCCTCGCCCCGTTTTTTCAGGCGCGATAGCAGCTCGTCGGGGAGCGCGAAGTCGACGCGGTCGCCACGGTAATCCGCCTGCGTGGGGCGAGGCCGGTCGGCGGGCAGCGTCACCTCTTCCGGCACGTCCGCCAGCTGTTGACACCAGTAGTCCAGCTGCTGGCTATGGCGCGCGTTCGCGCCGGGCGCTTCGCTCAGCAATGCGCGCTGCCAGAGCGCGTAATCGGCGTACTGAACGGTCAGCGGCGGCAACTGCGGGTGTTGGCCTGCGGCACGCGCCTGCCAGCAGAGGCGCAAATCCTCCAGCAGCGGCAGCAGGGAGCCACCATCCCCGGCGGTATGGTGAATGAGCAGCAGCAGAACATGTTGCTCCGCTGCCAGTTGATAGAGCCAGGCTTTAATCGGCAGCTCGCTATCCAGCGCAAAGAGATGCTGGCACTCCATCATCAGCTGCGCTTCAAGGTGCTCGGGCGCGATGGCGAGGGTCGGCAGCGCAAACTTGACGTCGTGGGCCGCAAGGATTTGCTGGCAGGGCATCTCTTCCTGCTGGGTTAACAGGGTGCGCAGGCTCTCATGGCGGGCGATAACGTCAGAGAGCGCTTGCTCCAGCACCGCCGCATCCAGCGGGCCGCTCAGGGTCAGCGCCAGCGGCATATTGTAGGCGCTGCTGGGGGCGATTTGCTGCTGCAACCACAAGCGCTGCTGGGCAAACGACATCGGCAACTGCGCCGGGCGCGGTTGTGCGACCAGCGCAGGGCGTGCCGTCTGGCCGTGCGCCGCCGCTATCTGCATACTCAGTTCGGCAACGGTCGGGGCATCAAACAGGGTTTTCAGCGACAGCTCCACGCCAAAACTCTGGCGCAGGCGGCTGAGTAATTGCAGGGCTAACAGCGAATGACCGCCGAGGCTAAAAAAGCTGTCATTAATACCGGGCGGATCGATAGCCAGGCACTCGGCAAACAGCTGGCACAGCTCCCGCTGCTGCGCAGTAGCGGGCGGTACCGGGGCGAGAGAGGTAAAGGTCGGTTGCGGCAGCGCCCGGCGGTCGATTTTGCCATTCGCCGTCAGGGGGAAGTGCGCCAGCACCATCACCCGCGCGGGTACCATATAGTCCGGCAGTTTTTGCGCCGATGCCGCACGCAGCGCATCCGGACTACAGGCTGCATCATCCTGCGCCACGACGTACGCCACCAGCCGTTTCTGCCCGCTCTTTTCCTCCTCATGGGCGACGACCAGCGCCTGTTTAACCTCGGGGAGGGCGTTGAGCGCGTTTTCAATCTCCCCGAGTTCAATACGATAGCCGCGGATCTTGACCTGATTGTCCACCCGGCCGAGGAAAATGATTGTCTGCTCTTCACTCCAGCAGGCCATATCGCCGGTGCGATACATCCGCTTGCCCTCCTCATCAAAGGGGCTGGCAACAAAGCGCTCGCTGGTTAAATCTGCGCGGTTGAGATAGCCGAGCGCCAGCCCGTCGCCAGCGATATAGAGCTCGCCAGGCTGCCCAGCCGGCACGGGTTTCAGGGCGTCATCAAGGATATGAATTCGGGTATTAAAGAGCGGTTTACCGATAACCGACGGCGAGGGTTGCGCGGCGGTCAGCTCGCTCAAGGTCGACCAGATAGTGGTTTCGGTGGGGCCATAGAGCTGAATGACGCGCTCAGAGAGTGCGACCATGCGCTCCGCAAGCGTTTGGGGTAGCGCATCGCCGCCGACCAGCGCCGTCAGGCCAGCCAGCGCATCGGGCTGATAGTCCACTAACCCGTGCCACAGCGCGGGGGTGCCCTGCATATGCGTGATCTGATGTTCAGCGATCGCCTGCGCTAGCAGACGCGGGTCGCGCGCGCACTCCCGTGAGGCGATAGTGACCGACGCGCCGGTCATCAGCGGCAATAAAAGCTCCAGCGCGGCGATATCAAAACTGAGGGTGGTCACGGCGAGCAGCCGATGCTGCGCCGTCAGCTGCACGGTGTGCTGCATGGCGGTGAGGAAGCTGGTTAACGCGCCGTGAGAGACCACTACCCCTTTCGGCGCGCCGGTGGAGCCGGAGGTAAAGAGCACATACGCTGGCTGCGGCGGTTGCGGCAGCGTGGTTGGGTTATCGTCGTGCTGTGCCGCAATGGCCGCCATCGCCGCGTCACTGTCGATCTGCTGCTGGCGATACCCGGTAACGATCCCCGCCGTTTGCGACGAGGAGAGGATCAGCGTCGGCTGGGCGGTGGCGAGAATATGCTGCAGGCGCTCCGCCGGGTGATCGGCATCAAGGGGCAGGTAAACGGCCTGTGCTTTGGCGACCGCCAGCGTGGCAATGACCATATTCACCGTGCGCGGCAGGAGCAGCGCGACGCTGTCGCCGGGACGCACACCCTGATCCTGTAGAAAGCGGCTAAGCCGGTTCGCCTGGCGGTTAAGCTGGCTGTAGCTCAGTTGAGTGTGGCGATCGTCAAGCGCAGGCGCGTGCGGCGTGCTTCTGGCCTGGCGTTCAAACAGCGCGGCAAAGGAGAGGGGCGGCACGGGCGCGCAGGTCTCATTCGCCCGGGAAAAAAGCTGCTCCTCTTCTGCACTCAGCAGCGAGGGTGCGCCAATCGCGGCATGCGGATGGGCGATTAAGGCGCTAAACAGCGCCAGCATGCGCTGATGATGGGCGGATAAACTCTCTGGACTGTAGAGGGCGCTATTAGCATCAAAGCCGACGACCAGTGTATGTTCGTCGCCGTAACCAAAGAAGAAGATCGCCAGATCGTCAACCGGCCCGTTGCTGGTATTCACCGGGAACGTTTTCGCGCCGTTGAAGGCCAGATCGTCGCCAAATAACTCGACGTTGATGGTGGTGTGGTAGAGCGGGCGGTCGAGTTTAAGATCGCGGGTCAACGCTTCATGGGGATACTGCTGGTGACGTAACGCGGACATCATCTCTTTTGCCACCAGCACCAGCACATCATCAAGGGTCAGCGCGGGCGAAAGCGGCAGGCGTACTGGCATGATGTTGGACATCATCGCGGGCGTGGTGCGCTGCACGCGACCGACGCGCGCCGCCATCGGTAGCCCAATCACCACCTCCTGCTGGCCGGTCATGCGGTAGAGGTAAACGGCGGTTAACGCCGTAAGCAGCTGCGGGAGCGTGCAGCCTGCGGCTTCGGCATGGCGATTCAGGGCTTGATGCAGGGCTAAATCGATATTGTTGCGCTGGCGGACGATCGGCGCATCCGGCGCGCTGCGGCCAGCAAGGCTTGCGGGCGCTGGTCGGTCCTGAAAGCGCGTCATCCAGTATTCGCGATCGCGAAGAAAGCGGTTTGAGTTTCTGTAGGCGGTATCTTCGGCAATCAAGGCGCGAAAGTTGCCGAACGGCGTCGGCGCGATGGGTCTATCTGTTACCAGCGCGTTGTAGATATCGACCGTGCGACGAAGGATCAGCGAAGCGCCAAAACCGTCCAGCAGGATATGGTGGCAACAGTGGTAATAGAGGAATCTCTTCGGGCTGAGCTTAATGAGACAAAAGATAAATGCGTTCCCTTGTGTGAGGGAGAAGCGTTGATTTGTCTGCGCGCTCATAAAGGCCAGTGCGGCTTCCCAGGCATCCGGGCGCGCACTGAAATCGTAAAAGGCAGCATCGTAATTATCGAGAGCGGGCACCTGCTGCTTTACCGTGTTGTCTGTTTGATAAAACCGACCGTGCATTGTTTCGGCTTCAGCAATCATTTTTTTGACTGCCGCTTTAAATAACGTTGGGCTTACTTCGCCATCAATAATTAAATATTCGCTGATTGTATTATTTCCCGGGTTCAGCGCGACTTCATTCGCTAACCACATTCCCATTTGTGCGGATGTTAAAGCGACGTACTCCGTGTCAATTAGCGCGGACATAAGCAAAACCTCAATATTAGAAAGCGGCAGGGGGAAAAGAGTGATTGATACAACTAGATGTTTTGCAGGCTTTTCGGCTTGATATCCTGCCAGTTCTCCTCAATGTAGTGCAGGCATTCAGCCCGGCTTGCTGGCCCACATACCGGCTCCCAGCCATCAGGTGCCGGAATAAACTCTGGCCATAACGAGTGTTGATTCTCCTGATTCACTAATACGATGAATATAAGGTTCTCATTGTCGAAGGGGTTGCTCATCTTTTTTTCCTGTTTATAGGGGGCAGGCTTGTTTTTCTATAGAAACTTCTCTTTTAACGCAATGAAGATAGTTTTAATTTTGCGATTTTAAGAATTTGAATGCCGAATTTAGGCTATTTATAAATATTGTTATTTATGCGTATTTATAAAAGGTCAGGCTTTTAAAAATGTCGGTGAATAATATTTTGGTGATGGATATTTAATGGTGGTGAATTAATAGCAGTCGAAAACAGAAGAAATAAGAGGGGTAATACAGCGTGTGGTGGCCGCCTCTGCTGTGTTAACGAAGCAGAGGCACGGCGGTATTTATTCCTCAGGCAATAAGTGTGATGAGGTGATCCTCTGCAAGGGTGTAGTAACCCGTCAGTCGGCTTCCCGGCGCTCTCTCTGCCGTCAGAGGTTGCGTCAGTTCAAGGGTGATGCGCTGCGATGCCGTATCAATCTGGCAAACCCGCGCGGCATCAAAGTCAAAAAAGCGCCGCACTTCGGGGTAGAGGGCTTTGAACAGGCTCTCTTTAGCGGAGAAGGCGATCAGTAGCGCACTCTCATAAGGCAGCGGGCAGCCCGCGAGCAGCGCCTGCTCCTGCGCCGAGGTGAACATATCAGCGGTTTCGCGCATAGTCTCTGGTGCCAGCATCTCAATATCCACGCCCGGCGTCAGGCCTGCGCCGCTGGGCGCGATAACGGCTATCGCCCGGTCATGGGTGTGGGAAAGGCTGCCGCACCAGCCCGCAGGCCAGATGGGGGAGCGATCCGCCGCCGAGCCAACGCTGGCGTCGCAGCCGTGGTGCGCAAGCAGCAGCTTTGCGCCGTAGCGCGCCGCCAGATACTCTGCCCGGCGCTTCACGCCCGCCGCGTGCAGGCGCGCGGGAAGCGGGATCGCGTAGTGGTCAAACAGCTCGTCCTGCCAGGCGTGGCGATCAAAACAGAGCTGGCAGTAGGCGAGCCCCGGTATGGCCGCTATCGTGCCCATCTCAAGATGGGAGATAAAAGGCGGCCGTGCGTGATGGGTCAATGGAGTTAACATATTGCTCACTCTCAACAGGTAAAAAAAACCGCCATTACGGCGGTTTTATCAACATAACGTTCAATCCGCTTAGTGGCGCTCAAGCCAGCGCTGAATCACCGGGCCGATGCTTTTCAACGCCTCCGGGCTGAACATACCGTTATGGGTGCCCGGCACAGGGTGGACGATGATATTGCCATCAACATAGTTTGCCCAGAGCTGAGGATCGAAATCCTCTTCCCCGGCATCACGCTGCGTCGCTTTGAAGAAGAGCATATCACCGCGATAGCATCCCGGTGTCGTGGCGGCCAGCAGCAGCGGCGCATCACGAAGCTCAGCAAAGATACGCTCGAAAATCACCGGCTCCACGTCCGCGAGAGGGTGTTCCATCACCTGCAACTCACGCCGCAGCCCCTCAACAGAGAAGAGCGCCTGGTCATCCGGCACGGCACCTACCAGCGCTTCGAACAGCACCTTCAGCCCCTCTTCATCGCTCATTATCGTCTCAAGATAACGCTCCCCGAGCGGATAGCCATCCAGCAGCACCAGCGTGCTGACCTGATGCCCCTCTTTTTGTAGCAGCGTGGCGACCTCATGGGCCAGATGGCAGCCGAAAGACCAGCCGAGGAGAGCATAAGGGCCTTCTGGCTGGACTTTGTAGATCTCCGCCAGATAGGTTTTCGCCAGCGCCTCTACCGATGCTGCTGCCTCGCCGGTGCTGATCCTGCTCGCCTGCAGACCGTAGATCGGCTGCTGCTCGCCGAGATAGCCAATAAGCCCAGAGTATGACCAGCTCAGACCACCGCCGGGAGGCAGGCAGAACAGCGCGGCTTTATCGCCCAGCGGTTGCAGCGGCAGCATCACATCCAGCATGCTGCTGCGGCGGTTGCTCTCCAGCCGCTGCGCCAGCATCGCGACCGTTGGCGATTCAAACAGATCGCGGATGGTCAGCTTCACCTGCAATTCGCGGTCAATCTGCGTAATCAGGCGCGCCGCCAGCAGAGAGTGGCCGCCCATAGCGAAGAAGCTGCTGTCGATGCTGACGTTCTCAACCTTGAGCAGCGTGCTGAATTTCTCCGCCAGCCAGATCTCCCGCTCGCTTTGCGGCTGACGCCCGGCCTGGGTGCTGAAGTCAGGCTTCGGCAGCGACTTAATCGCCAGTTTACCGTTGGCGTTGAGCGGCAGCGCCTCCAGCAGCACCACCGCAGCAGGCACCATAAAGTCCGGGAGACGTTCACGGGCAAACTGTTGCAGAGCCTCAGGTAGCGTCTCTTGCGGATCGCTCGCCACCACATAGGCGACCAGCTGTTTATGGCCCGCCGCATCTTCAAGCGGAATAACCGCCACCTGCTGCACGGCCTCATGCTGCTTCAGCACGATCTCGATTTCACCCGGCTCGATTCGGAAGCCGCGAATTTTCACCTGCTGATCGCCACGGCTGACAAAGCTGATGGCGCCGTCACGGCGGCGTTTAACTCTATCGCCGGTGCGGTACATACGGCTTCCCGCAGGCCCGTAAGGGTCGGCGACAAAGTGTGCCGCGCTAAGCCCCGGATGGTTCACGTAGCCGCGCGCCAGCCCGCGCCCGGCGATGTAAAGCTCGCCTGCAACGCCCTCCGGCTGCGGTTGTAAGTACTCATCCAGCACATATAAGCAGGTGTTATCCATTGCGTAGCCGATCGGCACATCCAGATAGGGCGCATCCGCCTGGGTAATCGGGTAATCCGTGGCGTAAGTCGTCGTCTCTGTCGGGCCGTAGATGTTCATCAGCTCAAGATCCGGCAAATGCTCGCGCACGGACTGTACCGCGCTTGGGGAGATCTTCTCCCCGCCGGTATAGACTTTGCTGACCCCCGCCAGGCACTGCCACGCCTCTTCGGCAATCAGGCGGAACAGCCCGGAGGTTAAAAACACCGCGGTGACGTTGCGATCGGTAATGGTCGAGGTGATCACCGCCAGCTCCAGCGCTTCTCCCGGCACAATCACCGCCTGGTGGCCGTTCAGCAGCGCCGCCCAGATCTCATAGGTTGAGGCATCAAAGGCATACGGCGAGTGCAGCAGAATGCGCTGATGATGCTCCCCCTGCCAGCGGCGATCCCGCGCCAGCGCAACGACATTATCCTGGGTAATGGCAATCCCTTTCGGTTGACCGGTGGAGCCGGAGGTAAACATCACGTAAGCGATATGGTCAGGCTTGAGCGGCGTCGCGATGGTCGGCGCCTCTTCCTGCGTATGGGCATTATTGACCGTCAGGACGGCAATACCCTCCGGCAGAGGCGTCGCGCTGTGCTGCTCATCCACCACCGCGATGCGCACGTCCAGCGTATGGGTAATATGCTGCCAGCGCTCAAACGGATCGCTGGTGCGCAGCGGCACATAGAAGCCGCCCGCTTTCACCACGGCGAGCACGCCAATCACCAGCGAGAGAGAACGCTCCAGCAGTAACGCCACGCCCTGTTCCGCTTTCACGCCATGCTGTTGCAGGCTGTGGGCTAAAGCATTGGCGCGCGCATCCAGCTCCTGGTAGGTCAACTGCTCGTCGCCACAGCTGATGGCGATGTGATGCGGCGTTTTCGCCACCTGGCAGGCAAACTCCTGCGCTAATGTGGCCGGCGGCAGATCCACAACGGTGTCATTGCCGATATGAATAAGCGCGTCGCGCTGTTCGCCGCTCAGTAACGGCAGGTTTTTCACCGGCCGATCCGGCGAGGCGACCGCCGCCTCCAGCAACTGCACAAAGTAACCCGCCAGCGCGGTAACGGTTGAGCGATCGAACAGCTCCACAGGGAAGTCAATTTGCGCATCCAGCGCGCAGACTTCGCCATTTTCGCCGCTAATCTCATCAAAGTTAAACAGCAGATCAAACTTGGTCGTCACCAGACCGACCAGCTGGTGAGCGGCCTGCACATCCACCAGTTGCGGCGGTGTATTGGCGTTGTTTTGCAGCACCATCATCACCTGGAAGAGGGGATGTCTGGCGGAGGAGCGCCCCGGATTCAACGCTTTGACCACCCAGTCGAACGGCACATCCTGGTTGACATAAGCAGAGAGCATATACTCACGAACGCTGGCAAGCGCGGCACGGAAGCTGGGATTTGCCGCCAGATCGACGCGCAGCACCAGCGTATTGACGAAAAAGCCCACCAGATCGCCGATGGCTTCATCCGAGCGTCCCGCTGCGGCGGTACCAAGCGTAATATCATCGCCCGCGCCCATGCGGCTAAAGAGGATAGCGGCGGTCGCCTGTAGCAGCATAAAGGGCGTTACCCCTTCCTGTTGCGTCAGGGTTTTAATCCGCTGATAGAGCGCCTCGTCGATCCGGAAATGGACCCGCTCGCCCACATAGCTCGGTGACGCCGGGTGCGGACGGTCAACGGGCAGCAGCATCTCTTCAGGTGCGTCCGCCAGCGCGCTGCGCCAGAAGGCGATCTGCTGGGCGCAGAGCGGCGTGTTCTCCTCGATTTCGCCGAGCAGGCTGCGCTGCCAGAGCGCATAGTCAGCGTACTGCACCGCAAGCGGCGTCCACGTCGGCACCTGCTGCTGGCAGCGCGCGTTGTAAGCGCAGGAGATATCGTAGAAAAGCGGCGCCAGCGAGCCGCCATCGCAGGCGATATGGTGAATGACAATCAGCAACACCTGTTCGTGGGTCTGCGGCAAGCGGAACAGCGTACAGCGCAGCGGGATCTCCCGCGCCAGGTCAAAGGCATAGGTTGATGCCTCATCCAGCGCACCGGCGAGCGTTTCCTCAGTTACTGATTTCACCGACAGCGTCATCTCGACCGAATCAGCGGCAAGGATATGCTGGTAAGGCTGCTCCTGATGGAGGGGGTAGAGGGTGCGCAACACTTCATGGCGCGCCACCACATCACGCAGTGCCTGGCCCAGCGCCTCTTCATTCAGCGGCCCGCTGAAGCGCACGGCGAGCGGCATATTATAGGCCGCGTGGTTATCGTCGAGGTTCTTCAATAACCACATGCGCTGCTGGGCAAAGGAGAGCGGCAGATACTCGCCGCGCGGCTGCGGGGTCAGCGCCACTTTCGGGGCGATATCCGCCTGCGCCAGCTGGCTGGCGAGCTGCGCCACGGTGGGGTAATCAAACAGCGTACGGATGGGCACATTTTTGCCCAGCTCGCTGCTGATGCGGCTTATCAGACGCATCGCTAACAGCGAATGGCCGCCGAGCATAAAGAAGTTGTCATCAATGCCCGGCGCCTCCAGCTGCAACACCTCAGCGAAGAGGCCTGCTAACATCTCCTCCTGCGCATTACGCGGCTGACGCCGGGTTGCGCTCTGCATCATGCTTGGTTTCGGCAGTGCGCGTTTATCCAGCTTGCCGTTAATGGTCAGCGGGAATTTCTCCATCTGCACAATGGCTGCTGGCACCATATATTCCGGCAGTTTATCCGCCGCATGATGGCGCAACGCCGCCATGTCGACAGGGCTATTTCCGTCACTGATGATATAGGCCACCAGCTGCGGGTTGCCGGGGTTATCGTTTTGCAGGATCACCTCGGCCTGGGTCACCTGCGGATAGCTCGCCAGCGCGGCGGCAATCTCGCCCAGCTCAATGCGGAACCCGCGCAGTTTCACCTGCTGATCGGCGCGGCCTAAGTAGTTCAGCTCGCCTTTGCGGGTGCGGATCGCCACATCACCGGAGCGGTACATGCGCGTGCCTGGCTCGCCATACGGGTCGGCAACAAAGCGTTCGCTGCTTAGCGCCACGCGGTTCAGGTAGCCGCGCGCGAGGCCTGCGCCGCTGATATACATCTCCCCCTCTACGCCTGGCGGAACAGGTTGCAGCGCATCGTCTAACAGATGGATATGCAGATCCGGGATCGCCACGCCAATCAGGCTACCGGAGGCGTTGCGCGCCCCCTCCGCCGTCAGCGGCTGATAGCTCACATGAACGGTGGTTTCGGTAATGCCGTACATGTTAATCAGCTCCGGCGCAGCGTCATCATGGCGCTGATACCAGCGCTCAAGCTGGCTCAGATCAAGCGCTTCACCGCCAAACACCACTTTGCGCAGCGCTAATGGGTAGCGTGCTGGGGCAACGGCATTTTCCGCTTCAATCAGCTGATAGAAGGCGGATGGCGTCTGGTTGAGGATGGTGACCCGTTTGTCGCTCAGCAGTTGCAAAAAGGCCTGCGGATCGCGGCTGACGATAAACGGCACCACCACCAGTTCGCCGCCGTAGAGCAGCGGGCCCCAGATCTCCCAGACGGAGAAGTCGAAGGAGCAGGAGTGGAACAGCGTCCAGATGTCGGTGCGGGCAAAGTCAAACCAGCCCTCGGTGGCCGCAAAGAGGCGCAGCACATTGCTGTGGTGGATCATCACCCCTTTCGGTTTACCGGTGGAGCCGGAGGTGTAGATGATGTACGCCAGGCTCTCCGGGGTGACCGGGCGCAGGCGCTCATTGTCACTGAGATCCTCGGCGCTCAGCCCTGCAAGCTGCTGCTGGCACTGCGGCGTATCAAGCAGCAGTTCCGCCAGCGTGCTGCTCAGCGTACCGGCATACTCCGCGAGGGTGATAATCAACGCCGGTCTGGCGTCGTCAACAATGTAGGCCAGACGATCTGCCGGGTTATGCACATCCAGCGGCAGGTAGGCGGCGCCCGCTTTGACGATGGCGAGCAGTGCCACCAGCGTCTCCATGGTGCGCGGCAGCGCCAGCGCGACGCTATCTTCCGTGCCGATACCGCGGCTTACCAGATAGCGTGCCAGCTGGTTGGCGCGCTGGTTCAGTTCGCCGTAGCTCATCGTCTTATCGCCGAGGCTCAGCGCCGTTGCCTGCGGTGTTTCACGCACCCGCTGTTCGAAAACCTGATGCAGCGTGGCGTCAGCCCACTGGTTAAAAGAGGTGCAAGCTGGCACGGCAGCCTGGCACTCCTCCGCCAGCAGCAGCGGAACGCTGCCGACGCGCCGCTGCGGCTCTGCCATCACGGCGTTCAGAACCAGCACCAAACGCTCGGCCAGCGCTTCGGCGGTGGCATCGTCAAACAGATCGGTGGCGTATTCGAGAATGCCGTTAAGCGCCGTGGGCGTCTCTTCGATATTAAAGGTCAGATCGAACTTCGCCACCGGCAGCAGCGGTGTGGCAACTCTGGTTTGCAGATGGTCAAAGCGCGCTTCGCTGTAGGCCATATTTTGCAGTACCAGCATCACCTGGAAGAGGGGATGGCGCGCCAGCGAACGCTCAGGATTTAGCGCTTCGACCAGGTTATCAAAGGGGAGATCCTGGTGTTCGTAGGCTTGCAGCGCATAGTCGCGAACCTTCTCCAGCAGGGCGCTGAAGGTGAGGTTGTCGTCAATGGTGGCACGCATCACCAGCGTGTTGATAAAGAAGCCGACCAGCGGTTCGAGCGCCTCATCGCTGCGCCCGGCAATGGCGGTACCGACGGGAATGTCGTCACCTGCGCCCATGCGGTGCAGCAGCACCGCCAGCGCCGCCTGCAACACCATAAACAGGCTGGCGTTGTGCCCTTTCGCCACCTCAAGCAGGCGCGCGTGCAGCGATTCATCGATGGTAAAGCGACACTGCTTGCCTCGGTAGCTTGCGCGCGCCGGGCGTGGACGGTCGAGAGGCAGTTTCAGTTCGTCGGGAAGATCGGCGAGCGTGTTGCGCCACCAGGCGAGCTGGCGGCCCGCCTGGCTTTCAGTGGCGTTGATCTCGCCCAGCCAGTCGTTCTGCCACAGGGCATAATCGCCATAGTTCACCGTAAGCGGCGTGAAGGCTGGAGCCTGGCCCTGCGCGCGGGCGTTATAAGCCGCAGCGAGATCATGCAGGAGCGGAGAGAGCGAACTGCCATCGCTGGCGATATGGTGCATTAAAAACAGCAGCAGATGGCGCTCTTCATTGATGGTAAAGAGCCACGCGCGGCAGGGATCTTCCCCGGCTAAATCGAAGGTGTATTGCGCGGCGCTCAGCATCCGGCTTTGCAGATCGTCAGACGCAACGTGTTCGGTTATCAGAGTGCAGGCTGCCTCCTCATCCCCGGTAACATGCTGATAAACGCTGCCGTCGGGCTGCTGTAAAAAGCGCGTGCGCAGCGTTTCGTGGCGCAGCTTCACATCGTTGAGTGCCGCCGCCAGCGCCGCTACATTTACTTCGCCCGTAAGCTCCAGCGTCAGCGGCATATTGTAGGTGGCGGTTTGTCCCTCGATACGATCGATCATCCACAGCCGACGCTGCGCGGCGGAAAGCGGCAGACGGGCCGGTTTTTCACGCGCCTGTAGCAGCAAACGCGAAGGCGCGGCGGCGTGCAAACGCTCGGCAAACTGCGCCACCGTCGGCGCTTCAAAGAGATCGCGGATCGCAGGATCAACTCGCATCTCGCGGCGCACCTTACTGACCAGACGCGACGCCAGCAGCGAGTGGCCGCCGAGGGCAAAGAAGTTGTCATCAATGCCGATGTCATCCAGGCCGAGCACTTCGGCGAAGAGTGCGCAGAGCGTGCTCTCCCGCTCATTGCGCGCGCCACGATGCTGCGCGGCGGTAAAGTGCGGCGCGGGCAGGGCGCGCATATCCACTTTGCCGTTGGCGTTTAGCGGGAAGGTCTCCAGCGGGATAATCATCGCCGGCACCATAAAGTCCGGCAACTGCGCGCTCAGCGCCGCGCGCAGCTGTTCCGCATCGAAGTCCGCCTCTTTGCGCGGGATAACATAGGCGACAATCTGCTTATTGCCTGCGTTTGGCTCGACGATGCAGGCCAGCGCCTGCGCCACGGCAGGCTGCTGTTGCAGCGCGGTTTCCACTTCCGCCAGCTCAATACGGAAGCCGCGAATTTTCACCTGCTGATCGCCGCGGCTGAGGTATTCGAGCACGCCATCTTCACGCCAGCGCCCCCAGTCCCCGGAGCGGTACATGCGCTCGCCGGGCTGCGCAAACGGATTAGCGACAAAGTGCGTTGCCGTGAGTACCGGCTGGTTCTGGTAGCCGCGCGCCAGGCCGAGACCGGCGATATACAACTCGCCGGGAACACCGACCGGCACCGGATTGAGATAGCCATCCAGCACGTAGGTTTGCATGTTATCGATCGGCGCGCCGATGGGCACCGTCATCTCCGTCGGGATGCCCGGCATCAGGTGCGTGGTGGTAAAGGTAGTGGTTTCCGTCGGGCCGTAACCGTTCATCATCTTCAGTTCAGGGCAGTGCGTCATGACCTTTCTGATCGCCGCCACCGGCAGCACATCACCCCCGGCAATCAGCAGCCGCACCGCTTTCAGGGCGCTGGCATGCTCCTCGGCCATCAGGCGGAACAGACCGGCGGTGAGCCACAGCGCGGTCACGTTTTCCGCCATGACGATCTGCGCCAGCGCATCGATATCCAGCTCACCGGCCGGAGCGACAATCAGCTGGCCGCCGCACAGCAGCGGCACCCACAGTTCATAGGTGGAGGCATCAAAGGCGGACGGGGAGTGCAGCAAGACGCGCTGATGATCCTCCGCCGACCAGCGGCGGTCGAGGGCAAGCGCCGCCACACTCTGCTGGTTGATGGCAATCCCTTTCGGTTTACCGGTCGAACCGGAGGTGTACATGATGTAAGCCAGGCTCTGCGCCGCACTTGCTACTGCCGGGTTGGTCTCTGCTCCGGCCTGCTGCGCGTCGTCGGCCGGGTGAATGATATGCGCGGCATCCGGTAACGGCAGACCCGCGTCGGCGATAAGCAGCGTGGCACCTGCGTCATCCAGCATCATCTGCTGGCGCTCAAGGGGGTCGCGCGGGCGCAGCGGCAGGTAAGCGCCGCCTGCTTTGATCACCGCAAGCGTGGCAATCACTTCATCAATGGAGTGCTGCATCAGCAGCCCGGCGCAGAAGGTTTTCCCGCCGTTCAGCGCGATCAGCCGGTGCGCCAGACGGTTCGCCGCCTGGTTTAGCTGGCTGTAGGTCACCGTTTTGCTGCCTTGCTTAACGGCAATGGCGTCCGGCGTGCGCAGCACCTGCTGTTCAAACAGCGCGGCTAAACGCACTTCAGGCAGCGCGACACGGGTGGCATTCCAGCCGCTAAGCAGCGTTTCGCGCTGGGCAGAGGTTAATAGCGCCAGCTCGCCAACGCGGGTAGTCGGCGCGCTCACCAGTGTCTCAATTACGTGGACTAAACGTTCGGCAACGCCCTTGATGGTGCGCGCGTTATAGAGATCGGTGGCGTATTCGATATACCCGCTTACGCGCCCGTGCTGCTCATCAATGTTGAAATTAAACAGCAGATCAAATTTCGCGCTGCTGGTGGGCAGCTCCAGCTGTTCAAGCTGTAACCCTTCGAAGCTGACAGCCTGCGGCCACGGCGTATCCACCGCCAGCATCACCTGGAACAGCGGATGTTTCGCCAGCGAGCGGTCTGGTGCCAGGGCTTCGACAAGGCGCTCGAAGGGGAGATCCTGGTGTTCATTGGCCTCCAGCACTGCACTGCGCGCCAGCTCGATGAGCGTGCGTAATTCCGGGTTGCCGGAGGCCTGGGTACGCAGCACCGCGGTGTTGGCGAAGTAACCAATCATCGGGATCTGCGCGATATCGGTACGGCCATAGATCGGCGTACCGATGGCAATGTCGTCGCCCGCGCCCATGCGGTGCAGCAGCGCCACCAGGCCTGCGTGCAGCAGCATAAACAGGCTGGCACCCGTTTGTGCGCTCAGCGCTGCAAGCTTTGCAAAGACATCATCCGGCAGCGTAAAGGCGACGCGATCGCCCGCATAGCTGGCGCGCGCCGGACGGGGGCGATCGCCTGCCAGCGTAATCTCTTCCGGCAGCCCCTGTAGCTGATTGCGCCAGTAGGCCATCTGCCTGGCTAAGAGAACGTTCTCATCCTGCTCTTCACTGAGCAGCGCGCGTTGCCAGAGGGCGTAATCCGCATACTGCACCGCAAGCGGCACAAGATCGGGGGCGTGGCCTGCCTGGCGCGCCTGCCAGCAGAGGCTCAGATCCTGCAACAGCGGGAAGAGGGAGCCGCCGTCGCCTGCGGTGTGGTGGATCACCAGCAGCAGAACATGCTGCTCGGGCGCAAGTTGATAGAGCCAGCCTTTGATCGGCAGCTCGCGATCGAGGGCAAAAATATGCGCGCTGTGCTGCATCAACTGGGCGTTCAGATCGTCTGGCGCAATGGCCTGTTGTTGCAGGGTAAATGCCGCCTCTTGCGGCGTCAGCACCTGCTGGCAAGGGGTATCTTCCTGCTGGGTTAAGCGCGTACGCAGGCTTTCATGGCGGGCGATAACATCCGCCAGCGCCTGCGTCAGCATTGCGGCATCCAGTTTGCCGTTAAGCCTGATGGCGAGCGGCATATTGTAGGCGCTGCCCGGCGCGATCTGCTCCTGTAGCCACAGGCGCTGCTGGGCAAACGACATCGGCAGCAGGGCGGGGCGCGGTTGCGCCACCAGCGCAGGGCGCACGGGCGCGCCGCTTCCGGCCTCAATCAGCCTGCTCAGCTCGGCGACGGTTGGCGCGTCAAAGATCGCTTTCAGCGAGATCTCACTGTTGAACGCTTCGCGGATGCGGCTCAGCAGTTTCAGCGCCAGCAGCGAATGGCCGCCAAGGCTGAAGAAGTTGTCATCGATTCCCGGTAACGCGCTGTCCAGGCACTCGGCAAAGAGCTGGCACAGTTTTTCCTGCTGCGGCGTGGAGGGCAGCACGCGGGCGGGCGCGGTGAAGGCCGGAACCGGCAGCGCGCGGCGGTCAATTTTGCCATTCGCCGTGAGGGGGAACTGCTCCAGCACCATCATCACTGACGGCACCATATAATCCGGCAGCTGTTTGCCTAACTCGGCGCGCAGCGTGTCGGGCGAACAGTGCGCGCCATCGTGCGGCACCACGTAAGCTACCAGCCGTTTTTGCCCGGAGGCTTTTTCATCATGCGCGAGCACCAGCGCCTGCTTAATCGCCTTTGATCCCAGCAGCGCATTTTCGATATCACCAAGCTCAATGCGGTAACCGCGGATCTTCACCTGGTTATCCGCGCGCCCGAGGAAGCCGATCTGCATATCCTGCTCCCAGAAGGCGATATCCCCGGTGCGGTACATGCGCGACCCTTCAGGGCCAAAGGGGTTAGCGACAAAGCGCTCGCTGGTGAGATCGGCGCGTTTCAGGTAGCCAAACGCCAGGCCGTCGCCAGCGATATAGAGCTCGCCTGCCTGGCCAACCGGAACCGGTTGTAGCGCGCTGTCGAGGATATAAACCTGGGTGTTGTTGATCGGCAGACCAATGATGGAAGGGGCCACGCGATCGGCGGTCAGCTCGCGCAGGGTTGACCAGATCGTCGTTTCCGTTGGCCCGTAAACCTGAATGACTCGCGATGCCAGCGTCACCATCTGTTCGGCCAGATTGGCTGCCAGCGCGTCACCGCCCACCAGCGCGGTGAGACCTGCCAGCGCCTGCGGTTGATAGCTGACCAGGCCCTGCCACAAGGCTGGCGTACCCTGCAGATGGGTGATGTTCCAGCGATGGATCTCATTTGCCAGCAGATGCGGGTCGCGCGCCGCATCGCGTGAAGCGATCACCACCGCTGCGCCGTTGAGCAGCGGCAGGAAAAGCTCCAGCGCGGCAATATCAAACCCGACCGTGGTGACGGCCATTAAACGATGCTCTGGGGAGAGCAGAACGTGTTGCTGCATCGCCAGCATAAAATTGGTCAATGCATGATGGGGGATCAGCACCCCTTTCGGCGCGCCGGTCGAGCCGGAGGTGAAGAGCACATACGCCGCCTGCTGCCGCTGGGCGAGGGTTGTCACAGGGTCGGTTTCTGGCTGCGAGATAATGCCCGCAATAATGGCGTTGTCATCTATTTGATATTGCGGGAATTGTGCAACCAGATGCGACGTCCCGGCGGTGGTTAACAGGCAGGTCGGCGCGGCGGTGGCGAGAATATGTTTTATCCGCTCAGCGGGGTGATCGGGATCTAATGGCATATAGACCGCACCGGCTTTCATGATTGCCAGCATGGCGATCACCAGATTATCCGTGCGCGGCAGCAGCAGCCCGACAATGTCGCCCGGCCGTACCCCCTGCTGACGTAAATAGTGGCTTATTTGGTTGACCAGGCTATTTAGCTGCCCATAGCTCAGCACGCTCTCCTCGTAGAAGATGGCCGGAGCATCGGGTGTAAGCTGAACTTGTTTTTCAAAGCACTCCGCAAGCGTAAGGGAAGGTATCGGCGCGGCAGTTTTATCATTCAGCAGGGCAATCTGCTGCTGCTCACTGGCGCTCAGTAACGCGGGGACGCCGATGGCCATCTCAGGGTTAGCAATCAGTTCACTGAACAGCGCCGTCATTCTTTCATAATGGGTAAGCAGCTGTTGCTCGCTATAGAGCGCGCTGTTGGCATCGAAGCCCAGCACGATGGTGCGCTCACCGCCATAGCCAAAGAAGAAGATGCTCAAATCTTCCACCGGGCCGTTGGAGAGATTCACGGAAAAGGTTTCCGCCCCTGTCAGCGCGAGGCTTTCGCCGAAGAGTTCAACGTTAATCGCCGTGTTAAACAGCGGGCGCGTGACGTTAAGCTCGCGAAGCAGATCTTCATGGCGGTATTGCTGGTGGCGCAACGAGGAGATCATCTCCTTCATCGCCTGCGCCATCACGTCGTTGAGGGTCAGCGCTGGCGATAAGTTTAAGCGCAGCGGCATGATATTCGACATTAAGCCAGGAATGCTGCGCTGCGCTCGCCCAACGCGTGCCGCCATTGGAAAGCCAATCACCAAATCTTCATTACCGGTAATGCGATAGAGATAGATCGCGCTCAGGGCGGTGAGCAGCTGCGGCAGCGTAAAGCCGGAGTCGCTGGCCCGCTGCATGATGGCGTCATGAAACGGTTTTTCCAGCGGGATGCGCTGGCGGATAAGCTGGTCACAGGGGGCGGCGCGCCCGGCGAGGCTCACCGGCTCCGGCAGATCGCTAAAGCGCGATACCCAGTAGTCTCTGTCGCGCGCGAAACGTTTTGAGTGGCGATACTCAATATCATCGGCCATCAACGTTTTAAAGCTGCCGAAAGGCGAGGGGGAGACCGGCTCGCCGGCGATTAAGTCGTTGTAGATTTCAATGGCGCGGCTGAGGAGCAGCGCGGCGCCAAAACCGTCCGTAAGAATGTGATGGCTGCACTGATAATAGAGATGTTTGTTTTCGGCAATCTTAACCAGGAAAAAGGTAAACAGATGCTTTTCAGAGAGTGAATAAGCTCTGTTTGTCTGCGCCGTCATATATTCAATGGCGGTTGCCCACGGGTCGTCCATCATACTGAAATCATAAAAGCCTGCTTCATAATCATTAACCGGCGTCAATGATTGCCTGACGTCGTTATTTTCATGAAAAAAACGGCCATGCATGGCATCTGTTTCAGCAATCATTGTTTTTATAGCGTCTTTAAATAGTGATGGGTTAATTGCGCCATCAATAATTAAATACTCACTAATATTATTATTTGCTTGATTCAGTGCGACTTCATTCGCTAACCACATGCCCATCTGAGCGGACGTTAAAGCGAAATAATCCATGTCTTCTGGTGCGGACATATAAAACCTCAATATTAAAGCGAAATAGGATAACGAGTGGGCAACACGGGGTTATAAATTTTGTAAACTTTTCGGCTTGATATCCTTCCAGTTTTCCTCAATGTACTCAATGCACGCTTTGCGGCTGGCGGGCCCGCAGACCACGTCCCAACCCTCGGGGACAACCATAAATTCCGGCCATAAAGAGTGCTGATTCTCTGCGTTTACTAATACTAAAAAAGTAATGTTTTCATTTTCGAATGGATTGCTCATTTACTTGCCCCTGTAATAATAAAAACGAGGGTAATATTTATAGAATAAAAATCTGGAAGGCAATCTGTAATAGGAGGCTGTAAAAGAGATAACTTCTTGTTGTGATCTATCTCACGTTTTATTGCTAATTAATAATAGCGTGAATAAATAAGAATTTTATCGAGCGGCTAAGCTTTAAATAGTATAGATAAAAGAAATGGCAATTTTATTTTTTGAATAATATTAATTTTTAAAATATGCTCTCAGGTATTAATTAATATGAAGCGCGGTGTGTGGTTAATAATCGAACGAAGTTCGATGGAGAGTTCATACGCCAGAAAGCAAAAAACCAGCCCGTAGGCTGGTTTATTTAAATTAGTGGTGCCCGGATCCGGACTAACGCCGCAGGCGTTGAACAGCGCGCTTGTCGCGCTGGCCCCGAAGGGGTGAGCCGTTTACGGCGAATAATCGAACGAAGTTCGATGGAGAGTCCATACCCCAGAAAGCAAAAAACCAGCCCGTAGGCTGGTTTCTTTAAATTAGTGGTGCCCGGACTCGGGAACATTCAGTTATCTATTGAATTGTTTTTAATAGTAGTTTTTTTCACCAGCTGTTGTCAAGACCCATTATTTGACCCGCTTTTTATACTGTAAATCATAAAGCTACACTGCATACCTTCTGAACTTCATCCGGATTCGATTCCCCTATGTGATAGCTGGAATCGCACAAGTTGCATCATTTAATGATCATAATGGTACTGCTTTGGTATATACTAAGTATATCTTCAATAGGAGGTCATATGGCGATAAAAGCAGTTTTCACAATGAAGCTGGAACCTGAACTACGGGACATGTTCATGGCTGAGGCTGCGGCTGAGGATCGACCTGCAGCGCAGGTCATTCGTGAACTGATGCGAGGTTACATTGAGCAACGTAAAAAGAGTCGTGAACATGATGCTTATCTTGAGCGTAAAGTTGAAATAGCCCGTCAGTCTGCGCGGGCTGGTCATGGTCGCTCAAACGATGACGTTGAAGCGGAGTTTGCACTGCGCCGTGCTCAGATTGCTAAAGGTAATGCTGGATCGTGATTGTTATATGGACATCTGAAGCTGAGCGGGATCGTCTCGATATCTGGGAGTACATTCTAGCGGATAACCCCGTTGCTGCGGTTGAGATGGACATGCGTTTTAGCGATGCAGCCAGCAATTTGGCAACGCAACCGGAAATGGGGGCTCTTGGTCAGATTGTGGGCACTCGCGAACTATATCCACATCATCATTATCGTTTGGTATATGAAACTGATGAAGACGAGGGTGTAGTATGGATTTTGGCACTGGTTAGTACTTTTCGTGAGTGGCCCCCGCTTTAAACGATGATTCTATGTCCTATTTTTTCCTTTTACCTTGGGGGGAATCGGAGCGGATTATCGAAAATACTGAATCCACAACTATTAATATCAATATTAATCAAGGTGTTATGGCGGGGTGGTAATGTATGGCATTGATTGAATTAATGATTAACATTTACTCAATATTTAATATATACTGCGTGAAAATAGAAAAATACTGATGAAGGTATGACGATGAGCAAAGATGTTGGATCAAAATCAGTGAGAGGTATATTATTAGAGGGAGCTATTCCGGTGGTTAAGGTTTTTCTCCAACTCTGTCTCTTTTCATTACTGCTTGGTCTTTTTGCTTTTATATTTTTTTGGTTATTCAGCAATCCTGTCAAAGATTTTATTAATACATTTCACTGGTATGTGTCCGGTGACTCTATTTCCGGAATGAATGTTTCGGAAAAGAAAATGCTAGCTCATTTAATGAGTAAAAACTTTATTTTAAGTACAAACGATCTGTTATCTCAAACGGGTAGTTTTTATTCATATACAATCACTATATTGATTTTTTTCTGTACGTTTTCTGCCTTTTTTGCAGTATTAGTCATAAAGATAAATGCTGATGATAAATTTGATTTTACTATAAGCGCGAAGGTTAAATATTTTTTCTCTAATGATAAGGGATTTGATACAGAACTCAAAAATAAAGTTTCTGATGTGTTTACGGAGGAGTTTGAACGTCTTACTGACGAAAATACAGATGGCAGTGATGAAGTTCTCCGTCTGAGAAGTGAAGTGGATATTTTGAAAAAAGAATTGATGGGATTAAAAAATAAATTATTACCAGTAGATGAATCCCTGGATCAAAATCTATATTTTCAGAACATGCTAGATAGCATGAAGGGCAAAGGTCAGCCTGAAAATAGTAATAATGAGGATGATAAACATGGCAATCCTTAAACGGAAAATTAAAAATATTAATGATAATTTGCCTGTTGATATGTTGAATTTGAACAACCCGCAAAGTGTTCTGGATTACGCCGTTAATATTTTGAAAGTTAAGCTTATTCCTTTTGACATTGATGATTTTATTATTAAAATTGGAATAGACCTGAAACGAGTCATAATGGATGATGGACTTTCTGGAATGTTGCAAAAAAATAATGAAGGGCGTTGGATGATCACGGTTAACTCATTACATCATCCGAAACGTCAAAGGTTTACTTTAGCTCATGAGTTGGGCCATTATTTTTTACACAGAAATAGAGCCATATCATTTGTTGATGAGGCCTTGTACCGCAGCACACATATGGATTCAATGGAATATGAGGCTAACAATTTTGCTGGCGCTTTATTAATGCCAAGAAAGCAACTGGTCGATTTTATGAATACTAAAGGGTCTGATGCAGAGTTAATTTCAGAGTATTTCGACGTTTCTGTTCTTGCTGCAAAAATAAGAGTAGAAACTCTACAGAGGAATATGTATGAGTATTAAGTATTACCCTATAATTAAAACTACAATAGCTGAAATGCGAGCATTGAAAAATATTAATGCAGCTACGTGGACAAGATTAACACCTGTACTGGAACTAACGAAATCTCGAAAAGGGAAAAACAACCCAGATTCAAGTGTCTATAAAAAAGTTGATGAAATATGTCAGGTGGTGAAATCGGAAAGAATAATACTGGATATAACAACTATAGAGTCTCTTTTAAATTCAGACATTGAGAGTTTTTTAGATGACCAGAATGGTTTTGAAAACTGGTGTAATTTTATTGGGTATGTTAAAATTAAGATACCTGGTGTTATTCCAGTAGTATTGGCTTATCCTGATTCTCAATTAAATGATCTTTTTTTACAGGTAGAGAATTTAAGCAAACATACACAGCATGTTGCTATTCGTTTGCCAATTTTTGAGGATGGGCTAGGGAGCCTTTTTGCGAACTTAATTCAGTTAATCCAGCACAGGTCTTATCTGATACATAGCATCATTTTTGATGCATCTTATGTTTACGAAAGAATTGGAGCAGAACCATTTAAATACATAATCGATTTCATCTCTTACTTTTATAGCCAAGTTAATGGATTCTATTCTGGTAATTATATTTTTTGCTCTGAACATTACCCTGCGAATATCACAGATTATTTGAAAAAAAATCAAGATCAATATAACAATGTGATATATTATGGTAATGTTGACTTACACCGGAATGTTAGTATGGCATTAGTCAATTCCAATATTCCTGATATACTTTTATATGGTGACTATGCTTGTATTCACCCTTTCCGGAATGATGTTAAATCTTATAACTGGATCCCAAGAATTGACTACCCAACAGAATCCTCAATCTTTTTTTCAAAAGTTCGTCGAGATGTTGGTGGGTATGGACAGTGTGCTAGTAATATTATTAGGTTGCCTGAGTTTCAAAAGGATAATCTAAATTGCTGGGGGATGGATGAAATTAAACAGGCTGCATTAATTAAACCTGGTGGTTTGAATCCTTCATATTGGATATCGGTAAGATCAAATATTCATATGTCCAGGATGGCAATGAAATTTATATAGAACCGAGATTCATTGATTTTAAGCTAAGGAGAGTTATGTCCTCTCTGGTAATGACATCTCCTTTTTCAGATATAAAAGTATCATATATTCTAGAGACTTTTTCATATATTGCTTTGCGATGGATAGCATATATTTCATTTTTCTTGTATGTACTTATTATACCCATGATGAGGTCTGCTTTACTGGATGACTTCATGTTAGTAATTTTCTCTAAAGATGTTTTTTCGCACATATCGAGAACTGCAATGATATTTAGATCCTTTCTCGTTTTTGCTTTTCTTTTTATTGTTAAATTTTCTTTTGTAATGTAGATGATCCCAAAATTACCTTTTATCTTGCTAATTTCATTGTAATGACGGACGCCGCAAGCGACATATACTTTGTTGAAACAAGTATAATATGATTTTAACTGTTCATCTAATCTATATAAATTATCAATGTCACTTTTTATTTCTACGCCAATAATCTCCTCATCGGAAGCAATCAAAAGATCGCAGCGGCGTCTATTAAAATCAAAAGGGAACTCAAAATTCAAAGCGACAGAGTCTTTTGCCATAAAGAATTTTGTAAGCGGGATTTTAAAATCTATTTCATTCATCTGCGTCACCTCTTTATTGATACTTTACCATTTTTGAATAAAAAGGTAAATACTTTCGGAGTACTTGCCTATATTGACAAGGGCTATTTTCTTGTGATGGAATATTTAAATCTGCAAGGTTCTATGAAAATAAAAATGTGACATAAAGATAATTGATTATAAGTATGGAGCGTGATGATGTGAATATATTTCACCTAAGCACTTGTAGAAGTGCTTACCGTGAATGTCAGTTTTTATTTCCCCCGTGTTTTACTTTCGTATCAGCTTACGGTTAATCGTTCCCCGTCACAATCTCTCCTGCAAGGGTATATAAAAGCGGAAAGGAGGTTCAGCACTCCCCTGGCTTAAAAAGAGCCGCCCGTCTGCAAATTCTCCAGTTTGAGAAAACCTTTCTTCCCAACATATCCGACAATCCCTGAGACAAAACCGTGGGGGGCCGAATGACTGAGCTTTTAATCTTTTTGGCAGCAGTGATAATTGAAGACTGAGTAAGGTCAGTGGTCATCAGTATGTCTCTTATGCAAGCGGCCTGATAAAAAGGATATGAGAAAATAAGAAGGACAATGTCCCCCCAGCAGGCGATGTGTGATAGTAAACTTTTTCTTTTTACCCTCCAAATTGTTAACCGATTCGGATGACGATTTTCCCGAATGGTCCTCTCTCAAGGTGGGTAAAAGATGCTCCTGTGCCAGAGACATCGTATATTTTATCAGTCACCGGTTTAATCTGATGGCGGTCAACAGGCTGACATAAATCTTCAAGAGCCCGTCGGTGGCCCACGGTAATCCCCTGAATAACTGCTCTTTTCAGCATCAGGGGGACGGCAGGAAGCACCATTTCACTGCCTTTAAGGAAACCAATCTGAGCAATTCTGCCTCCCGGCGCAAGGGCATCTGCAGACTTGCGCAGGTTATCTCCGCCGATAAGTTCCAGAATATGGTCAAATCCATGCCCCCGGACAACTTAGCAGCCTGTAATGACCATTCCGGTGTCAGGCTGGTTTTGATTAAACTGGATGCCCAAGCGCCTTTGCACGCTGCAGTTTTTCTTCACTACAAGAGATAACTGTTCATCTTCACCAGAATACGCGATAGACAAATATCGACCAGCGACCAGTTTTAGACACGTCGTTAAGGTGTCGAAAAGTAGTGACACCTTGTAAAATGGCAGATACTCCACGAGGTGGCCGGCACGTGATGTGGCTTCCCTAATAAAAAAAGAACGAGGCCCTCAATGCACATTTCTAAGCTCAGCTTGGTCAACTACAGGAATTTTGCAAATACTAGACTGCTTTTTAAAAAAGGCATCAACACCATCATTGGCGAAAACGGATCGGGTAAAACCAACCTGTTTAGAGCGATTCGACTGTTGCTTGATGACAACATGATCCGCTCAGCCTATCGGTTAGATTTGACTGACTTTCATCGAGGATTGGGAAGGTGGCAAGGGCACTGGATCATCATCAGCCTAGAGTTCGAAGATATCTCTGCGGATGAGGCCGTCCAAGCTTTGTTCCGGCATGGAACGGGAGGCATCGAAGATGAGGAGATCGGCAAGGCCACCTATAACCTCATCTTCCGCCCCAAGAAAGAAATCAGGATTCGCCTTTCTCAGTTACACGATGGAGATCATGCTGGCCTGGCTGCAATTCTTGATCAGGTCACCCTGAACGACTACGAAACTATTTTCACCGGCCGTAGCGAATCTGACTTCAATGATGAAACCTTTTATAAAGAAGTGGTCGGTGACTTCGAAAACGCCAAGTTCAGCGAAGAAATAGAGTTTCCCGCAATCGGTGCCAAGATTCCAAGCGTGTTGTCGGTTTCCAAGGAAATTTCCTTTACCTTCGTTCAGGCGTTGCGAGATGTTGTATCTGAGTTCCACAACAATAGAACCAATCCGCTACTGTCTCTTTTGAAAGGTAAGAGCGGTGATATCGACTCTGTGGCATTCCAAGCGATTACTGATGGAGTGAAAGCACTCAATGGCTCTATTGAGGCATTACCCGATGTCCAAATAGTTCGAACTGACATACGAGACACAATCAAGGACGCAGCGGGCGAGGCTTACTCACCTTCATCGCTTTCGATTAAATCCGATTTGCCCGACGAAGCCGACAAGCTCTTCCAGTCGCTCAAGTTGTTCGTCGGTGAGTCGGGAGAGGGACACGAAGGGCCTATCCACGAATTGAGCCTAGGCGGTGCAAACCTGATCTTCCTCACATTAAAGCTGCTGGAATTCAAGTATCAGAAGGCTAGGCAATCGATCGCCAATTTCTTGCTAATTGAGGAGCCAGAGGCCCATATTCATACACATATCCAAAAGACGCTCTTCGATAAGCTTCAATACGAAGACACCCAAATCATTTACTCGACCCATTCGACGCATATCTCAGAAGTCAGCAATATTCAGAACGTAAATATTCTTGGCAGAGAAAATTATCGATGCGAGGCTTACCAACCCGCCACCGGGTTGGCCCCTGAGGAAGTCGGTAACGTCCAACGTTATCTGGATGCGGTACGCAGTAACCTGCTGTTCGCCAAAAGCGTTGTTCTTGTAGAGGGTGATGCCGAAGAAATTCTGATCCCGATTTTGATCAAGAAGGTGCTAGGTGTCAGCCTTGACGAACTTGGCATTAGTTTGATCAACATCCGAAGCACCGGCTTCCAGAACGTCGCGGTTTTGTTCCACGACGATCGAATCCGAAAGCGGTGCAGCATTGTCACCGATCTCGACAAGTCCATCATCGACACAGCGCACGTCGCCGGGGACGCTGAACAGGTGCTACGGCGCAAGAGAAAATACCAGGCATCCCAAGAGAAAGGCGTCGCCAGAAAGGCACTTCTAGAAGCGTCGTTTCAAGATAATCCATGGGTCTCGCCTTTTTTTGCTCCCCACACCTTCGAGGTGGATTTTGTCACGGCTGGGAATGCTCGCAAGGTCGTGGGTATTCTGCCTGATATTTACACGGATGCCCCAACTATTGCGACAGCCAAAGCAGATCTTGAATCTGCCGACATTGCGCGATACGGTCAAAGAGTGCTGACCATGGCTGACAACTACGGCAAGGGGTGGTTCGCCATCTTGTTAGGAAAAAAGGTCGATCCGGAGACAGCCATCCCACAGTACATTTTGGACGCCATCGCTTTTGCACATCCGATTGTAGCAACGGAGGTCTGGTTCAACGTACTAAGCTACCGTGTGAATTACATCGACAAAAATGATCTGGTTACAGCATCGGCGGTTTTCATCGAGTTCAGGGAAAAACTTCTGGCTTTTAGAAGCGGAGAAATCGATTTCGTCGGCATCCGGAACGAGATGCTGGCCACCTTCCCCGATGATCGTATCAACGACGTCCTTAAGGTCTTCTAGCCATGTTTATGTGGGAAAATAGCGATCTAAATACGGAACAGGAAGCTGCTATCTTGGAAACTGGGAGCGTATTTCTCATTGCTTGTCCCGGTAGCGGGAAGACACGAACGCTGACCTATAAGATTGCATACGAGCTGTCCAGGCTAGAGTCCAACAAGCAGTTCGTTGTTGCGATCACCTATACGCATCGTGCTGCCGACGAAATTCACGAGCGCATTGAGAGCCTTGGGGTGGACACATCCCGCCTTTGGATAGGAACGATCCATTCGTTTTGTCTGGAATGGATATTGAAGCCATACGGGATTTATCACGAAGTATTGGATCGAGGTTTCCGGGTAATCGACCAGCATGAGCGTGAAAAGATTCTTGAAACCTTATGTAAGCCTTACCAGAAGCCAAAAATAACATTCTGGGATTGCGAGTTCTATTTCACAGAAACCGGCTATGTACTTTCCTGCCCCCAGGTATGGAAGCACGACGGCTTGCATGAAATATTGGGTAGATACTTCGATATCCTCCGGGAAAGTCGACAAATAGACTTCGAACTCATCTTATTTTACGCCTACCAACTGATCGCTCGTCACCCTGCGATCAGTACCCTCCTGGCGCAGTTGTTTTCTTTCGTACTGGTCGATGAGTATCAGGACACTAAGCGAATTCAATATTCGATCATTACTGCGATCTTGAAAGCCGGGCAAGGAGCGACAAAGACTTTCATTGTCGGTGATCCCAATCAGGCGATTTATCAGTCGCTCGGTGGCTTTCCGATTGCGTATGAAGATTTCAAGGCAATGGCAGGCATCGACATTAAGGAACGCAAACTGTCAAAAAATTACCGTTCTTCGGAGCGCATCATTGATTACTTCGGAAATTTCAATGTCCATGCAACCCTTATTGAAGCGGCCTCCGATGCAAGGGCTTACCAGAGTATTATTTCTTTCAACGACACAGTAAGAAAGATCGACTTGGAAGCCGAGCTGATCCGGCTAATCCGGTTCAACATCGAGTCGATGGGCATTGCTCCCCGAGAGGTGTGTGTGTTGGCACCACAGTGGACGCATCTTGCAAGCATGACACGCCGCTTGGTAGCGAGTATGCCCGAGTATCCATTTGATGGCCCCGGCATGGTCCCCTTTGCGCGCGACCCAGAGAATTTTTGGTATAGGCTTTCGAAGATTGCACTGACCCAGGCGTTGCCTGGAATGTATGTGCGCAGACTCCGTTGGGCGGGCGATATCCTGAATGACCTGGAGGCGTCTGGGGCGAGCGTATCTAAGCTCACGCGGAAGTCCCTTTTAAGAGAATGCAATGCGATCAAGTTAGATGAAGCGGATGGACTAACTTATCTCCGCTCATTCTTTGACGCCTTGTTTGTCAACTTGGAGATCGACTTTCGTCTTTTCTCGCTCCTTCAAGAACATCACACAGCATTTTTTGACAGCTCACAAGCGAGAATTGAACGGTTGAAGAGTGAGGGTAGCGAGTTTATCGGAGACATCGAGACATTCAGAAAGGTATTTCAGAGCCGGACCGGAATAACTATTTCGACGATCCATGGAGTGAAAGGGAGCGAGTTTGATGCAGTAATTGCCTACGCCTTATTGGAAGATATGGTGCCGCACTTTAATGATCCAAACGGACAAGAGAGCGCAATGAAGTTGCTCTATGTCATCGGATCGCGTGCGAGAAAGAATTTGCACTTGATTTCCGAACGCGGTCGCATTCGCCAATATTCTGGTGAGGAGTATCAAGTCACCCGCAAGCTTGCTGCATGCACCTTTGGCTATGACCACATTCCATAGAAATTGTACGAGCACCGTTGAAGCTCGAGTGAATGCTTCGTGAGGGACGTTTCCAGTTCGACGACAGTAGCCTAAAAGTCGAGGTCAATTTTTTGTTTGGTTCGCCTCGTTTGGCTCAATCTGGAAGTGCGCTCGCGCGGCGGCCTGCTACAACCTTTGGCTATGCCCCCCAAGATTAGATATAACCTTCTGTTAGTAATGTCGGTAGCTGATCCTGACCCCGAATATGCTCCAGTCATAATCAGGAATAACCGGCTTCATATTGGTTGCGTATTCTGGCAACCGGCAGACTTCTCAGCAAATTCGGATGGCGTCATCCAGCCCAGTGCAGAGTGGGGACGCTTCTGGTTATAGTGTATGCGCCAGGCCTCGATTTTGCACCGTGCATCCTCCAGAGACATGAACCAGTTCTCGTTCAGACATTCCTGTCGCAGTCGGCCGTTGAACGACTCAACCGTGGCATTGTCCGTCGGTGTTCCCGGGCGTGAGAAGTCTATATGGATCCCCCGTTCATACACCCATTTGTCCAGCATTTTCCCTGCAAATTCAGAGCCGTTATCGGTTTTCAGCAATTGTGGTAAGGGCCGTCTGAGCGCAATAGTGTTCAGCATCTCTGCGACCTCCGTGGAGCGCAGATTCTGGCCCACGCAGATCCCCAGGCATTCGCGCGTGTACAGATCAATGACCGTCAGCAGGCGCAATCGCCTTCCGTCAAACAGCGCATCGGAGACAAAGTCCATACCCCAGACATGATTCGGATACATCCCCTGAGGCTGGGGCTGTCGCCGCTGGGCCGATTTATTCCGACGCGGACGTTTGAGACGCAGGGACAACCCCTGCTCGCTGTAGAGCCGGTAAATGCGTTTATGATTATCCCGCCAGCCCTCCCGCCTGAGCATGACGTGAACCCTTCGGTAACCATAGTGAACCCGGGTTTCGGTGATCTCCCTGATACGAAGGCGTAGCGCGCTGTCGTCTGCCGCCACAGAACGATACCTGAACGAACTCCGGCTGACCCGCAGAGCAAAGCAGATTTGCCTTTCGCTGGCCCCGTAACGTGCCTGCAGGTCCCGGACCCATTCGCGCAGGCGTGCCAGCGTCAGCTCTTTTTTGCCAGCACGTCCTGCAGCATGGCCTTGTCGAGGCTCAGATCGGCCACCAGTTTCTTCAGCCGCAGGTTTTCCTCTTCCAGCTGGCGCATGTGCTTCAGTTCTGAGGGCGAAATGCCACCGTATTTCTTGCGCCACGTATAGAACGTGGCATCCGAAATGCCCAGCTTGCGACAGACGTCCGGTACGGACGTACCCAGTTCGGCCTGATTCAGGGCAAAGACAATCTGCTCTTCGGTGAATCGTGATTTTTTCATCGGCACCACCTCCGTTCAGGGAGTGTAGATCATGCCGGAATTCTGTTTCTGAATGGAGCAGGATTTCGGGTCAGGGTCATAGCTGACAAATTTCCGTCTGCTCCCCTTCACAATCCATATCGCGCGTCACAAGAATGACAGCCGGAAAACCTGCGGCTTACAAAAATCTCATCCTAGTTTACATTTAATTTACATTTTATACATACACTTAATCATTTTGACAATTTCGTTATGTACTGCTACCAGATGGATTGATTGAGAGAAAAGACAGTGAAAATAAAAATTTGCAAGATGAAAAAAATCCTCAGACTAACATTAAAGAATTTCCCTCTTAGAAATAATATTTTTTATGCAACTTTAATCGTTTATTATTTTTTCGCATAGATAATTCCTTTTTTTAATTAATATTTATTTACAACTTGGTATTTGAAAAAAATGTTGATAACCATTTTAAATTTAAGTGTTTCCTGACAATCAATTGTGAGTTCAATATGGATGTCTTTAGTTATTCATCGGTATCTTTAAATGAAAGTGAAAAAGATGAACTGTCGTTGGTGGTGAGAGACATTCATAATGAATGTCCCGGTCAAATTCAGAGTCGTTATCTTTCCAGAATTAAGGAGATAAAAGATAAAATTACTGGCAGCAGAATAGCGAAAGCCTTCGATTTTCATGAGCCCTTGCTTATCCGCAATCTGCCTAAATTTGATAACATCGAGTTAAGCAAAATTCTCCTGCTGACATTGGGTGAGTCAATCGGCAGATGTGTTGCATACTCTGATTATAATCAAAGTTACGTAACGGACATTCGTCCTACCCTGACCTCCAGAGAGCTCAGCAGCAGTTCTGAATTGCTCTCGATGCATAACGATTTATGCTTTGCATCAGACTGGTGCAGACCCGAGTATCTGGTATTGGTACCTCATATAGCGAATGGCGACATACCTAAAACCCTTCTGGCCACTTCTGCACAGTTGGTGGAATATTTTACAAAAGAAGAATTATCTATTCTACAAAGTGAAATATTTGAAATGCGTGCTGGTGGTAAATTATTGTGGCCCAATGAAGAAATAAGGAAAATGAAGGTCATAGAAATGGAATTAAATGGAAGAATAAAAATAAAACTTAACTTCTCTAACATAAAACCAGCACCAGTCCTCAGTGAATCCTTGTACAAACAGGCTGAAAAACTGCTGGAGAAACTGGCTGCACTGGCGCTTCGTGCAGGACGCGAAAATGGACACAGTATTCAAAAAGGAGAAGCATTAATCATTCCTAATAACTATGCTGTTCATGGTCGTGATGTTTTCACATCAGACAATGTTCAGCGTCTTTTATTACGTTCCTATGTCGTGTCACAGAATGTCGTTGATTCATTTTCTGGCAACACCATGATATCCATTCGAAACTAAGACAATATTATATACAGGTCTGTATGATGGAAAACGTAATTATTATTGGTGGCGGCCATGTGGGTTCCACACTTGCCGTAGATATGTTCCTGAGAAGAAATGAAACAAACCTTGACCCCCATCTGGTATTGATACACTACGGAAATCACCTGTTTCTGAAAAACTCAGGAAAAAGAACATTCAGATGTGAGAACATCATGACAGGGGAAGTTAATGAAACAATATTTCCTTCTCAGAATGTCCATGCGATAAACCACGACATCAGATATCTGATGCAAAGTGCCGTTGCAGTTATTGTTACGGTACCGGATATTCCATTATTACGTAAGGTGCTGATTGAATATCTGGAGGCTTGTCCAATAAATCCGCGGGCGATTATAACGTTTGTTCGCGCAGGTCAGGGCGGACAACTTTGCCTCATGGATAAATGGCGTAAAAGCTCGCGGTTGAATAAATTGCATTTACTGATGGTAGAAGACAGTTTCTACGGTACCAGGTGCATTGATAATATCATCGAGTTCAAAAGGAAAAATGTCACTCGAGTCGCTACACTTAGTGAAAAACCTGATGAAGCTATGGATTGTGTCAACCAGTTGTTCTCCGGACCATCTGTACCTGATAATCAACATCAGTTTGAACGAGTAAGACCCCTGGATTTGCAGTTTGATCCACTGGGTTACATTATTCATCTTGCTGTTGCTCTGGATAAGACAAATCTCACAAAGACGGCTTCTGGAACTCAATACCTTCATTATAGCGATGGTGTTCATGAGGAAAATGCCAGTCTGATTGATGCACTTGATCATGAGCGAGTTGCGCTCGCTCGTTCTTATGGGGCTGAGACGCGGCTTTTTACCACTATGTTGACTGAACAATATGGGCTTCCTCAGCAACCTACTTTCCTCGAAATGGCAAAGAGCACAAAAAGTATTTATCGTTCATTATCAGAAAAGTCACTCAATTCCCTTAAAACCGGTCGTATGATTCAGGAGGATTATCCTGGGTTATTAACGATGAGTTGGTTTGCTGAAATATCTGGTGAAGACTTTATGAGTACTCGGGATTATGTCAACCAGATTACTCAAATGCTAAAGACACTTAAGGTGAAGACAGATGGCCTTGATTATTATCATAACTATCTGAACTCTCTCAATTTAAATAAATCCGACCTGGTCGGGATCCTTTCGAACTAACATGCATGGAGTTAATTATGAAAAATAACGATTTCACAACAGAGTCATCATTCGGAAACAATACTAGTGTTGATGCTGATTATTATATTCAGCATGGGTTTGCTGATGTTAGAGAGTTAATCTCAAAAGAAATGGTCGAGTATCTTCGTGATATTAATAATCAGACGAAAAGCAATAGTGCCTTCGATTCTTTCAAAAGAAATACATATAATGTCGCGATAGAAGATGAAAAGATCCTGTCATTTATACGCACAGAAAAATTTTCTGAACTTGTTAAAAAACTTGGTTACCAGGACTGTGTGTTTACTGATGGGATAATTTTTGAAACGGACAGCAACTCTGTTGGTTTCGACTGGCATATTGGTGTGACCAGTTTCAAATATATCTACCCGGAAGACAGAGCTTTCTCTATATGGATAGCTCTTGATGATGTTGATCCAGAAAAACAGGATGGAGGGATGAGTCTGCTTTCCACGCAAGCATTCTCTGGTCATGAGTTTTATAAACTACAATCAAAAGTAACTAAATCTCTTACTGAGGGGAAATATATAATCCCTGCAATATTTAAAACCGTTCTTGGACCGAGATTCAGAACTGAGGAACAGAAAAAATTCAAAGAGCTTTATCCATTTATTCAGGAAAAGATCCCACACCTGTTCAGTGAGTCTCTTTATATTTCAGGGTTTGCACGAAACTTATTCGACAGTGAGTCGGTTCGTTACCGCCTTGCTCCCGGGGATGCGATTGCATTCGATAAAGACGTATTCCATAAAAGCAATCGATTTTTGCCGGGGCCTCAGTTATCTCGTCGAGCATTTGTAATGCGATTTATTGATGTAAACTCTCGCTATAATCAGGTGAATTCCGATAAAACAGGGGGCGATGTTTCAGTTCTGGTTAACAAAATGATTGCTGGTAACGGTAATCACTTTGATATACAAAAAGGAACTGTTATCAGAACGACATCAGAGGCAAAGAAATGATTACGTATATCATCAAGAGAACGGGTAATCGGTACGTTGATATCAGTAGTGGTAAGACAATTGATGCTTATTATCCAACCGGAGACATAAATAAACGTTCCTGTCTCGCCGTTAAATACAAAATTATCCATTGCGAATCCTTTGAAATTGAGACAGACCTATCAAAGGATATCATGTCAACAGAAGATGCTTATCTCCGTTTACATCTTCTTTCATCCCGTGAATACAAACCGAATGAAATAAATCTGGAAGGGATTTTTCAGCACCTTCCAAATGTAGCCTGGACGAGTGCAGGCCCGGTATTCCCGGAATATGTACAACGTTTACGTCACCTTATTGCGGATGATTATCATCAACTTACCGTATTCAGCGTTGATAAATTTCCAAGGATGGTTGACTACATTATTCCTTCAGGCGTGCGTATAGCTGATGCTGACCGCGTTCGTCTGGGAGCCTACATTTCTCAGGGAACGACTGTTATGCATGAAGGATTTATCAACTTTAATGCAGGTACATTAGGACAATGCATGGTTGAGGGAAGGATCACCCCGGGGGTAACCGTCGGTGATGGAAGTGATGTCGGGGCAGGTGCATCAATTATGGGAATCCTGTCCGGTGGCGGTAAACAGAAAAACCAGATAGGTAAAGGCTCATTACTGGGGGCTAATGCAGGGATAGGGATCTCTCTGGGAGATTCCTGCATTGTGGAGGCCGGGTTATATGTGACGTCAGGGACGAAAGTGACGCTGCCGGACGGTTCCGTCGATTATGCTCGCAATTTGTCAGGCAAAAACAATCTTCTTTTCCGACGTAACAGCGTGACTGGTAGTGTTGAAGTGCTGACAACTGACAGCAGTGTATGGGGAGGAGTTAATGCCGTTCTTCACCAGAACGACTGATACCCAGAATACTTCCGCAGACCGCGTCGCACTGGTTATCGGTGCGACGGGGGGGGTCGGGCAGAAAAGTGTTGATGACTTGCTTGAGAAAGGATTCCGGGTCATTGTGGTAGGTCGTGATCGTCACAAATTGGGGGCGCTTGCCGCCAGGATGGAGCAGTACGAAAACAAGATTCATACTATCTGTGCTGACATTCAGGTTACTGATGATGTCAGGCATATCCGTGACAGAATAGCGGAGTTTGGCCATTTGGATTTGCTGATACTTGCCGCAGGGATCACCTGTAATAAAACCACAGGGGCAACAGAACAAGAAATACATGATGTGATGAACAGTAATCTCCTTGGGCCTGTTTTTGTCATAAATGACTTGTTGCCATTTCTTTTGAGAGCGGATGCACCGCTGGTGATTTGCCTGTCCTCAAGAGCGGGGAAAATAGGCTTCGCGGATAAAGGCATTTATGGTGCGTCAAAAGCAGGTTTACAGCTCTATATGGCAGCCTTATCGTCTGAACCCGCGCTTAATAAAATTCGTTTTACAGTATTATGTCCGGGATGGATTAACACTTCGATGGCTATTGACGGTGGATGCCAGAGAGCCAGTGATTCTATACTTCAACCTGAGGATATTTCCTCATTGATGATCTGGCTTGTTAACTCTCCTGAAAGAGTCAGAATCAAGGAAATTGTTATCGAAACGTCCCCCGTTGAGCATTAAAACTGGTGATATCTGAACCTTAAGAAAATGAAAAAAAATCTAACCTATATTATCGGAAGCAGTAGTTTGAATCATCCATACTGCTGTTTGTTTTTCACGTCGTTAATACTGACTGTAGCCAGGGGGATAACCTTACCTTTTCTTGTTGTCTTTTTGCATCTGCAAAGAGGGTTGGGAATCGATGAAACCGGTTATATTATTACAGCTGGTATTATGTTGGGGTTGTTTTGTTCATCTCTCTGTGGAAAGGTGATTAAGGCTCTGAACTACAAAAGGAGTATTATCCTGGCTATGCTGTTATTCAGTACCAGCAATGTCGCCACGTCTGAATTTCAGAATCCAGTGTTAATAATATTATTTTATGCATTGCTAAATGTCGCATATTCTTTATACAGTGTGGTTCTTAAACTGGCGATATCAGGTGCTCAGGAAAGTCACAAATCAAGATTGTTTTCGGTAAATTATACAATGACAAATGTTGGATGGGTCATTGGACCTCTACTGGGAAGTTTTTTCTCTAATCTTGATGGCCGAATGGCGTTCTGGATCTCCGGAGTAATAGGGATTTTGATCGCTTTGTTTTTCACTTTATACAAAGTGGGTTTAATTGAGGACAAGGAAAAAAAAGAGGATATTCAGTGCGCTGCGGTAGTCAGAGGTAATCGGAATCACTCAATTAACACTTTATGTCTTATTATTCTTGCTGGTTTTATTTACTCGTTTTGTTATGGTAGATTCTCATCAAGTATAACACAAGTACTTACTGTTATATTTGACCGGGAAACGACCTACAAAATTATTATGTTGCTGATGGTGACAAACGCACTTTTTGTTATTATATTCCAGATTCCTTTAGGTTCAAGAGTGTCTAAAGATAATATTTGTTTAAGTTCTTTTATTGGTAGTTGTGGCGTAATTATTGGCGTGATGCTCTTCGCTGGGGCTGGGGGGCATTTCACTCAGTGGATCGCAGGAATGATATTCTTTTCTCTGGGAGAGATCCTTCTTAATCCGGTCCTGTATCTGATGCTTGATTCTCTAAAGACAAATACGAGCAAAGCTAGTCTCTTTTCATTACAAATGCTAACCGGTATGGGAGCTGCAATAAATCCGGCTGCAACAGGGTGGTTTGTTAAGCATGTCAGTTCAGGAGCAATATTTATGGTCATCGCCTTTGCCGCAGTAATTGGTTTTTTTCTGGTGACAGTGGCATTAAAAGACTGGAGGAAATATGCATAGCGTATTTTTCTTATCCTGTGCTTCGTTATTATTTATACCCGGGCCTACAAATATATTGATTTTTAATTCCGGGTATAACAATGGTTTCAAAAAAGCACCGTCTTTGGTATTATCAGAATGGTCTGGTTATATCATGAGCATTACTTTGTGGTCTGTTGCTGCAGGATTTTTTTTTAGCACCAATGCATGGATGGATGTTGTTTCTCGATTTATATGTTCGTTGTATCTTTTTGTTCTTTCGCTAAAACTATGGTTTTCTGGACGTACAGAAAATGCAATAAAGTTAAGCATTGATTCAAAAACAATATTTTGTACTACTTTTCTTAATCCAAAGGCTTTCATTTTTGCAACGATAATTTTTCCTGTAAAAATCACTGATGATATATATTCATACTATGAAGCAATGATACGTTTTACCATAGTACTGTTAACCGCATCAGTCTTCTGGATTTGTTCAGGAAATTTATTAAAGAATGAAACGAATGGCCATTCGGTAAAAATTGTTATCCGATATCTTTCAGTTCTGACACTGATGAGTTTCAGTGTCTATATATTTTATCAGGGTGTGGTAAAAATATCGTGGACTTAACCACTCGCACGCCTGGTGTCAAGGAATGTGATGCGGTATTTTTAAAAAATACCTTCCTCACAATTTCAAATGTCTATCATCACCAAGTACTTTTATTTTATTATTGGGGTTAAGTATGAAACATATCGTAGTTATCAATAGCTCTGAATTCAGTGGTATTGAGTTATTAGATAAATTGCTGAAAGATAAATACAAAGTCAGCTACTTTCGTAATCTCGCTTACATCCGGGACTGGGACTCCCCCAGAACAGACGATGTTCTGCGACGTCTTCATAATGTTATTGAACTGCCTAATACACATACACCAGAAATTGTCAAAGATGCTGTTGATGTTTTAAATGCCAGTCAACCGGTTGATGCACTTATTTGTATCGACGATTTTTCATTAGAAGCTGCCGCCTGTGCAGCCGAGCATATCAAAGTTCCATTCAGCAGTGTGGAAGCTGTTAAGGCTACTAAAAATAAATTAATGTCACGCCAAATTCTTGAAGGAACAGATAAAAATGCACCTTGGGTGATCCATGAAAATGATTATCATGAACTTCCTTCTGTTCTGGCGACGGTTGAATTGCCGGTAATTGTCAAACCAGTTACATCAGCTTCAAGCCGCCTGGCATATATTATTAAGGAACGTACACAGATTAATTCCCTTATTAATGATATTGAGGAAGAAATCAGCGAATTACCCACATCCTATACCGATTTTTTTAACCGTGGTTTTCTGGTAGAGAAATATCTTACAGGACCTCTGATTTCTGTAGAGATTGGACGCAAAGGTAATGATTATTATCCATTTATGGTAACAAGCAGAATTCGTTGTATCAGTGATAATGTCATTGAGTTGGGTAGTGTTATGCCTTCTTCTCTTAATGATACGGAGGAGCAGGCATGTTTTGAACTGGCGATGTCAGCACTGCATAAAATTGGACTCGATAACGGTATTTTTCATATCGAAATGATTTATACTAATTCTGGCCCTGCAATAGTAGAAGTCAACGGAAGACTCGGAGGTCGTACAATTCCGATACTGTATGAGCTCGCAACCGGAAATAACATGTTTGAACATCTTATCGATATTGCTCAACGCACTGAACCAAAAGCAGAGTCGGTTTTCCAGGGCCGAAAAGCAGTTTCGTTTTTCTTTAAAGCGGAACAAAGTGGCACAGTGCTAAATGGGATATCCAATGCGATACCAAAAAATCTGACCAGTTATATTCAGTCTTTTGAATTTATGAAGAAACCGGGAGACACTCTTCAAAAAGGTGAGATCCTGGGATGGACCATTCTTTCAGCACGGCAGGAAGAGATCTGGAACGTACTCCATCAAATGATACAGTTTGTTGAAGCTTCATCTGGTGTGGAAGTTAAAAAGCCTTTGATATAAACACCTTGTGATGAAGATAACTTTTCAGGATAAAGGAAATACAACCCACCTGACAAAAGTAGATTTTTTGTAATGTGGGTTGTATATAGGCGCGGATTTATGGTGTTGTAACCTTAATTCGTCGCCTGCAGTGATTCTGGCAACAATTCTTTAGCGGTTCACCGTAGCATAATTGGCGCAGGCGCCTTCCTCGTGCAGCAAATTTTTTGCCTCTTCTAGTCCTTCACGATGTTGCGGCTGCTGGCAGTACGGCCAGCCTGGCCCCTGCCGGTCGGATCACAACAAGGATGCGATGGGTGCGACCTTGAAAATCCGGAAGGTGCAACATCATGTCTAACATCGGCACCTTCATTGCACAAAACAACTGCTTCATCGGCACCGTCCGCACTCTGACCCTCAACGTCAAGGTCAAATTTGTCCCCAATGACAGCAACAGCGAGCATGCCGCCGACTTCCGCATTCAGACCATCGGCGTGGTCTGGCAGAAAATCAGTCAGGCCGAACGGCCTTATCTGTCGGTGACGCTTGACGATCCCTGCAACTGTTTACGCCCGTCTGATCGAAGAAGAAGATAACAAGTATCAGCTAATCTGGTCGCGTAACAAACCGACCGCCTGACGAACACTTACTGCGCCCCGCCAGTCACGGCGGGGTTCTGTCTGGCATGCGCTCATCAAATGAGTGTTAGTTATGGTGCATTCAGTAAACTGGAAGCGCCCGCGCATCGGAACAAAAGAGTTAAATTCACTGTACTCTCTGCCTTAATCATCAATTATCTGAATCTAATTTTACTGCTGCGGGGTATATGAGAGCAGGGCTATGGAGCCCCTCAGTCTATGAGCAGACTAACACAGACAGGAAAAGTAAGGCTGTATGTATTATTGATTTGCTGAACGAGATTTTAATTCAGCCATCAACTAGAAAGGAAATGCCGGAACGAGACCTTACAGAACAAAACCACCCTGGTTAGCAGAAATGACTCGTCCGGCTGACAGACATATTATCATCGACTACATAATTCCGTTAGTCCAAACCGTAACCCCAACCCCATTTCACCGCTGCGGAGCAAGGGGCGCTACGTCCAGCTATGCAGGAACAGATTTTTTCTCCCACGTGTTTTCCGTTCCCTGTATCAGCTTCCGGTTAATCGTTTCCAGGCACAACCCGTCCCGCAAGGGTGAAGTGCACGCATGCTGCGCCCTTGCGGGCCGGAACGACGCCGGGAAAGCGAACCGTCAGGCGATACGAAGACGAAAATCACACCACTGACGGAGAAAAAACCATGACTATTTCCCTGCATACCCAGACCAGCGCCCCTAACACCGCAGCGGCGACCAGCATATCCCCGCTGGACCCGTCAGGCTCCTCAAAAACGAAATTTTCCAGAACCAAAACCGACATTTATCAGACCGTCACCGACAGCATCATTGCCGCACTGGAAGCAGGCGTTAAGCCCTGGGCGTGTCCGTGGCAGCGTGTAACGGGTATGTCCGGATTACCTTCCAACTACGCCACCGGAGCGGTTTACAGCGGGATGAATATCATGTTGCTGTGGTGCAGTGCATCAGAACAGGGGTTCAGTGATTCCCGCTGGATGACTTACAAACAGGCACAGGCGGCAGGTGGACAAGTTCGTAAAGGTGAGCACGGTACGACTGCCATTTTCTACACTACGCTGGAGAAGGAAAACGACGCCGGAGACACTGAGCATATCCCGATGCTGAAAACCTTCACCGTGTTTAACGTTCAGCAAATTGACGGTTTGCCTCTGACAACGGAAACAGTCAGTCCGGAAGCAACCTTTGACCCTTTGCCGCAGGCTGAAAATCTGTTCCGGAAGAGCGGCGCAAATATCATTGAGAAAGGACAAAACGCCTTTTTCAGCCCCTCAAACGATGAGGTCTGGCTGCCGGAGCGTCACCTTTTTTCTGATGCCGCTAATTTCTACGCCACCGGCCTGCATGAGCTGGTGCACTGGAGCGGTGGTAAAACACGTCTTAACCGTGAAATGAAAGGGAAATTTGGCAGTGAGGGTTACGCGTTCGAGGAGTTGATCGCCGAGCTGGGAAGCGCATTTCTGATGGTGGATCTGGGGATTGTCGGAGAGGTTCAGCACGAAAGTTATATTGCTTCCTGGCTGAAAGCACTGAAAAACGACAAGCGCTATATTTTCAAAGCCGCCAGCGCAGCATCAAAAGCGCATCGTTATCTGATGGAGAAGGTCTGAACAGAGGAATAAGACGCCGCAAAGGAATGCGGCTTTAACCTGATACCGGGGCTGGCAGAGTGACAGGGGGGGCAATTTACCTGCGAATTTTCCGGGCATCGGGTGTCCGGAAAATTCGCAGGCTGCGGGGGCGGGCGGCAAAGAGCCCGCAGACCCCGCAAAAGGAATGTTAACCCCAGTAATTACGCTACTGGCGCAGCTTAGATCGGGATGAATATTATGTTATTGGGGCGCTGCGTGTTTAAGCAGGAATCAGTGAGTCCCGCAGGAGGACCTACAATAGACTCAGGTTGAAGGGGGGCAGGTTAAGAAAGGGTGTATTAGCTCAAACTTGAGCTGACATTATTACAGCACGGAGCTTAATCTAACAGGGTAGTTCTGTGCTAAAAGCGGACGGCAATACTTACGAGTAATCCAGACGGAAAATGAGGAACGTTTGTGTTAAAAATAAGTTTTTTTGGCAGTTATTCCTAATAACCTAACGGAGCAGAAATGAGAACACAGAAGCGATGCATGGGATATGTGGCCATAGTAGTTGATGACTATGATCGGGCAATTGAGTATTACACGGAAAAGCTGGGCTTTACCCTCGTAGAGGATACACCACAACCGGGGAAACGTTGGGTCGTCGTAACACCTAACGTGGAAAGCGATTGCAATCTTCTTCTGGCACGTGCGTCAAATGAAAGGCAGGAAAGTTTTATCGGTAATCAATGCGGTGGTAGGGTTTTCCTTTTTCTCCAAACTGATGACTTCTGGCGTGACTACAACGCCATGAAATTAAAAGGTGTTGAATTCTCTGAGGAACCTCGCGAAGAGGAGTACGGTACAGTGGTAGTATTTGAAGACCTTTACGGCAATCGTTGGGATCTTTACCAGAACAAGTAAAGTTAAAACGCTTTGCCAGTTATGTCGTTAATATATAGTCTGAAACCGGTGCCAGTTCCGCTACTCGTTCAGAGCGGGCTGTAAGATTTAATTGTGTGCTAACTTCCAGGCCATTTTGGGGCGTTCATTATCCTGTATACATCCATAATAGGGGCTGGCGTTTTAGTCGCTATTGGTGGATGCCTGTTCCAGTTCGGCGATCGTGCGGAACAGAAACATTTCCCGGTTTTTCCCATCAAACGGAACGGGAACATTGTTCCTTATTACCGTCCTGATACTGTCAAACAGTCTGCTAAGGGACACGCGGGTCTTATCGTCCGGCATGACGTACATGGCGTAGTGCCAGCGTCCGGTGTCGCTGGCCGCCAGATGACTGTTAATAATGTTGATGTAGCGGGCGCGGGTTTTCAGCGAACGCTCGGTTTCCACTGCCACGATGGCACCGCTGCTCAGGGTAATGATGCCGTCCGGTCGGTGCCGGACACCCGGATACCGCGCCATAAACGCCCCCCGGTCGCCGTTTAGCCAGCCTGTACCGCCTTTTTCCTCCAGGGCCAGCCTGACCCGCTGGTTTAACAGACGATGCTCCAGCGTCCGGTGTCTGAGTTTTCCCGGCTCAAAATAAGCGGGAAAAACCGGGTCATCCGCGTTAACCACCCTTGCCAGCCCCTGCATGGTTATTCCCCACAATGCCTTTTTCCCGGTCAGTACCGGATATTCATGTTTGCTCAGAAATCCCAGTGTCACCGCTTTATTCAGCAGGTTATATATGGCATGGTTATGTCTTCCTTTATAGCCGACCACTTTTTTTAAGGTATGGAAATCAGAGAAGGTTTCTTCCTTAAGAAAATTCAGCAGTGCCAGCATTCTCCGGTTTGCAGCTTCATTTCTTTCAGCAACGTTATGAATAAGCACGGGCAGCCTCACAGATTAATGGAAGGTTTGTTAACCTGATTTTCGGTTTTGACATGCAGCGGAGGGTTATTCTCAAATGACAGCAGGTCGATATATTTCTTTTTCGCCGGTATATGAAAAAGCTTTGTCGCCTTCGCCAGATCATTCTGGGTAAATACAAAACCAACAAATTTGGGAAGATTAAGCAGCATATTGCTGTCGATATAATAACGTTCGGCCTGGCGGATCATCCGGTCAGTTTCCATTTTCTCCGTCAGGGAAATATCCGTTTTCACTTTTCTCATTTCATCATCAACCAGAATAGAGCCGGTCATCCTTGCCACCCAGTCGGCGGTGTCCGGATCACGAAGACGATAAACCAGCATAAATTTGCAGTTCTCAATCACCGAACCGGCAACGGCATCACCCTCAAGATCCGCCGGACAGTCATATAAATCTTTTACCGACTGGTGGGCCATGATGATATGCACACCTTTATCCCTTGCCGCGCCAAGTCCCTCAAGCACCGGGCGGGAAAGATGATATTTAAGTTCATCCAGAAAAATAGCAACGGGTCGGGGCTTCCCTTTGATCCGGTCCCGCGTTTCGGCTATCTGAATAAGCCGGGTCAAAATCATGCGTTGCGCCGAGATGATTTTCTGATTACGCATCGAGCCGATGATGTAACAGCAGCCTCCCTCATCAAATATTGTCTTTAATGAAAATCCGTTGCGGGCGTTAATGGAATTCACTAAAGCGATTTCCTCCAGCTCACCATAAAAAGCCGGTACATCTTCACTGAGAGATTTCACAAAGTCAGTGTTAAATAAGTTGCGTAACGTCATCCCCTTTTCATAAATCGCCGCCGTGTTTCTGGCGGCACGGCGATCGGCTATACGATAAAAGTCAGCGCCTTCGCCTTTTTTACCCAGGCTGAAACCGGCATTAAACAGCTCTTCCAGTTGTTCATGAGAAATATCAGCCAGTAAATCAAGCTGGAAATGAAGGTCATTCAGGTTAATGAGGACAAACTGTTTATTCGCTTTCTGACAGGCTTCCCGCAGGACATGCGGGGCCCATTCATCATTTTTCGGATCTTCGACAAATACCCCTTCGCCTGACAGTATTGCCTGATAAAGTAGGACGCAGGCGCTGACGCCTTTACCGGAGCCGGTGGTGCCGATAAGGTCGGCGTGCTGAGTCTGAAATTCGTCGGCAGTGATATATTGCGGCTGATTGTCTTTATCCAGCCCGATGAAAATACCTTTATTCAGGTCAATATAATCCTGCGGGTTATACGCAATGCTGTCAGGCAACATGTCCCTGACTTCACGAACATCCGTTCTGACATTTCTTTCCAGTTTGCTTTTTTTAATCATCCGGTGTTTCAGACTGTCAATTTCTCCGGCCAGTACTCTTCGGGCGGTAATATGAAAGGCCAGACCGGCCAGCGTAAATCCGACCGTCAGTATCCAGAGTGATAATCTGAGCAGAATGTGATTATCGAGCACCGTAAAGAAAAAACTCAGCCCCTGAATGGTCAGCGGTGACAGCGTTCCGGAGATAAAAAAGAAGAGGGACACGCACGCCACCGATTTTAACCAGAAGGGCGCATTTTTTCTTTCCTCACGTGGCAGATGAAAAATAAAGGGCAGCGTCAGCCCGGCAAACAGGGATAATATGACCGGGTTGTGTTGCAGCCAGAGCAGAAAAACAGAAAAGGCATCCGAAAAAGCATTCAGCCTTTGCATCAGATGAGTTCCCATTGCAGTGATCTCCGGTCTGATTTCGGTGTGACGGGCGCACCACATGGGCGTCACCGATGGACGTGATACCCCACGTCCCTGCGCGACGCCCGGCGGTGACGCCCATAAAAGGACGAAAAGTACTGAACGCCTCCGGCGCTCATGCCCGTTATCCTCGCTTTCAGAAGTCTGCCGACCGGTGGTCGTCAGTCCCTGAAACGCCCGAATGACGGGCAACGGCGTGTTTCCTTTGTCCTGGCTGGACGCCCTGACAGCCGGAAACATGGGGGCAATGTCTTCGCTGAACGCTGCGTCAAAGCCCCCAGGGTCAAAGGCGGCACACCGTCGCCCGCTACGCGCGACCAACCCCTTTAAGACGCGCGTTTCGCCTGTTTTTTCTCGCAAGCTCCAAAAAACGGGAACGCTGCTTTAAAGGGGTTGGTCGCGCCTGAACGGTCATATTCCCCGCTGGGGCGGGAAATATGACCTGGCTTGACGGTGTGCGGGGCAAGCCCCCCAAATAAACCGCTGTCGTGGGCGACAGCTTTTCGCTCGCCGGGGCGGCGAAATTTATTCGGCTCCCCCCGGCCTGCTCAATTCGCTTTGGGCGAATGTTCGCAGGTGGGCGCGGTAGCTGAGAATTAACAATTTCTGCGAAATTGAATTTTCTGTCCGCGCGCCACATGCTTATTTTACGGCTTAACAATTTCTCCGAAATTGAAGCCAGAAATAAGCACGCCTGAACCCCGCCGTCTGTCAGTCTGTGGCGTCGTTCGATATATTATCAGTGTCTGTGATTCACATCTGTTCGCGGGCTATGTCAGCCCGGCATTCCCGTTCAGCGTTTAATGCTGCACGGTATGCCTCATCATCGGTCTTCGTTCCCTGACTTTCGGCATATTGTCTGAGCTTCCCTGCGTCCGGCTCATTAAGCAGTGAAAGATGATGCCGTAATAAACCGATAAACCGGCTTTCATATATCTCATAATAAAGTCCACATCCCTGATGGGCTTCTTTCGACAGAGAATCATAGATACACATGACCGATATTCTGTCCTGATACGTTGAATGGATGTTGGCAATAAACAGGTCTTCTTTATCCACTTTTATTTCTCCATGCAGGGAGTTTATTAAAATAATGGCCGGGGTTTTATTACCCTCTGACTCTGCCAAATCTGGACAGGATTTTATTCACCGCTTCCGGATCAGCGCTGGTGCATTCCCCCAGAAAAGCTTTTCTGGCATTGAGCGTATGATTGGGTAAAAATCCGTGCCGGTTCTTTTTGACGATATTAAAAAAGGCCCGTTCAGCAGAATGGCATTCGCTCCCTCCACTGTTTCCGGTTGCTTTCCCGTACATACACAGCACCACTTCGCACGGGTCAGCCGCGAAAGAATAAACAGGCGTCCCGGCAGCAATGCACAGCACTGCCGCCGCAATAATGGAATATTTCATGATGGATATCTTACCCTAAGATTAATTTCAGGATGTGAGGGGAGGATTTAATGCGAAAAATAAATGCGAGTGTCGCTGCATGTCAGGCAGCCAGAGACAGGCTGATATGCAATAACGCCTTTAGCGCCATATCGGCGTAGCCAGTTTTTTGCAGTAAAGAATTCTGAGCCTGATGGTGCAGCAACAATAATACGCGCAGAGTGGGCGACTGCGTAAAATACGGCGAGCGTCCAGCGTGTTTCGTTATAATTCCGTGCGTGAAGGGATAATAACCATTTATCGTTAACCACCGGAGAAGGAATAATAACCGGATTGTCACGCCACTGCGGTAAACCGGTATTGACTGACTGACCCGCTTTCTCCCATTCAACAGGAACCGGTGGCGGGGGTGAAGAACAGCCGGAAAGTACCAGCGAAAAGAGCAGCATAGTGATAACCTTCATCATGCTTTCATCTCCTCAAAAAAAGCGCTGCGGTGCAGTGGCCGGAAATAAATATCATTCATCCGGCGCACATTACCGTCTAAATCAATGCTGACGATAACGTCCAGACTGTCCAGTACCTTGCGTAACATAAAGGTATAAGGGAGTCGGGCGCATTGCGGGTTTTCATAACAGCGGGTAATAAACCCGTCTACCGCTTCCATTGCCGAACCGGCATGAACAGAGGTCATACTGCCTTCATGGCCGGAACCGGTTATCTTGAGAAAATCCCAGGCCTCACCGCCGCGTACTTCGGTTAATAGTATGCGGTCGGGATTCATGCGGTAATTCCAGCGCAGCAGGCTGGCGGGCGTCACAATTGACCCTTTTTCATCTGCCGATTCCGACGGATAAAAAAGGTGGACGTAGTTTTTATGCATAAAGAAGGTGATTTCCGGGTTATCTTCAATGGTCGTAATACGCAGATGAAGGGGGATATAACCCATCAGCATCTTCATATAGGTGGTTTTCCCGGTACTGGTTTCCCCGGCCACCGCAATGGTTTTACCGTATTCCACACATTTCTCCATAAAGCGCGGAATGTCTTTTACGTCATATAAGGCCAGTAATTCCTCATCGTGCGTCTGCGTTTTTTCCGTGCCCGTCACCCGGTTATAAAACCCGGCGTCGATATAGTCCTGATGCGGGATCTGGACCTGTGAGGGTTTACGCAGCGTGATGGACACCGTTTCGCGCTCGCAGGCCGGGGGCACGATGACCTGACAGCGTTCGCCGGATTCCAGCGTGGCGGACAGCCCCGGCTTGATATCTTCGATATTGTCGCCGTGATGCTTCGCCAGGCATCTGGCAAAGTTGTAGCAGCCCTCATAATCCAGCGGAACGGCGTGCTGTGCCCAGACACCGTTAATTTTGGTGAAAAGTTCGCCAGGACGATTGACGGCGATCTCCGTCAGGCCGGGAAGCGCCAGAAAATCACCAAAAAAACGCTGCTTATAGCGGTCCAGGGAGATATTTTTAGCGGTCATTTTTCATCCTCAGCGTATAGATGCCGGAAAAATCAATATCCTGTCCGGTGATCAGGTTGATGATCTCACCCTGATTTTTGTGCACGGTTGGCGGGATATTGATGCTGTTTTCCAGCGTGGTTCGTGCCATATCTGCCATCGCCTGGCGGCTGTTTTCGGTGTAGTCGGTATTACGATCTTTCTGACCCGCGCTGTCGGAAGCCCATGCCGCAACATCGGGGATCATACCGACCAGTAATGCGCCCCCGAATCGCTCGCTGAAATGTGAGTCGATCCAGCCATCAACACCGGCCTCGCCCAGTTCCCCGGCAGCGCGGGTATCAACCAGAGGAATATCAAGATAAGGGGGCTGGCGGGTACGCAGTTTGGTGATGATGAGGAAGGCGCGTCCCTGGCCGTGCGTCATCCCGGTTTCCGCACCTGTCTGGTAAACGCCCGTGGCGGTGGTCCCTTTTTCAATCAGCCTCGTGTTGCCGCTGGCGCTCCAGATATCGCTGGCGACTGTGCAGCGGATTTTCCCCGCCCGGTCCGAGACAAAACGGTAATCCAGCGAACAGGGAATGGCGGTATTTTCCGGCACGTACAGATCCGGGTTGTAAGGAATACGCCGTACCTCTGACGGGGAGTGTTCCGGCTGTGACGGCGTGGTGTCTGGCTGCTGACCGGTGCCAGGGGATGGCGTCCCTGACGACTGCCCGGCAGAGGATACCTGCGTCATTTCCTGCTGCCGGGTCCGTACCGGGTTTCGGGTCGCAGCGGCAGAGCTGTCCCGACGAACCAGAAAACGGGCTTTATCCAGTTCCGGCGGCGTCTCCGGCCCGGTGACTGCCGTATTGCGCGGGCCGTTGTCCGACGGTTCCGGCGCTCCGGGGCCGGTATCGTGCGTCCCCAGATCGGTACGCTGCCGGTAATCGCTGCGGTTCGGCTGTGGCGCGGCATCCTGCCGCTTTTCCTCACCGGGTTGCCAGAGCAGATTGCGGTATACCCAGTTGCCCGCCCACGCCAGCGCAATCAGCGCAACGGCGGCGAGCGCCAGAAACGTGGTGGCTTTCCCGCGCCTGCGCTTTTTCAGTTTGTTGATAGCGGGTTGTACCGGATCGTTCTCTGCATCGTCCTGTGCGGTGAGAAGCTCTGCTTCCCGCCTGGCACGGGCCTCTCGCTCCAGCGCGGCAATATCGTCATCCGTCTGCGCCGGAGAGGGCCGGGACTCATCAGGTTCAGGATGCGCGTGTTCGTCGTTCATCTGCATGGTTCCTCAGTTGTCAGTGGGTTGCAGGTTTTTCCACCCGCTCAACCTGCGGGGAGACGGTGGCGCCATCAGCGGCCTGGACTCTGCCGAAACCACGGTTTTCCAGGCCGACCACGGCGTGACCGGAACGCAGGACCAGACGGGGCGTGACCTCCTGAATCACCAGGACGGTGAAGTTGCCTTTCCTGCGGATACTGCTGTTAACCACATGCTCCTGGCCGTTCAGCGCTTTCGTCACGGAGGGAATGGATTTGGCCGGAGAGAAACCCACGAACGTAAAGCGACCATCGTCATACGCAAAATCGGGGACAATCCGGGCGCTGTCGCGCTCCGGATAGCTGAGGTAGTCCCAGTTGCGCGGCGTCTGCGCGGCATTCAGGGCCTGCTGAATATCGGTCTGCTGCTGTTTTTGCTCACGCTCCAGCGCGCTGGCCGTTGCCTCACGGCGGGCCTTCTCCTGTGCTTCGCCCGGATAGCGGTAACTCACCTGAAAGGCGGGCTGCTGCGGTGATTTATCATCAATGACGTTCAGCTCGACGTTGTACAGCCGCCGGGTGGTGACGACCAGCATGTTGGTGTGCCAGTCCCGGCTGTTGGGCGGGATGACCACCTGTGTGGTATTGCCGTCAGCGCCGGGCGCGCCCTGAACGAGCGCCACCGGGCGGATATTGACCCGGTTGGCGTCCGGCGTGGCTTCCCACGCCTCCTCAAAACCGGGTCTGGCGCTGATAACCGCCTCGTCGCTGTCAAACACCAGCGTGGTCATGAAACCGGGTCGTGTACTGACGACGGTGACGTTCAGCGGGTTATAAACCACCTGCTGAACACGGGCATCGTAGCGGCTCGCCTGCGGGATGGCAGCACTCCATGCCGTGCCGCACATCAGCCCCAGAGCTAAAAGGATGAGACTTTTCATTATTCACCTCCCCGGATTTCACGGTCTGCCTGCCAGCTGGTCACGGTAAAGCCGAACGGGTTAACCTCCCGTTCGGTATCGTTCATCTCCCTGCCGGGGTCAGAGTGGAACGTCAGACGGACATCCCAGTATTCGGTGTGGGTGCTGTTGTCCGCGAGGCGGCGGACAGTCTTTTTGTAACGGAGGGTGGCGACGTTATCGGGGTCAGTGCCCCCGGTGAGCTGGTTTGACAGGATGTCGATCCGCACGGTGTGCGCCCCGTTCTGGTACACCTTGTCCGGGGCGTTTTTACCGGCATACAGCGCCAGATAGTCATCGTTGACCTGCGGGCTGTTGTAAATCTGTACCGTGGCGTAATCGTCCTGGAGGGAGGGGTAGACATACCGCTCACGCAGTCTGACGTAGCTGGCGGTCATCGCCTTCTGATAAGCGACTTCCGCCGTCAGGTGGGTTTTTGACGCACGGGTGACGTGCTCCACCCGCCCGGTATGATTATCCACGGTGTACAGTTCCACGACCGTCTGTTTCAGGGGCAGTATCAGCACCATGGCGATGAGCGCCAGTACGGCGGTGAGCAGGCCTGCGCCGCCCACCACAAACCCGGCTTTTGTGGCGCGTTTGTCCCGTTCAATCATCTGCTGCTCAAAGGTGCGGGAATCCGCAACGAGGGTCTGTTCACTCATGACTGTTTAACTCCGCCATAATCTGATGGGTGTTCACGGGGACGCCCTGACCGCCAAAGGCAGGAGGACGGGGAGACTGCGCGCAGCCGGAAAGCGCGCACAGCAAAGCCAGCGCAATCAAGCGTTTCATGGGATGTTTCCTCAGTGAGATCAGTGGAATGAAAACAGGGTTATGTTTTCACCGGAGGGTTAACGGGGATATTTCGACCAGGGATGACAGGTTTAACGATGGAATTTCTGAACGGCGGCTTCTCCTGACTGCGCCAGTCGCCGGGCTTCGTTGCGGGCAATCATCTGCTCAATCGCGTATTGACGCGCTTTCGCCGCGCTGTATCCTGGACCGCTGCCGGGTTTACCCGCGCTGCCATCTCTCCAGCCCTGAATATTGTCCTGAATGGCGCGGGTTGTCTGCTTCCCGGCTCCTGCTGCCAGTTTCCCGGCACCAAACGCCGCCGCGCCAATACCCACAGCCGCCAGCCCCTGCATGGATACGGTTGCACTGGCCCCGGCCAGCGCGCCGGCCAGTTTTGCGGAGAGATAAACCAGTATTGCCGCGCAGATACCGGCCAGACAGACCTGTGCGCCTAATTCCACAATGTTGGATTGTGCAGATATCTGTGTTGCAATAGCTAACCGCGAGTTTAAATAATTAACGACAATGCGTAGCGACAACGCAGAAAACAGAACCGTTAATATTGCACCGAAAACATTTTGCAGCCAGTTATTAAACATGGGACGTAAAAAACCATACAGCAGACAAAAGATAAACACAGGGGCGGTAATACTCAGCAGTAAAACCATCACTTCCGCGATCATTGAAACAAAGGCTGTCACGATCATTAATACGAATATCCCGAGCCAGACATAAAATTGAGCGGTCATACCCTCATCTTTTATATAGGTTGAGTTATCCATATCGTGTAACGTTTTGCCTAATACCTTCGCTTTATCCCATAAGCTATCCAGTAATTGCCAGATATTATCGCTGCCGGAAAATCCCTCCTTTAAACCATTGATGGCATCAATAACACCGTCAAGATAACCGCTGACATTTGCCACAAAGGACAGGATGATTGCCATCCTCATGATGTCCCACATGACGTCCTCCATCGGCGTGGACAGCTTACCCGCCAGGGTCTGGTAACCACGCCACAGGATATAGAGGGTGGCTGACGTTGCCGCCAGCCCTATCATCATGGAGGAGTATGACATCATCAGTCCCTTTGTGGCGTCGGTGACTCCTCCTATCAGGTGTTTTTCAACACCGATAAATACACCACCGGACATATTAACCTCACTATGAATTCAGATCGGGAGTGGGCGCATTTAACTGCTGAATCTGATAATGGGCTTCATTGGCGTTTTTACAGTTCTCTGAGGCATCGCCGGTCTTCTGGCATTTCTCATACACCGCTTTTAGCTCATCGGGATGATCCCTGTACCACTGGGTCGTTTTGGCTTCTTCTTTGCAACCACTAATGACGACGAATAATAAGGAAAAGAAAGAAAGGGTTAATAAACGCATGTGAGACTCCTTTAGCCGTTTAAATCAGGGGTTGGCGCAGTTAACTGTTGCTGATTCCACTGTTTAACACGCTCGTCCTCCAGCACTTTTTCGCGCTTTTCTGCCGCCTTCACGCTCATTTCCCACTGATCAGTGAGCGTGTTCAGCATCACTGATTTTAGCTGAATACTGTTGGCAAGGTCCTGAGACTCCTTTGAATCTTTAGAAAGTGCGATACGGTTCGAGAGGCTGTTAATTTCCCCCAGCGTCTGGCTGACCTGCCCCTGGATCTCGTCAGTCTGCTCAAACTGAATCGCCTTATTGATGACCTGTTGCTTACAGACTCTGGCGTAACTTTCGGATTGTTCTGTGTTGCAGGTGTCGAAAATTTTATACTTTTCGTACAGGGCGTCGAACTGTCCGGAAGAACCGCCGGACAGAAGCAGATCATTGAGTGCCTGCCCTGGTTTGCGCAGTTTCTCAAGGTCGGATTTCAGGCTTTTTGCCTGATCAACAAAGTCAGCAATATCACGGACACCGGTGGCCGTCGCCAGCTGATCTCTATACGCCTGGATCTGGCTCTGATAATGCTGCGCAGTCTGCATCCAGCGCTGCGTTTCTTTCAGCCATTCGGCTTCACGCAACGGGTCAGCATCCACCAGAACGGGAATACCTGCATGTGCCAGCGAACTGGTCATCATGCAGGCGAAAATCAGGACATGAAAACGCCTTTTCATTGTGGGTCTCCTTCGGGTTATCAGAGTGCCTGAGACAGGTAAGGAGCCAGCCATTCATGCGGCGGCATCCCCTCCTGGAAAATTGAGTCGAAGATTTCGAGGTTGTCGGCGCTGCCGCTCATGACCCGCGTGTACCTGCCGATACCGGAGAGGTCGAGCGTCACGCGGGCGGCAAAACGTTTTGTGTCGCCGCGCCTGAACTGATTTTTCACCACCACATACTGGCGGGCCTGCGGATCCAGATTTTTCACCACATCAAACACTTCCGGCTCAAACTTCATCCCGTTAACATAGTGGGCCCGGTCGGCGCTGGGGTTGGCTGCCAGGATCTGCGTGCCGCACTGCTCAATCACGGCGGGCGCAATTTCATCCCTGATGATCTCCGCCGGTGACTGGGTGCCCACAACCAGCATCCCGTTCAGTTTACGGATGGTTTTCAGTCGGTTATAGGCGAAATCTTTAAAGACCGGGTCCCGAAGCCATTTCCAGAACTCGTCCATAAAGATGACCAGTCGACGTCCGTCAAGCAGGCTGGTGATACGGTACAGCAGGTAAAAGGAGATCGGCGCACAGACGTTCGCGTCATCCAGAAACTCCGTGCCGTCAATGCCAAAGTTATCGCACTGGCTGATATCGAAGGTGTCTGAGGCGTTATCAAATACCCAGCCGAACTCGCCGCCCTGCGCCCACTGCGACAGGCGAATGCTCAGACCGTTCTCCTGGGCTTCTTTAGTGGCAGGTTCAGGAAGATTCTCCAGCAGGCGCGTAATACCGCAGACACGGTATTGCGGCTCGTTGCTCATCACGGCGTTAACGGCGTCGTTCAGGCGACGCTCATCACGGGGCGTGATGGTCGCGCCGTTACGCGTGCACAGCAGTTTCATCAACTGACTGATGAAACTGATATTGCGTTTCGTGGGCGACAGGGAAAACGGGTTCCACCCCGTGGGATCGCCATGCGTGATACGGAAGTAACGGCCGCCCAGTGCCCGGATATTCATTTCCGCGCCCCGGTCCTTGTCCAGATAAACGGTTGTCAGCCGCTTCGTTTTCGCATCGGGCGAAAAACTGTCCGCGCGGCCATATTTCTGTTGCATGTTTTCAAGGAACGTCATCAGCATGGTTTTCCCCGAACCGTTGGTGCCGAGAATGCAGGTGCTGGCCGGGTTCTTCTCGTTGAACTCGTCCTTGTCGGCGAGCGTGTTATGCAGGTTCAGGTAGTAGCCATCCCCTGACGGGGTGCGCAGCAAGGCCATTGCATCTCCCCAGGGCGCGTTATCGCGCTTGCCGGGGGAGAAATTATGCAGCGCGGCCAGCTCCACAAAGTTCAGGCTGCTCAGTTCGCCCAGGCGTGGCCGCAGATGATAGTTGCCGGGCAGTTGCGCCATAAATGCGGCTGAAAGCGAAAGTTCAGCGGGAACCGGTGTCATGCCGAGATTGTTCAGGGCATTGCTGATTTCACTGGTATCGGCCACCAGACTGTCCAGCGTGCGGGAAAACACCATGAGGGAAAAATGGTGTTTGCCACAGGCGATTTTCCCCGATGTCAGCAGGTCAAGCGCCACATCCAGATCCAGCCGCTGGGATACCGCATCATCATCCGAACTCATTAACAGACGGCGGGTGCGTTTGATGGCCTTCCGGGCTTCCTCGCGTGACATGCAGGTGTAAGACTGCGTGATCACGTAATCGCAGGGGGCATAGAGCAGCGAGTCCATCATCCCTGTCGCCGTCTCCTCCGGGAACTCCTTCACTTCCAGCCCCCGGAAATAGTGCGTGCCGCTGGCGTGATTTATCTGCCCGGACTCCGCCGAAAAGAACAGCGCCGCCGACCCCATCACCGAATACGCGGCGGCACGGGTGACGCGCACCCTGCGCCACTGGTGCGTCAACAGGTACTCATAGAAGGCTAACTGGGAGGAGAATACCGCGTTGCCTTCGGTGAAGGTGCCGAGAGGACGTGCCGCGTAGCGTGACAGTGCGGTATCGAGCAAACCTTTGATTTCCAGCATTTCCCGCAGCGCACCGTCAAGTTCTTTCAGTTTCTGACCGTCTTTCATGCGCCTGCGTCCGGCCTTTTCCAGACTGACAAACGGACGGTAGCAGACGGTCAGGAACAGGCGGTTGCGGCGAAACGGATCCGCCGCCAGCGAGGCATAATAGAGACGGCTGATTTCATCGGCGTAAGGGTTGCCGGACGCCTTGTGCAGCGAGTCCGTGAACGGCTCCCGCACGTTGTGGATATAAAAGGTGACCGGCATTCCTTCGAATGAACGGATGAGCCCGTGCAACTGGTTCCGGTCGGTACTGAGCGTGTCTTCTGACTCGCAGTCAAACGGGGTGCCCGTCAGTTCCCAGGTGCAGTAGAGGTCACTGTCTGGTGAGCGGACAACATGCTGATGAATATGCGATGAATACGGAATGTACTTTCTGAGCGTGGCACACTGATTCAGTTTCATGGCGTTGAGAAACTCCGTGATATCAACGGCCTCATGCTCAACGGGCATAAAGGCGGTTGCGCCAAACAGACGGTTTGCTGCCGGTTTTCCTCTTGCCCTGAGCCAGACGGCAATCAGGCTGAACCGCATGGGTTCATTCCGGGTAAGCGACTTCATCACCAGAAACTCAACCGGGAGCAGGGCAAGGAAAGCGACGGAAGTCCAGACAGCGACGATGATGGTGACGCCAGAGACACCCAGCAGGGGCACCATCGGCACCCCCCACAGTGCCGCCGGGCGTTTCATTGCCTTGAGCAGCTTTGCCATAGGTGACCTCTCAGCTCATCAGCAGCGCGCCGATCTCACTGCCCCCGCCAATCAGGATCCCGCCGATGATGATGTAGGCGCACTGCGACAGGCTTTCGCCTTTCCAGAGCGTCTTGTAACCCACCCAGATCACGGCCACCGTGATGGTGATGGCCGCCAGACCATGCAGGCCGGTGGAGACTTTCTCCATCACGGTATTTGCGCGCTGAAACCCGTCGGCAAACGCCGGGATGGCAGAAAAAGCCGTCAACACACTGGCAGAAACGAGGCTGGCCGCCGCCTTTAGCTTGCGGAAACGTGTCATTATTCTTCCTCCTCACGGGTTAACTGGGAGAGACTCCGGCGCACTGACGGCGCGGAGATCGGTGCGATGGCGATGTTGTCCTGACGGAGTTTCGCGGGGACGCCTCGAACGACGGTCCCCGGCCAGATCACGCGGGGACGGGATGACTTATCAGCAGGGATGGCTTTCAGGGCTGCTTCGGGGGGAGATGTGTCCTCTCGGGTACCGGGTACGGCATAACGGGGAGACGCCGAAACGTAACCCATCCGCTGCACATAGCTGGTCCCGGAAAAAGCCGCTTCCGGCTGTTGTCCGGTATGGAAATTGCCGGAGTAATAGCAGCTCAGGGCCCTTTTCAGGGTGCCGCCACGCCGGTAGCAATCGCTGAGGATGCGTTCAAAAACAGACAGGTTGGTGCAGGGATCAAGCAGGTCAGTGGCCGTCACACCGTAGTGACGAAAATTGGTGCTGGTTATTTGCATCAGCCCGACGGAGTAACGCCGGTCCTGTACGGCAAGGCGACGGATAATGCGCTCTGCTTCTGCCCGGCTGGCGGGCAGATGGGAGATAACAGGATTGTCACCGGAGGCTCTTCTGGCCCTGGGGACTATCTCGGCGATGGCATAAGGGTTAAAACTGGATTCCACCCGTGCCACGTCGAGCGCGGTGGACGGATGAATGCTGGCGGCACACTGCATGGCCGCCGCCAGAAAGGCAGTGGTGGAAAGCATGATGGCCTCGGGATTGCGGGCAGCGTGCAAGTCAGCGGACCCTGCACGCTGTGGAGTAAAGAGTAATAAAGAAGAGTTAAAGCGCGGTTTCGCCGGGTTCCGCACTCTGTGGCGGATTGTTATCCTCACGTGGCTCAAGCAGGACCAGTTTACCGGAAACCGCAATACCGGGCGTCAGGACAATATTCAGACCGGCTTTACCGTGGTGGGCAAAGGCCACGCCGACTTTTGTCCACCAGGTATTTTTCTCGCCCTGCGAGTCCGGCTGACTTTCCTGGGTAACATAGGCGTAATAAACGGGTTTTCTCATGATGTCCCCTTTTAATAAAAACGGTGGAAAATAATATTTTTCGGTCACATCCCGATCCTGCATTCCGGTTTTAACGGGTCAGCGAGAACATTCAGCGGCACCCTGAATTGTGGTTTTGTGACAGCCCGTTCCGTATTATTAAAGAGCAATACCCGGCCCGGACGAATTAACGTCCATCAGGGCAACCATTCTGTAATGGCGTGTTCAGCATGGGGGATCTGGAGCAACCCATGAACAATAAAATCAAAACAAAAATGAAAGAGTTAATTCGATGGATAAATAAAAAGGCGGGAGGACGAAAAAGGAAAGTAAAATAAATCATGAGGCTTTATTTTTATTTAATGGTACAGATAAAGACATATGGGGATTTATTCCCCATATGTCTTTTGCTCACATTTAATACCTGCGACGTTCAAGTTTATCCTGACATTCCGTACAGGTTGTTACGCCCGGTAGTGCTTGCCGTCGTTTTTCAGGAATAGGTTTACCGCATAAACGGCAGTGGAATAATGATGGTGTTGTTCCTGGTTTGAAACGGCTCTGTTCAATCATCTCTTCCAGTCGTTGTTCATTGAACTCCTGATCGCGGTCGATCTCATCCGGCATGTGATGCCCTCCTGTTGGCGGCTTCCTTTTCGCAGAGTGTGATGCGCTTCCAGACGGTGGTGAGAGACAGACCTTCGGCGTCCGGCAACAGCTTTTCCGTCATCTGCATCATGGCGGCCAGCGCGTCAGAGGATTCAAGATTATCCACCCGGTATTGTTGCCATTGCTGCCAGATAGCTGCATCCGTCTTTTCATCCGGTTCAGGTGTCCGGCCATACGGCACACTGACACCCAGCAACCGACGGCGAAGACAGGTTTCGTTGGAGGTGAGACCAAAATACTGGTTGAGCAATGCGATCGAACCACCCAGTCGGATCGCCTGGTTAATCAACTGCTGGAGCCGGACCTCCTGACGAGCCAGCGCCATCAGATGGCGCAAAACATCATGGTGAACGCTGATTGAGACAAACGGCGCTGACGACCGGCTGACAATAAACAGCTCATCAATCGATAGCTGATTAAGAGTATTCATTTCGTCGAAAGTGAATCCCAGCGCTTCACAGTGGCGAAGGTTTCCCTCTTTCAGTGCGTGCAGGGCATCGGTTAAGACGGCGAAATTTAATGACGGGATCATGATTCTGTATCTCCCTTCAACGCATTAGGCGGTTGGCTAATTTAAGGTTGATCCATTCGTCAATTTCAGATTCGAGCCAGGCCACGCTGGCCGGACCAATCTTGATTGAATGGGGAAAGATGCCTTCTTTCATATAGAGGTAGATTTGCGAGCGTTTCAGGCCTGTTTTCTGTTCAACCTGTTTCAGACGTAATAGCTGATGCGATGTCATGATTTCCTCCAGTGCAGATATGGGGTATGCCCGGAGAAGACAAAAAAGCACAAGGAAATCCTACGGAAAAGCATGTAACCCCTTAATAAGGATGCAGATACCCTTACTAAGGGGTTACTGTTTTGGCGGTTTAGGATGATATTAATGGGATGAGGATGTCTCAGAAGGTGACCCGCGTTGTAGTGCGCTTTTTAGTGTCTCAGCGCTTAGATGATCTGTAATACCATCTGATAATGCCCATTGCTCAAAGATAGAAAGGAGTTTATAAGGTTTATTAATCAAGGGGGTAATAGATTCATTATGTTTGCATGCAAGCCAAAATAGCCGGGATAAAGGGGTTGATATACGTGATGAAGGTGTTACTGATGATTTGTTTTTTGTAATAATGCATAATAATTTATCTAGCTGTTCATTTCGTATGACAAAACAAGTATTTTTTGGCAAATGATACAATGGGAATAAAATATTCCCGTTGTCTTTAATCGGTTTGTTGTATAAAACTTGTTCGGTAATGATTGGGGCGATACTCTTTGGAAGGTGATTTATTTGTTTTTTAATTCTTTCTTCCCATGTGGTTTTTTCAAATATTTGATATAAATTGCCATCTAAACAGACCGAAATACCATAATTATTCTCACTTGTATCTAATTTAGGTAAAGGTAATTTCAATAATTGTGCGAGTAAGCGTTCCACAAACACATATTCGTATCCAATCAATGGCGTGTCTATTACTCTTTGATTAGAAGTGAAATAGATATCTTCAGTACTAACAATAAGGTTTGTATCATTTAAGAATCTTACACTATCCAGATGACACAGTTTATAATAAAATGAACTCTCTCCAGGAGTTAATTTTATTTTGTAGTTAGATGTGTTTACCTTCCGTAGTATTACTGGGGATTGAAAGTAAATTGATATAAGTATGTTTCCATATAAAGCATTTCTTAAAATGTCACAATATCTCATTTTAACATTGGACTTTTGGGTGACTATTTCTACTGCTTCCTGTATTGTTACCCATTCTTGTGCGTTATTTTTTGCTCTTACAATACTTAAGACGTCTGACATGGCACTGCCCCTTTTATTTAACTAAAAAGAGTTGTGTTCGAATGCAATATGAACCTTAAATTAAAATTGGCGGCACCAGGATGGAAACACATTACTGTTTTATGAGGTTTGATGCCTTGATGGATAAGTCAAATAAATTGAGGTGATGTCAGTGAGCTAATAAAAAGAAAAGTAATGTTATTTGCTATTATTGTCTTGGGACGTTAGCGGGGAATGGGGGTTAATAGGTGGAGCATGTGGCGTTTTGATTTATAGGTAAGCCAAAACATCAAGTTAATATAATTATGGAAAAAAGTACAGGGCGCATTACTAATGCCGTTATGAATTCTTTAGTTTATTCATAATAACATTATCAATTAATGTTATGCATTCTTTGTGGCCATTGACATTAAGTTTGCTGTAAATGTTTTTCAAATGAGTTTTGATTGTGTTTGTCGAGACAAACAATTTTTCATGAAGAGATGAGATTTTTTCGCCACGGAAAATTTCGTATAGGACTTGTATCTCCTTCGGGGTTAATCTAAATTCATTATTTAATATTAAATACCCGAAGAATCTGTTTTTATCTGTTTTGTATTTAGATAAACTTTCTTTTTCTAATAATGCTGAAATATATCTTGAAATTAAATCCACGACCAGATTACAGTGGGATACGTCATCTTCAAAATGAATGTTAATAGAAATAGCAGCTACTACCTTATCACAAACGATGATGGGTGTTCCAATCTCAGTCCATTGTTGCAAAAAACCTATTTGATGCTGTTCGGGCCTGAATATGTTTATGCTTTTTTTTTCTAGAGAAACTGCAAGCGCATTTTCACCAACTGAATCAGTAGTCATTTTTGTCCCAAGCTTAAAACCTGATTCAAAAAAATGCTGCATTATGAGCGTATCACCAATAGCATTAATAATGGTGCCGTGCTCATCACTTAGAATAATAAATTTCTCATTAACTAAAATATTATCCAGAACATGATTAAGGAATGATTTCGTACCCTGAATAAGATGATGGTTTTTTGAAAGTATGTTCTGAGTTTCTATATCTGAAAGTTGTATCCTGGGCTTATCATCAGGAAATTCTTTGTGGACAGAAACATCTTTTAAACGTATATAATTCATAATATACCTGACATTGCTCAACATACCCTCCCTACATTTATACCATTAACCAATTTAAAAGCAACAACCAAAAAATGCCGCACAGAAAACATAATTAAATCATGTGGCTAATGTACGGCAAGCAATATGCATACGTTTACGTTTAGCAACATCAAGTTATTACCTTATAGCGCTTTTATATATCAAAACCAGACGTGTTTGAACCTTCTCGTCCACCAACCCCTTCTTTTGCCCATGCTTCTATCCTCTTATCAATAGAGTTTTCACAAATATTTAACTGATGGAAATCAGAACAATCAGGTAATTTTAATGAAATTGTATGTTTAGATGACAACTTTACTTTCCCTGATGTGATATGGCAGTCTAAAACATGCCCACAAATGTTTCGATCATCACTTATGTAATGTATATGAAGCCCGCCAGCGCCAGCATTGATGCATTTGCAATAATCTGGTAACCAAAATGCTAAGAGTGTACCTGAAGTATCGTAAAAGATCTTGTTTGTAGAGTTGTTAACTATTTCCTCTGTTATTATAGGATATGGTTTTTTAAATTTAGGAAAAGATGATGTCTGTATAAAATCAAAATGCCCGTTTATCTTTACAAGATTAACAATATTTTCTGAAATCAAAAAAGATTGGATCTCCTTTCTCAACTCATTAATATCCATAGAATGTTCTAATGTTAATTCACTGTCAGAAATAAAATAAGATAGAAAACAAATGGCAACATGGTGTTCGATAGCTTTATCTGTAGGTGAAATTATTTCTCCATTCAAAATCATTATGTTTTCTTGCATGCCAGCCGTTGCGCCAAAACCAAAATCACCATAATTTTTTAAGTCTTTAACAGTAAAGTTAGTTTCCAATAGTCCACTGCATAGTATTTGGCTGGTTGACACTTGCGTATATACATCAGTTTTATCGTGATTCAACATGACTCCTCCGTAAATTAAATTTCAGTCGTTAAATGAAGAAACGATTTTTTCTAACTGCTCTTTAACTCCATGTAAATTACACTTGTGAAATTCTTGATTGTCAGGTAATTGAATATTTAAGCAGTTTTTATATTGGTATTGGACGGAAATATTCGAAAGAGAACAATCAATAATATGCCCCCCTAAATTTCTTTCTATATCAAGGAAGTGGAAGTGCCAACTTGGACCACATAGGTCTTCAAGTGATACGGGAGTGTAGAAACCAATCATGTATCCTTCGGTTTTATAAATAGTATCAATTTTCTTATTTCTGGCTATTTTATCAATAGAAGGGTATGGTTTTATTTGTTTTGGATAAGACATCAACTTGATCCAATCAAAATTAGCTTTAATCTTGAGGGCATAAAAATAATTTGAACATAGAAAACCCTTCATCAATTCCTTTTTAAGATCGGAAAAATTTACTCTTTTTTCTATCGTAATATTATCTTCGGCGATAAATTCAGTGACCGTCATTTTGGGGCTTTTTGAGTACAGATATGCCTTATGAGTATTACCGTTTTGGTCTGCATGGTAAAATTCACCTTCAACGAAAGTTAATTCGCCTTCTAATCCCTCTACGGCTCCAATGCCAAAATTACCATGTTCTTTTATTCGTGATAACTCCATAATACCATCCAAAAGGCCAACAAAAGTTACACCATATAAGGATAGTTGAAAAATATCTCTATTCATCGTTATCTCCACTTGTGGTAAAAACATTGAACTGTATGAGTAAACATAAACAAAAGGAAACTATAAAATAAAAAATATAGTTAAGAAAAAGGGAATTTGGGGCTAATGAGACGGTAAGAGAACCGAAGGAAGAGATAACTGATACTATCACGCCCGTGAGTGTGCCAAATACAGAGCTGGCTGTCCCAGCTCTTGAGGGGAACAGTTTCATCGAATTAGCAAGTGTATTTGGAACAATAAATCCAATAAAAAAGAAAATAAAGAAAAGACCTAAAATAATTAGGTGAAATGTACTGTCTATGTAACTCGTAAGAATAAAAAATAAAATACTTAATGCTGAACAAAAAATAAGACCGATATTAAGAATGTTAATGCTTTTTATTTTATTCACTAGTTTTTTATTTGTTAAAGAGCCAGAAAAATACGCAAAACCAAGAGCCAAAGCATAATGTCCATACTGAATTGGAGTCATGAAATATTTTTGTTGCAATAAAAATGGGCCAACCACATTGAATAAAACTATAACGCCATAACCTATCCCACCAATAAAGCAGTAGATTAAGAAAGGAATATCCAAAGTTACTTTTTTAATGTTATGCACATTGAATGATTTATTTAATGGTTTAAGGTTTTTGTTGGTTTCTGGTAAATTCACAAAAGATATAAGAGCTAAAAACATCCCATAGATAGCAAAAAAAACAAAATTAGCTTTCCAGTCAAAATAATTTTGTAAGTAACCGCCAATATTTGGTCCAATAATCGGACCAAGTGACCAGCTTAGTCCAAAATAATTAGTGAATTTAAACAAATCACTGCCAGAGAAAACATCTACTATCATGGCTCGTGCAACAACTGCAAGCCCTGCAATACTTAAACCCTGAATGAATCTCCAGAGATTTAGCCAGTAAATTGAAGGAACTAAAGCTATGCAGAACAAACTTGATAGCAAAAAAGTTATACTACAATATTTCAAAATTAATCGTCTTCCTAATGAATCTGAAATAATACCTAAAAAAAACTGCCCAATACCATAACCAAACATATATGTTGCAATAGACAGTTGGACCGTGGATTCCTGTGTATTAAATGCATTACTAATAGCAGGTAGTGATGGGACGTATAGGTCGACTCCCAACCCCATTAAAAAGGGAATAGAAAAAATCAACGTTTTTATTTGAAACGCACTTATTGGTGAAATCTGTGATTTATAGGAATCCATAATCAACTCCGGATATATTTCTAAAGCAAGTTTTTATTATTCAAGTATGTAATACCTTTTTCAAAGGCAAAAAGATTTTCTTGCACTCTGTTCACAGGTAATATTGATTTTAAAACAGAGCGTGCATCTTCTAGGTTATATTCCAGCATGCTTAGTAAAATAGATAGCAGGGAAAAATTCAAATTGACATGGCTGAGTTTTTCAGATTTGAAATAGCTCATTGGTAAAATTATCTCTTTGATGTTTTTTTCTTCAAATATATCTTTAAATTGCAGACTCAGGTCTTTTTCCAAACCAGAGTTTACGCTAGGAGATGTTAATTTATAATCACAAGCAATCACATATCCTTTAGGAGATAAATAATGTAAGTTTCTCAGTGTTTCAGTTTGTTCCAGACCAACTAAATAATCGACTTCTCCAACTGGAATTAGCGGTGACATGATTTTGTCTTTAGATACACGGAGATGTGATGAAACACTTCCTCCTCTTTGTCCTAATCCCATGACATCAAAGCATTTTATCGTATATTCATCTTGAAGAAGTAACTTCTGCGCCATTTTCGCTAATGAAATGATACCTTGTCCACCTACGCCGCAAAAGATAATATTTAGTTTACTGAACTGTTTCATAATTGATTGCTCCATTTCGGCAATTTGAGAGGCATAGTTTGCACCCGATGCATAAATCTTCATCTATATGGATTTTTTCCCCCTGATTATCTTCTAATATTTCAAGGGCAGGGCAACTAATCTGTAGGCATGCTTTGCATTTCAGACAAGAATCTTGATTAATCACGCAGATACCAGTTTTAGAAGGCTTATATTTAACTAAGCATTCTTTTTTGACGATAATTACCCCATTACCATCTCTATTAATAGCCGAGACAACTTTTTGCTCAAAATCTTCAATTTGATAAGGGTCTACCTCTATAACGTCGCTAATACCCAAAGATTCGCATGTATCTTTTATACTGAGTGAGAATGTTCGATCGGATTCGGTAGATGGTACATTTTGACCACCAGTCATCGCTATGCACTGATTATCGACTATGATTACTTTAGTATTTCCCTTATTAAATGTGAGATTGATTAGGCCATTTATACCGGTTGCCCAAAATCCTCCATCACCTATGACTGCAATATATTTTTCTTGATTATTACTTGCACAGTTGTAACCATGGGCTATCCCTATAGAACTGCCCATATGTTTAGCATTAGTAAAGGCATTGATATGGGGAAAAATCCCTAATCCACCACAAGTCACATCTGTCGTTGCCTTAAAGCGATATTTCTTAAGTATATGATATACAAATAGATGTGAGCAACCTGCACAATTCATTGGCAATCTAAACGGAACTCCCTCTAATGGCTGCATAATTTCTGCACCTGGGAGAAATATACTTTTTATTATTTCGGGTGTGAAAAAAGTAAAATTCGGGAATTTATTTAAATTGAGATCATTTTCTATCTTTATTCCCATTGACTTAATCTCACTTTCAATAATTGCCTGGCCATCCTCAATAACATATAATTTATCAACATGATTAGATATTTTTTTAATAAGCCCTAGTGGAAGTGGGTGAACAGCTCCTAACTTCAAAATCGACGCTTGTGGTAAAATTTCTTTTAGATAAAAATATGAGGATCCGGAGGTAATAAAACCAATTTTCTTGTCATTCAATTCAATGGGATTGATATTACTATTCTCAGATAGCCGATCTTTTAATCTATCCATTGAACCGATAAAATCATTATTAAAATTCGTTACTTTGGGATTGGAGTTATTTTTCATACCAATCATAGTTGTTGTTGTCAACACAGCGTAACAACTCTTTTTATATTTAAGATTTCTGACTTCTGAGTATTTATATTTTTCATCAAAGTCAACTATAGAGCTAGTTTTACACGTAACAGTAGTCAGTCTGATCAGTACAGGAAGGCTATATAATTCGCTCAATTTAAATGCGAATTTTGTTAGTTTCAAAGCATCTGAACTGTCGCTTGGTTCAAGGATGGGAACTCCTGCACTTTTCCCATAATAACGGCAATCATTATAATCATCAGTGATTCTGCCTACGTCATCGGCTACAACAATTACCAGCCCGCCATTGATTTGTGACTGAGCAGCAGATATTAAAGCATCATGAGCAACGTTTAGGCCAACCGTTTTCATGACTACCAAACTTCTTGCTCCTGAGAATGAGGCTCCCATAGCGACCTCAAGTGCAACCTTTTCATTCACCGACCATTCACAATAAATATTTTGGTAATCTTGTTGAATATTATCAATGATTGAAGTAGATGGTGTTCCTGGATAGCCAGTAGCAACTTTTATTCCAGATTCAAATGCACCCCGTGCTACTGCATCGTTAGCCGTCATAATTTTATTCATAGTAACCTCGACATTGATATTAATTACTTATAATCAATAACTATTGCTCCCCAGATAAACCCTAAACCAGCACTAACCATAACTACTTTGCTACCGCTTCTGATTATTCCCCGGGATTTTGCTAAGCATAATGATAAAATGGGATCAAATTGCTCCATGTGACCATAGTTTGCCAAATATAATGACTTGGAACTATCTACTTGTATTCTATTTAAAATTTCGTCATGAGCCGATTTTTTCACATGAAGAATAGCTAGGTAATCTATATCATTTAATTGTAAGTTTGATTTTTTTAATGCTTCCTTTATTACCATCTCGAAATTATTTAGTGATGATTCTTTGAGTGCCGATTTAAATATATCCGGCTCTGTCATTGTGAATTTGATTCTTTCATTCACTTTTCCATTAATAATACCAGAATCTTTTATCGCATAACATACATTCGACAGTGAACCATCACACTTGTAACTAGCGCCTAATATATTGTTTTCTTTGTTATCTTTACTTATTAAAACTGATGCTGCCCCTGAACTTAAATCTAGCAAGAAGTGTGTATTTGCATCACTTTCATCTAAATAATCAACATCTCTACAACCTCCGACAAGTAATACATTATTATATTCAGGATGCGTATCTAACAGTGATTGTGCAATAGTGATTCCCACTAGCATAGAACCACACAAGGCGTTTATATCGAAAGCCCATGCGTTATCGGCACCAATATCTTTTGCAATACTAATTGCCGTAATCCACATGATTTTTTCGTTATTTTGACTACCAACCCATATAATTACATCAAGATCTTTTGCTTTTACTAAGGTTTTATTTAATGCATTTTCAGCCGCTTTTACCCCCATGTAGTAACTTGTTTCATGTTTGCGAGCCTCTCTCTTTTTACTAATCCCATATTTATTTATCAAAATACTTTCGGGAATTCCTGTTTTAACTGACATTTGAGAAGCCGTTACTACTCGTGGTGGAAGATAAAGCCCTATACTTTTAATACCACAGCTCATTATTTTTCCCCTTTTTTACTAAATTCACCTACATGTAATAACCTCCATTAATTTGAAAGTTGGTTCCTGTTATATAGCTGGAGTCTTCTCTTATTAAGAAACGTACAACCTCAGCAATTTCTCCTGGCTTAATAAGCCTTTTTATTGGTATTTTATTTATTAATTCTTTTAAGAAATCAACAGGAACTTTTCCAATAACCATATCTGTTTCAGTATAGCCAGGCGATATAACATTTACAGTGATTCCCATACTTGCCAATTCTAACGCTAAGGCTTTTGTGAATCCAATGACTCCCGCTTTCGCAGCACAATAATTTGTTTGTCCAAATTGCCCCTTTTCTGCATTAACTGATGAGATATTAACTATCCTGCCATATTTTTTTTCGATCATCCCGTTTATTATTGGTTGAGTTATATTAAACAAACTCATCAGGTTCGTATTTATTACTAATTGCCAATCATCGAGTGTCATTTTTCTAAATGTTTTATCTCTTGTAATTCCAGCATTATTGATTAGAATGTCAATTACGCCATATTCATCGATGATGGATGAAATGACCTTTTTACAAGAGCTTGGGCTTGTGACATCACACGAATAATAATCTAGATTTGTTAATCCTTTTTCGATTGAGTCATGAAGCCATTCTTTTCCTGCTATATCATTTTTAGATATGGCAATAACCTTTAACCCTTCATCATGTAACATTTTAACTATTGAAAATCCAATACCTCTGGTTCCTCCTGTAACAAGTGCTAATCTTGTTTTCATACAACCCCCTGAAAATATAAAATTCAGCTATTGGTGTTTTCGACGATCATCGCTATACCCATGCCACCACCAATGCATAATGTTGCTAAACCATAACGGGAACTTCTTCTTATCATTTCATGAATTAATGTTGTCAATATTCTGGCTCCTGAGGCACCAATAGGATGCCCTAAAGCTATCGCGCCGCCATTGACGTTTACTCTCTTGGTGTCCCAACCTATTTGTCTATTAACACAGATGGTTTGAGCGGCAAACGCTTCGTTGACTTCTATCAAATCAAGATCAGAAACTTTAAGATTTGCTTTTCTAAGCACTTTTAATGATGCTTCTATTGGACCTGTTCCCATCATGCTTGGTTCAACTCCAACTTCTGCCCATGCTACAACTCGTGCCATAGGGCTGATCATTAATTCTTTCGCTTTACTTTCAGCCATAAGAACAACTGCTGATGCTCCGTTGTTTATGCCTGTTGAATTCCCGGCTGTAACCGTACCCGTTTTTTCAAAAGCTGGTTTTAATGAATGAAGTTTTTCTATTGTTGTATCTGGTTTTGGAAATTCATCTTTACCAAATACTATATTTTTACTTTCCAGCTCCAAAGGGATTATTTCTTCCAAAAATTTTCCTGCATCAACTGCCTTTTTACATTTTAGTTGTGAAAGGTATGAGAATTCATCTTGCTCCTCTCTTGTAATATTGTAATGTCTAGCTATGTTTTCTGCTGTAATACCCATATGGCATTTACTAAATGCATCGCTCAATCCATCATTGATTAGAGTATCGATAAGCTTTAAGTCGCCTAACCTTTTGCCTGTTCGAGAATCGGATAAAATTCGGGCTGCCATATCCATGTTTTCTTGCCCACCAGCTATGACAATTTCAGCGTTACCACATCTGATATCATCAGATGCAAGAGCTATTGCTTTTAATCCTGAGCCACAAACTTCATTGACAGTATAAGCACATGTTTCGATCGGCAATCCTGCTTTTAATGCTGCTTGCCGAGCAGGATTTTGTCCTAATCCGGCGGTGAGAACATTTCCCATAACAACTTCCTGAATGACTTCACTCTGTATCTTGATTTTTTTAATCAATCCTTTTATAACTTCTGCTCCTAAATCTATTGCTGGATAATGCGATAGGCTTCCTCCAAAGGAACCTATGGCAGTTCTTGCTGCTGATACAATAACAACGTTATTTGCCATATAGCCTCCAGCTAATCATAAAGAATTAACTTTTTTTACCGCTCGCAGCTAAAGATGTCATCACTCATAATAAATTTCAGGGGTGATTTTTCTCACCCCGGAAAGTTAATCGACTGTATGAATCATCTTGGCATTTTTTTACATTATTAACATGAATTTGTTTTTCATTTGTATTATCTACTCTTGTTGTGATAATGGTCTGTTTTAGCCCTCGTAATCAGAATTACATGAGGTTTATTAAAGATGAAATTCTTCTCAATTATTCCTCAATTTCAATTATCCTTTGCAGCAACCTATGAGCTTTCCCTGTTTGCTCCATACATAGGGAGGTTCATATGTATCTCGGCACACATCGAGGTAATCCGACCACCATTGCATCATTTCGATTCTTGCTTCCAGATGCTCGGCTTTATGCACGTAAGCAGCCCGCACGCCGTTGCGTTCTTTGTGACTCATCTGCCGCTCAATGGCATCTTTTGACCAGCATCCGGACTCATTCAGGGCGCTACAGGCCATTGTCCTGAATCCGTGGCCGCAAACTTCTGTCTTGGTGTCATAGCCAATCACGCGCAGCGCCTTGTTGATAGTGTTTTCGCTCATTGGCTTATCCAGAGAGCGAAAACTTGGGAAAACGAATACTGAGTCTCCGGTAAGTAGCTTAATCTGTTGTAGCAGGGCGACCGCCTGGCGTGACAGTGGCACCAGATGTTCATCTTTCATTTTTGCGCCACGCTCTGAGAACCTTACGCCTTTTACGGCCTCACGCTGGGCTGGTACGGTCCAGATATGCGCTTTCAGGTTGAACTCATCCCAGCGGGCAAGCCGTAGCTCGCTGGAGCGTAGGAAAACATGCAGATTCAGCTCCAGCGCCAGACGAGTCAGTTCCCTGCCTTTGTAATTACTCATCTTCTCCAGCAGTTCTGGCAGGCGTTTCAGCGGCAGGGCGGGGTGATGTTGGGTCACCACCGGGGTCACGACACCCTCCAAATCGTAAGCCGGATTATATTTAATCGTACCCTGCTGTACGGCGTGGCGCATGATTTTGGTCAGATGTTGGCGTACCCGTCCGGCGACGTCATGCACGCCTTTATCGTCAATGGCCTTAACCAACTGCGCCAGATGGCGGGTTTCAACCTGAGCGATATCCATCGCGCCGATAGTGGGGAAAACGTAGCGTTTCAGACAGGTGAGAATTTTCTCGGCATGAGCTTCCGACCAGAGCTTAAGACTGCTGGTGTGCCATGCCGTCGCTGCATGCTGGAATGTACGGGATTCATCAACGGCGGTGTTATGCGTCTTGCGAAGTTGAAAAGGGCTGATACCAGACGCCAGCAGCTTGCGCGCTGCATCGCGCTTTTCGCGGGCTTCCGCCAGCGTAGTCTGGGGATAGGGGCCAAAGGCCAGACGGCTTTCTTTACCATCGAGGCGATAGCGGAAATACCATAGCTTAGCGCCGCTGGTCGATACCACCAGGTACAGGCCTTGCGAGTCGGTGAGTTTGTATGATTTTGTGAGAGGTTTTGCTGAGCGGATTTTGCTGTCAGTTAACATGTGAGGGTCACTCCAGTTGTCGAACTGAATGACCCGCAATCTGACCCCAAATTTTCCAGATACGAAGGGATAAATCAATACGTATCGGAAAGACTTTTTACGCCAACCTATTGAATTTAAATAATATAAAAATTCATAAGGAAGCATAAAAAAAGAATAGTGGTGCCCGGACTCGGAATCGAACCAAGGACACGGGGATTTTCAATCCCCTGCTCTACCGACTGAGCTATCCGGGCAACGGGGCGCATTAAACCTGATTCACTGCGCTCCGTCAACGAAATTTCTTCATTTCGTCACAGAGTGCACAATCTATCACCACTTTCTGCCCATTGCACGCGCACTCAGGCAAAAAAGGCCGTCCAGAGGGCGGATAGCGGCATTGCCAGCACCAGCGCCGGCAGCATATTCGCCACGGCAAACATCTTTATCCCGCAGATGCGCAGCCCGGTCGCCAGCAGCAGAATTCCACCGACGGCGGTAAAATCGCCCATCATCGCCGGGGTGGTGAGCGGCAGAATAAGCCTCGCGCAGGTGGCGAGCGTCAGCTGAATAATCAGCATCGGAACCGAGATGATCGCCACGGCGATACCGAGGGAAGTGGCGAAGATCAGCGCGGTAAAGAAATCGAGAAACGCTTTGGCGATCAGGATGCTGGGATCGCCGGTCATCCCTTCGCGCATTGCGCCAAAAATTCCGGTCCCGCTGGCGCAAAAGAGAATAATGATCGCCACCAGGCTCTGAATAAACGACTCATGGGCGCTGGAGGCTGACTCGACCGCGTTGCGCTTCTGCGCCAGCTTGCGCAGGGCATTAACGCCGCCGCCGATGCCGCGCTCAACATAACAGAGCTCGCCAATCAGTGTGCCGAGCAGCGTCGCCAGCACCATCACCGGCAGGTTGACGCATTTGACCACCAGTAAAATGCCGATGCCAAGCGAAGCAAGGCCAAAAATGGAGGGCATTGATGAGCGCACGCGCTCCGGTAAACGGTGGCTCATCAGTGCACCGAGCGTGCCGCCGATCAGCACGGCAGCCGCGTTAATAAAAGGACCTGTCAGCACGTTCACACTCCTGAAGTGCCATAAAAATGAATAAGAAGGCGCATACCATAGCATTTTTATGCGCGGCGAAGTGCCACCCAGGTTGCGCCTGCGGGGTAAAAATGACATGATTGCGCGAATTTTCATCCATCTGACGGGGCCGCCTGATGCTGTACATTTCAGCCGTTGACACTGCGTTTCACGCCCGTGCCAGGGCCACTCGCCCCCGCTTATCGTCACTCTTTCTCACCATGCGGTGAGGGTAGCGCACGCTCACCGCAGGACAACAGTAAGATCAGCGGTTTTCTGCTTTTACTGATGTCTGGCGTCCGGAGCTGATCCCAGCCAGACATTTTCGTTGGGCGAAGCCACCGCTTCGTCCGGGGCTTTTTACTCCCCTGAAACGGGTATTCGTGCTTATGAACTCACTGAAAATTGCCGTCAGCCGCGAGCTGCTCTCCACCCTCTCAACCCACCGCGAGGTGATCTCCCTTGAGAGTACCGATTTTACGGATGTGGCGGCAGTCGTCATGACGGTAGCGGAGAGCCGCAGCGGCATTCTCGCGCTGCTCAAACGCACTGGTTTTAATCTGCCGGTCTTTCTCTTCTCCGGCGAACCGGTTACCGCGCCCGAAGGCGTGACGGCGGTAATTAGCGGACGCGAACAGGAGTGGCTGGAGCTGGAAGCCGCCGCCTGTGATTATGAAGCGACGCTGCTGCCGCCGTTCTTCGATACGCTGCGTCAATATGTTGAGATGAAGAACAGCACCTTCGCCTGTCCCGGCCACCAGCACGGCGCATTTTTCAAAAAGCACCCGGCAGGCCGCCAGTTTTATGACTTTTTCGGTGAGAACGTCTTTCGCGCCGATATGTGCAACGCCGACGTCAAGCTCGGTGATTTGCTGATCCACGAAGGCTCCGCCAAGCACGCGCAGAAGTTTGCCGCCAAAGTGTTTAACGCCGACAAAACCTACTTTGTGCTTAACGGCACCTCCGCCGCTAATAAAGTGGTGACCAATGCGCTGCTGACGCGCGGCGATCTGGTGCTTTTCGATCGCAACAACCATAAATCCAACCACCACGGCGCGCTGATTCAGGCCGGGGCGACGCCGGTCTATCTGGAAGCGGCGCGCAACCCGTTTGGCTTTATTGGCGGCATTGACGATCACTGTTTTGATGAAGCCTACCTGCGCACCTTAATCAGCGATGTCGCGCCTGATAAGGCCAGACAGCCGCGTCCGTTCCGCCTGGCGGTGATCCAGCTTGGCACCTACGACGGCACGATCTACAACGCCCGCCAGGTGATCGATAAGATCGGCCACCTGTGCGACTACATCCTGTTTGATTCGGCGTGGGTCGGTTACGAGCAGTTTATCCCGATGATGGCTGACTGCTCGCCGCTGCTGCTCGATCTGAATGAAAACGATCCGGGGATCTTTGTCACCCAGTCGGTGCATAAACAGCAGGCGGGCTTCTCGCAAACCTCGCAGATCCACAAAAAAGATAACCACCTGCGCGGCCAGGCGCGCTTTTGCCCGCACAAGCGTTTGAATAACGCCTTTATGCTGCACGCCTCGACCAGCCCGTTTTATCCACTGTTTGCCGCGCTGGATATCAACGCCAAAATTCACCAGGGCGAGAGCGGGCGCAGGCTGTGGGCGGAGTGCGTTGAGCTGGGCATTGAGGCGCGCAAAGCGATCATCGCCAACTGCAAAATGATCCAGCCATTTGTGCCGCCGGTGATCGGCGGTCGCCCGTGGCAGGATCATCCCACCGAGCTTATCGCCCGCAAGCGCCGCTTCTTCAGCTTTGAACCGGGCGACAAGTGGCACGGCTTTGAGGGCTACGCGCAGGATCAATATTTTGTCGATCCCTGCAAACTGCTGCTCACCACGCCGGGCATCGATGCGGAAACGGGTGAATACACCGATTTCGGCATTCCGGCGACCATTCTGGCGCACTACCTGCGTGAAAACGGCATTGTGCCGGAGAAGTGCGATCTCAACTCGATCCTCTTCCTGCTGACGCCTGCCGAAAGCGCGGAGAAGATGGCGCAGCTGGTGGCGATGATCGCCCAGTTTGAGCAGCATATTGAAGATGACACTCCGCTGGCTGACGTGCTGCCGACCATCTTTAACAAGTACCCGGTGCGCTATCGCGATTACACCCTGCGCGAGCTGTGCCAGGAGATGCACGATCTCTACGTCAGCTTTGACGTTAAAGATCTGCAAAAAGCGATGTTCCGCAAAGAGAGCTTCCCGGCGGTGGCGATGAATCCGCAGGATGCCAATAGTGAATTTATTCGCGGCAACGTCGAGCTGGTGCGCATCAGCGAGGCGGAAGGGCGCATTGCGGCAGAGGGCGCGCTGCCCTATCCGCCGGGCGTGCTCTGCGTGGTGCCGGGTGAAGTGTGGGGTGGAGCGGTGCAGCGCTACTTCCTCGCGCTGGAGGAGGGGGTTAACCTGCTGCCCGGCTTTTCGCCGGAGCTTCAGGGCGTCTACTCGGAAACCGATGCCGATGGCATCAAGCGCCTCTATGGATACGTGCTTAAGTAATTACCGCGCCGTCTGGGATGCGTCTCAGGCGGCCGCGCGGCGGTAAATGCGTCGCGGATGACCAATCTTGCCATACTGCATCTCCACCGCCAGAAAGCCCGCTTCGACACAGTGTTCAAGGTAGCGGCGGGTGGTGGTTTTGCTCAGCCCCGTTTCGCTTACCACCTCATCAACGGAAAAACAGCGCGCCTCGTCGTCGGCGAACAGCTTCTGCACCAGCGCCAGCGTGCTCTCTTCAATCCCTTTGCTGCCGTTATCCTGGCGGTAATTTTTCGACTGTAGCTGATAGAGGGTGTCGACGTTCTGCTGGTCGACAATCTTCCACACCCGCTGCTGCTCGGTGAACTGCACAAAGCGCTCCAGCGACTGGCTCAAGCGCTTCCACGACACCGGTTTGAGAATGTAGTCGAAAGCACCGTTGCGGATCGCCTGGCTACAGGTGTCCATATCGCTGGCGGCGGTAATAAAGATCACCGAACAGTTGGCGTTGATAATCTCGGGGTCGCTAATCAGCGTGATGCCTTTGCCATCCGGCAGGTAGTTATCCAGCAGGATGAGCTGCGGCTGTCGCTGGCTAAGGAGTGTTTTCGCTTCCGCCAGCGATGACGCCATCCCCACCAGCCGCAGGCGCGGATGTTTACTCACCAGCTCAGCGTTGAGCTGCGCCAGCGTCTCTTCATCTTCGACGATCAGCACGTCTATCGGTTCATGTTGCATACATCTCATCCAGGGTGGCAACGGGGCGCGGAGCGCTGCCCGTTTCAGGAATAAACAGAGAAAAAATGGTGCCGCGGGGCGCATTAGCCGACACCTCGATCGCGCCGCCCGCCTGAGTGACATAGCTGGCGATCAGATAGAGGCCAATGCCGTGATCGCCGCGGCGTTTGGTGGTCACCCCGCGTTCAAAAATGCGATCGGCAATCGCCGGATCGATCCCAATCCCGCAATCCGCCACTTCAATGATCAGCTCCCGCTCGTTAAGCAGGATCAGCACATCAACCGGATCGTGCGGCAGGGTGGCGCGCTGGGTTGCTTCAATAGCGTTATCCAGCAGGTTGCCGATGATGGAGATCAGCTCCGCTTCTGCCAGCCCACGACAGGGGCGATCCATGCGGCTTAATGGGTCGAAGTTCAGCTCCACGCCTTTCTCCCGCGCGCGCGCCGCTTTGCCCAGCAGCAGACCGCAAATGGTCGGCGAGGTAAAGCGCGAGGAGATAAAGTCCAGCAGCTCCTGAGCGTGTTCCGACTGGGCCTGAATATAGTTCACCGCCTCGTCATAACGCTCCATATGCAGCAGCCCGGAAAGGGTGGTCATGCGGTTAAGCTGCTCGTGGCGCATAATGCGCAGGTTGTCAGCATAGCGCTTTACCTGGCTTAACTGTGCGCTCAGGCTATCGATCTCATTGCGATCGCGAAAGGTGATCACCCACCCTTGTAAGCTATCTTCAAGCATAATACGCACCCGGCTGGCGATCACCGTCAGGTGGTTGAAACGGCAAATCTCATCATGGGTGTCGCTCTCCAGCATCGTCTCGGCGGCAAAAAAGGGCACCGGCGCAATGACATCGCTAATCGCATGGCCTCGCAGAGCACGGGTCGGCTGGCTCAACCCCAGCAGCTTACGCGCCGCCTGGTTGATCACCTCAATGCGCGACTCGCGATCAATCGCAATCACCCCTTCGTAGATCGACTCCATCATCGCTTTCTGCTGGCGCACCAGCAGGCCAATCTCGCGCGGCTCAAGGGAGAAGATCTGCTTTTTAATGCTGCGGGTAAAAAACCAGGAGAAGACAAACAGCGCGACGAGCAGCAGTACGGCGGCGATAAAGATATTAATCACTTTGCCGAGGGTGATGGCATCCAGATAACTGGTCAGATACCCAACCGAGACAATGCCGACCACCCGGCCATTATCATCAAAAATTGGCGCTTTACTGCGTAGCGAAATCCCCAGCCCGCCTTTGCGAATAGTAGTGGTGCTTTTGCCCTGTAATACTTCCGCGTTATCGCCGCCGACCAGCGTTTTTCCCACCACATCTGCATGCACGGAGTGAAATAGGTGCAGGCCTTTATTATCACCAATCACAATAAAGCTGGCATCGCTGTGGGAAACCACCTTTTGCATAAACTGATTAATAGCTGGAATATTCTTGTCGGCGACAGAGCGCCGTAGATTCGGAATAATCGCAATCTCTTCCGCCTGTATTTTCGCGCGGGCGCTCATCTCCTGATAGAGCTGGCGTCCGACGTCCTTGTAATAATAAACGCCCAGCAGGACGAACAGGCCGGAGAAGAAAAGCACCAGCGAGATAAACAGCTTGATTTGAAAGGAGACTTTCATAACGACACGCGCAGCAATAAGGAAAGGCTCAATGTAACACTTTTCCCTGCGCGGGCGAGCAGTTTGCGGGAAACTTGTGATCCCTTACACAGCGCGTGTTGCTGTGGAAAAACAAGCTGTTACAACCTCCTGTTACGGTTTGTTATGAACATGTATTTCCTTTTAAAAAAACCATAAAAACCACGGCAATAAATAAGAGCCGGCTCACGCAAAATAGAAGAAACCATAAAAACCATAGGTGCCTTAAAAACTCTGGTTTTAATATGCCTGCCCTCACATAAAGTGTGTATTTAGCCCACTACGCTGTAAGCACAAAATAACGAAGGGGCTTAATTATGAGCACAACTGACGATTCATTCTCTGTACCCGGAAAGTCGCGAACGCTTGATAAAACATCACTGAAAGATAAGTGGTGGCACATTATGGATAGCTGGAAAGTCGGGATTATTCCCCTGCCGCTCTTTCTTTTGGCAGGGGCATTAATTGCCGTCGACTGCCTTGGCGGTAAACTGCCGAGCGATATCGTGGTGATGGTCGCCACGCTGGCCTTTTTTGGCTTCGCCTGCGGCGAGTTTGGCAAGCGGCTGCCGATTGTAGGCAAGCTGGGCGCGGCGGCGATTTGCGCCACCTTTATCCCCTCGGCGATGGTCTATTACGGCCTGCTGCCGGATGTGGTGGTTGAGTCCACCACCAAGTTCTACAAATCGACCAACATTCTCTATCTCTACATCTGCTGCATTATTGTTGGCAGCATTATGAGCATGAATCGCACCACGCTGATTCAGGGCTTTTTGCGTATCTTCTTCCCGATGCTGTGCGGTGAAATCGTCGGCATGCTGGTCGGCATGGGCGTTGGCATGGCGCTCGGCATGGAGCCGTTCCAGATCTTCTTCTTTATCATTCTGCCGATCATGGCGGGCGGCGTGGGCGAAGGCGCGATCCCGCTGTCAATTGGTTACGCCACGCTGCTGCATATGGATCAGGGCGTTGCGCTGGGTCGCGTGCTGCCGATGGTGATGCTCGGCGGGCTGACGGCGATCATTATCTCCGGCTGCCTGAACCAGCTTGGTAAACGCTTCCCGCACCTCACTGGCGAAGGCCAACTGATGCCGAACCGCAGTAACGGCGACGAACCAGCCTCTGCCACTCCGGCCTTCTCGGGTAAAACCGATGTCACGACGATTGCCGCAGGCGCGCTGCTGGCGGTGCTGCTCTATATGATCGGTATGCTCGGCCACAAACTGATTGGCCTGCCTGCGCCGGTCGGCATGCTGTTTGTCGCGGTGCTGATTAAGCTCGCTCACGGCGTCTCGCCGCGTCTGCTGGAAGGCTCGCAGGTGGTCTACAAATTCTTCCAGACCTCAGTCACCTACCCGATCCTCTTCGCCGTTGGCGTGGCCATTACGCCGTGGGAAGAGCTGGTTCACGCTTTCACCATCAATAACCTGCTGGTGATTGTCAGCACCGTCTCCGCGCTGGTCGCGACCGGCTTCTTCGTCGGTAAAAAGATCGGCATGCACCCGATTGACGTTGCCATCGTCTCCTGCTGCCAGAGCGGGCAGGGCGGCACCGGCGACGTCGCCATTCTTACCGCAGGTAACCGTATGAGCCTGATGCCGTTCGCACAGATCGCTACCCGCATTGGTGGGGCAATTAACGTCTCCATCTCGCTGCTGGTGCTCGGCAACTTCCTCGTCTGATTCAGGAATTACAGGAACTGATATGAAACTCGCAAGCTTTGTTCACCAGGGTATCCGCAGCTACGGCATCGTCAGCGCGGAAGGCGTCGTCAACCTCGGCCAGCGCCTGGGCGACCGCTACGCCGATTTAAAAGCGCTGCTCGCCGCCGACGATGGGCTGGCGCAGGCCGCGCGCTACAGCGAAGAAGCCGCCGATCTGCGTTTTGATGAGATCGCCTTTCTGCCGGTGATTGATAACCCCGGGAAAATCCTCTGTGTCGGGATGAACTACGCCGAAAAACGCAAAGAGTTCGACCAGCACAACCCGGCGCCGACGCTGTTTGTCCGCTTCGCCGATTCGCAAACCGGCCATAACGCGCCGGTGGTGAAACCGCGCCACTCCAGCGAGTTCGATTACGAAGGCGAACTGGCGGTGATTATCGGTAAAGGCGGGGAGAATATCGCCCGCGAAACGGCCTTAAGCCATGTGGCGGGTTACAGCTGCTATATGGATGGCTCGGCGCGAGACTGGCAGCACAGCTGGTTTACCGCCGGCAAAAACTGGCGGCAGACCGGGGCATTTGGCCCGTGGATGACCACCGCCGATGAGATCCCCGACCCGCACACGCTCGCCATCCGCACCTGGCTCAATGGCCGCATGGTGCAGGATGACACCACCGCCAGCATGATCCACAAAGTCGCTGAGCTTATTGAATACATCAGCACCTTCACCAGCCTGACGCCGGGCGATGTGATCATCACCGGCTCACCGGGCGGCGTCGGGAAAAAACGCACGCCACCGCTGTTTATGAAGGCGGGCGATCGCATCGAAGTAGAGATCGAGAAGATCGGGCATCTCAGCAATGTGATCGTGGAAGCGCCGGAGCAGGCGCTGGCAGCAGCGCACTAAGGACGAAGGCCAACAGATGCACACACGACCCTCCATCGACTTCCGCATTGCGGAAGTCAACGGTAACACGCCAAGGCTTGAGCGCATCCGCTCGCTATTAGCCGACAGCGGATTAGGCATGGACAGCGACATCACGACCTTCGTTGAAGCCTGGTCGGGAGAGCAACTGGTGGGGTGTGCAGGCCTTGCCGCGAACGTCATCAAATGCGTGGCGGTTGATGCGCAGCTTCGCGGCGAAAACCTCAGCGCCCGGCTGCTGGCGGAAGTGGAGAACCTGGCGCTGGCGCGCGGCCACTTCCACCTCTTTCTCTGCACGCGCCCCTGCAACCGGGAGCGCTTTCAGCACAGCGGTTTCTGGCCCATCGTGCAGAGCGGCAATAACGCGGTGCTGATGGAGAACACGCCGTCGGGCATTGAGCGCTACTGCCGCTCGCTGCGGGCAAAGCGGCTGGCGGGTAAGCGCATTGGCGCCATCGTCATGAACGCCAACCCCTTTACCCTTGGCCACCGCCATCTGGTAGAGCAGGCGGCAAAAGCCTGCGATGCCCTGCATCTGTTTGTGGTGCGTGAAGATGCCTCGTTTTTCCCCTTCGCCGCGCGGCTGAAGATGGTGAAAGCGGGCGTAGCGCACCTGGCGAATGTCACGGTGCATGAGGGCTCGCAGTACATCATCTCCCGCGCCACCTTTCCGGCCTACTTCCTGAAAGAGACCGGCAAAGTGCAGCAGGCGTGGAGCGAAATCGACCTGCTGATCTTTCGCAACCACATCGCCCCGGCGCTCGGCATTACCCACCGCTTTATCGGCAGCGAACCCTTTTGCGCGGTGACCCGCCAGTACAACAACACCATGCACCAGATGCTGGCGGGCGCGGTTGAGGTGGTGGAGATCCCGCGTATTAAAGCCGCAGGCACGGCAATTTCGGCGTCCGAAGTGCGCCGTTTATTAAAAACACACCAGTTTTCCCGCATTCGGGAAATCGTACCAGATACCACTTTCGCGCATCTTGAAGCCCATTACAGCGTGGAAGTCGCTTAAAAATCAGGACTGATAACTATGAAAATTGTACGGGAGGCGCTGGCGGGAACCCTCGAATCCAGCGACCTGATGGTGAAAATTGCCCCTACCGACGGTGAACTGGAGGTGGTGGTGCGCAGTGAAGTGATCAAGCAGTTTGGCGATCAGATCCGCCGCGTGGTGAATGAGACACTGCGCGCGATGGAGATCCGCCAGGGCTTAATCATTATTGAAGATAAAGGCGCGCTGGATTGCGTGATCCGCGCCCGTCTGCAAAGCGCCGTGTTGCGCGCCGCAGAAGAGAAGGAGATCGCGTGGGGGACACTGCTGTGAAAAAACTTCGTCGAAGCATGCTGTTTCTGCCGGGCGCTAACGCCGCCATGCTCTCCACCGCCTTTATCTACCGCCCCGATTCAATCATGTTTGACCTCGAAGATGCGGTGGCGCTGCGCGAGAAAGATACCGCGCGCCTGCTGGTCTTTCATGCTCTGCAACATCCGATGTATCAGGATATTGAAACCGTGGTACGCATCAACCCGCTGAATACCCCGTTTGGCCTGCCGGATCTCGAAGCGGTGGTGCGCGCCGGTGTTGATGTGGTTCGTCTGCCGAAAACCGACAGCCCGGAGGATATCTACGAACTTGAGCGCCACCTGGAGCGCATTGAGCTTGCCTGCGGGCGGGAAGTGGGATCAACCCGCGTGATGGCGGCGATTGAGTCGGCGATTGGCGTGATTAACGCTGTGGCAATTGCCCGCAGCTCGCAGCGGCTGATCGGCATTGCGCTGGCGGCCTTCGATTACGTGATGGATATGCAGACCGAGCGCGGCGACGGCACCGAGCTCTTCTATGCCCGCTGTGCGGTGCTGCACGCTGCCCGCGCTGCCGGTATCGACGCTTTCGACGTGGTGTGGTCAGACGTCAATGATGAAGCCGGGTTCCTGCGCGAAGTGGAGCTGGTGCGCAAGATGGGCTTTAACGGCAAATCGCTGATTAACCCGCGCCAGATTGACCTGCTGCATAACGCCTATGCGCCGACGCAGCAGGAGGTCGATCACGCCAAAGTTGTGATTGAAGCGGCAGAGGAGGGGGAGCGTAACGGCCTTGGCGTCGTCTCCCTGAACGGCAAAATGATCGACGCCCCCATTATTAACCATGCGCAGATGGTGCTGGAACGCGCGGCGGCGTCCGGCGTGCGTCGTTAAGGAGAAAACCATGAACCACCAAACTGAGCTGCTTCACGTCAACTTTCCCCATCTGCGTGAATTAAAACCCTTTGATACCGCCCACAGCGCCACACCGTGGCTGGCGGATGATGACGCCAGGCTAAACCGTAAACTCTGCGCCTCACTCGAAGAGGCAATTACGCGCAGCGGCCTGCGCGATGGTATGACCATCTCTTTCCACCACGCCTTTCGCGAAGGCGACCGGGTGATCAACACCGTGGTGGCAACCCTTGCGCGCCTCGGCTTCAAAAACCTGACGCTCGCCTCCAGTTCGCTGATGACCTGTAACGATGAGCTGATTGAGCATATTCAGAGCGGCGTGATCGGCAAAATTTACACCTCCGGCATGCGCGGCAAGCTGGCGGATGCCATCTCCCACGGGCTGATGGCAGAGCCGGTGCAGATCCACTCCCACGGCGGGCGGGTAAAACTGTTGCAGGATGGTGAGCTGAAGATCGATGTCGCCTTTCTCGGCGTGCCGTGCAGCGATGCCTTCGGTAACGCGAACGGTACGCAGGGGAAATCCTGCTGTGGCTCGCTCGGCTACGCGATGGTTGACGCCGAATTTGCCGATAAAGTGGTGCTGCTGACCGAAGAAGTGGTGCCTTTTCCCAATATGCCCGCCAGTCTGAGCCAGGATCGGGTGGATCTGATTGTCCAGGTGGAGAGCGTGGGCGATCCGGCGAAAATCAGCGTCGGCGCCGCGCGTGTTACCAGCAACCCGAGAGAGTTGATGATCGCCCGCTATGCGGCGGATGTGATTGAGCACTCCGGCTACTTCCGCGACGGCTTCTCGATGCAGACCGGCTCCGGTGCGGCATCGACGGCGGCGACCCGCTTTATGGCAGAGAAGATGGCGCGCCACGGCGTCAAAGCCCGTTTCGCCCTCGGCGGCATTACCGGCAGCCTGGTCGAACTGCATGAGAAGGGGCTGATTGAGAAGCTGCTCGATACCCAGTGCTTTGATGGCGAAGCGGCGGCTTCGCTGCGCCGTAATCCCAACCATGTGGAGATCTCGACCAACGTTTACGCCAACCCCGGCGGTAAAGCGGCAAGCTGCGACCAGCTGGATGTGGTGATCCTCAGCGCGCTGGAGATCGATATCGACTTTAACGTCAACGTGATTACCGGTTCGGACGGCGTAATGCGTGGCGCATCCGGCGGCCACTGCGATGTGGCAGCGGCGGCAAATCTGACCATTGTGGTTGCCCCACTGCTGCGCAGCCGCATTCCGACAGTGGTGAAGCGCGTGACCACCCGCCTGACGCCGGGGGAGAGTATTGATGTGCTGGTTACCGACCACGGTATTGCGGTCAACCCGGCGCGCCCGGAAGTCCGCGAACGTTTAGTGGCGGCAGGGCTGAAAGTTGTCGATATCGAGGCGCTCTATCAGCGGGCAATTTCCCTTACCGGCGAGCCAAAACCGATCGCCTTTACCGACCGCATTGTCGGGGTGATTCGCTATCGCGACGGCAGCGTGATTGACGTTGTGCGCCAGGTAAAAGAGGAGGCGTTATGACTACGATGACTCCCGAGCGTACCGGTGTCAGCCTTGAGGCGCTGCTGGCGGCGAAAGAGAACCGCGCCGCGCGCCAGGCTGACTGGCTTCGCCACTATCAACAACCGATTATCTCCCTGACGCTGGTCACCCCGGGCGCGGTGAAAGATACGATGCGCTATCGCAACACTATGGGCGTGGCGTTACAGGCCTGCGATCAGATGCTGTGGCAGCACGGCTGGCAGACGCTTGACCGCCAGGTGCTGTGGCTGCCGACCGGCGCGGAAGCGATGTGGTGCGTGGCTCATCCGGCGGCGGAAATCAAAGCGCAGTGCATTGAGCTGGAGCAGACCCATCCGCTCGGCAGGCTGTGGGATTTTGATATCTTCTGCCCGCAGAACGGTCAGGTGGGCCGCCATTCGCTGGATCGCAGCACCCGTCGCTGTCTGGTGTGCGATGAACCGGCGCACAGCTGCGCCCGCTCCCGCCGTCATCCGCTGGATGAGGTGGTGAGCCGCGTTGAGGGGCTGATCAATGGCTGGTTTACCCGCGACTAAACCTGCCGTGGCGTTTGTGCCTGCGCTGGCGGCGCGGGCGCTGCGGCAGGAGCTGGATCTCACCCCGAAGCCGGGGCTGGTGGACAGGGCAAACAGCGGCGCGCACCGCGATATGGATTACGCGCTGTTTCTCGCCAGTATCGACGCCATTACGCCGTGGTTTGCCCGCTTCGAGCAGGCGGGTTTTGATCATGCCCATCAACCGGCGGCGGCGCAGTTACGGCTGATTCGACCGATGGGGATTGCCTGCGAGCAGGCGATGTTTGCCGCCACCCATGGGGTGAATACCCATAAAGGCGGCATCTTCTCACTCGGGTTGCTGTCGTTTGCCGCCGGGCGGCTGCGGGGGCTGGGTTGGCAACTGAGCGCGGATGCGCTTTGTCACGAGGTGAGCGCGATCTGCCGCGGGCTGGTGGCGCGCGAGCTTGCCGGGCGGGCGCAGGCAATCACGGCCGGTGAAAAGCAGTTTCGCGACTATGGCCTGACCGGCGCGCGCGGCGAGGCGGAGCAGGGGTTTATTACCGTGCGTCGTGCGGTATTGCCCTTCTGGCAGCAGGAGCAGGGGGAGCGCCGTTTGCACAACGCGCTGCTCAGGCTGATGGCTGTTAACCGCGACAGCAATCTGGTGTCACGCGGTGGCCTGGCGGGGCTGCGTTATGTGCAGGATTATGCGCAGCAGCTATTAGCCACCGGATGGGAGAGGGATGATTTACGCCAGATGGACCAGGCGTTGATTGCGCGACATTTAAGCCCCGGCGGCAGCGCCGATCTGCTGGCAGTGGCGTATGTGCTGGCGATGATCCCGTAACTGAAGCTGTTACGTAGGCCGGATAAGGCAACGCCGCCATCCGGCAATGGGTGGAAATGCCGGATGGCGCTGCGCTTATCCGGCCTACAAAATGATACGCATAAAAAACCCGGCGCTCAGGCCGGGTTTTCTGTTTACGCTTTCTGCGTCACGCCAGATGGCTCGCGCACATGCTTGTACTTAAACAGCATCACGAAGGCGACGGCCAGCACCAGCGAGTAACCGGCGAAGATCAGCCACACGGTTTTCCAGTCGGTAAGACCGGCGGTGGTGTACATCTCCACTACTTTGCCGCTCACCATACCGCCGAGGATACAGCCGAAGCCGTTGGTCATCATCAGCAGCATGCCCTGCGCACTGGCGCGGATTTCCGGGCTAACCTCTTTCTCAACAAACACCGAGCCGGAGATGTTGAAGAAGTCGAAGGCGCAACCGTACACGATCATCGACAGCACCAGCAGCACGGTGCCGAACGGCGTTGGGTCGCCATAAGCGAACAGACCAAAGCGCAGCACCCAGGCGAGGATACTGATCATCATCACGTTCTTAATGCCGTAACGGCTCAGGAAGAACGGAATGGCGAGGATAAAGACGGTTTCCGAAATCTGCGAAATCGACATCATTACCGACGCGTGGGTAACGATAAAGCTGTTAGCGAACAGCGGATTCGAGTCGAAGCTGTGCAGGAAGGTGTTGCCGAACATATTGGTGATCTGCAACTCCGCGCCCAGCAGCATAGAGAAGATAAAGAAGATCGCCATACGTTTGTTTTTATACAGCGCAAAGGCGTTCAGGCCGAGCATCTCCACCCAGGTCTGCTTCTGCTTGCTGTTAGCCACCGGAATGTGCGGCAGCGTCAGCGCAATCACGCTCAGCAGCAGCGACAGCGCGGCGCCAATGTAGAGCTGCATATGGCTTAACTCAAAGCCGGAGAAGCTCACCGCCCACATGGCGAGGATAAAGCCGATGGTGCCCCAGATACGAATCGGCGGGAAATCAGTGACGATATCGTGCCCGGCAGATTTAAGTCGGAAATAGGAGATGGAGTTCACCAGGCTCAGCGTCGGCATATAGGCCAGCGAGTTGAGCAGAATAATGGCGAACATCGCGCCCGGCGTAGTGACGCCTGCGGCGATAAACAGCGTGATGGCCCCGACCAGATGACAGAGGGCATAGACCCATTTCGCGCTAAGCCACTTATCGGCGACGATGCCTAAAAGGGTTGGCATAAACAGCGAGGCGATACCAAGGGAGCTGTAGACCGCGCCGACTTCCGCGCCCTGAAATTTCAGGGTCACGATCATATAAGAGCCAAGTGTCGTCAGCCAACTGCCCCACAGGCAGAACTGCAGAAAGATGATCACTTTCAGCTGCAGCTTAAGATTCATGCTTATTTCCTCGCAAAGGAGACGGTTGTCGTTGTAATGGGCAGATATACTGCGATTTGTGGCGGCACTTTATCACTTTGCGGCGGCGTTGTTTGTTACGTACGACAGAAAAATGCAATCTTCGTCTGATTGCATTCTTATTAAGTGATCTTGATCACGCTTTTACGCAACCGATTGCGAGGGCCAGAAGGCGGGCTTATGCCCTTTTACCTGCAAAGGTAAAAGGGCATAAACCACAAGGGGCGTTAATTACGACGGTAGGTTTTCTGCGCGGCGTTCACTTTGTAGAGATAGCGGCGTGACTCAGCAGAAGGGTGGCGCGTGGTAAGCGTTTCATACACATCGCCCGGCGACATGGTATTGATGATATTCGCCGCCTGCACTTTATCCGCCGAGAAGACGCGCAGCACGCTGCCCGCACCGCCGTTATAGGCAGTGATCACCGCATAGCGCCGTGAGGTCGGGTTGCTGATACCGCCAAGATAGACATTGTTCAGCATCGCCAGGTAAGCGGTGCCGGTATCAATATTGCTCTGCGGATCGAAGAGATAACTGCGGTCCGGCGTACCGGATTTACCCTGCGCACGGAAGACATCTTTCCCGGCGCTGTGCTGCACCACCTGCATTAGACCTAGCGCATCGGAGCGGCTCACCGCATAGGGGTTGAAGGAGGATTCCGTCTGCATAATCGCCAGAATCAGCGACTCCTCAACGCCATACTTATGCGACGCTTTGCGCACCATGCCCATATATTTATGCGCACGTTTATCAAGGTGGTTCGGTACCAGATTAATGGTGATGCTGGAGATCACACGGATGCCGCTGGTGCGGGTTTTCAGCCGCGTTTGCAGCAGATAGTCGGCATATTTTTCCGCGCGCCACTGCCAGCGAATCGCTTCGCCGTTGTTGTCCAGCACCTGACCATAGAGGAAAGGCTGTTTGGAGATCGTAATGTCGTCGGTATCGGAGTAGAGATCGATAGAGCCGGGATCGTCGCCCATCAGCAGCGTTTTAACGATCGCCGCGCGCAGGTGCGCCGCCGGATCGGTCGCCGAGATGGTTTCGACAGTAATCGTCCCTTCATCAAAGTTGATGTGGCTTCGCGTCTGGTACTGATCGGTATACTTAACGTAATCCTTTGGGCCTGCGATCAGTACTTCGTTAAAGCCCCATAAATTCTCAATATTGTGGGCGAACTGGCCCATCAAAATGTCAAAACCGTTGGTGTCTTTGATCCAGGCTTCGTTGTAGTCTTCGCCGGATTTATTAGAGCTGGAACAAGAGATCAGCAACGGCGCGATCATCGCTAGCGCTAAAAATTTTTTCATCATTCCGGATGCAGTTGTGTTTGATTACAGCGCCTGAGACGCTCGCGAACCGGCAATGCCTTCCCTGGATTTATGGCACTGCCGGCGGGTTTAAACCACGACGCCTATTTTTTTTCTTGTGGCGTGTAGCCTTCAATGTGCACGTCTTTGCCTTCAAACAGGAAATTGACCATCTCCTCTTCCAGCAATTTGCGGTGCTCGACGTTCATCATGTTGAGTTTCTTCTCATTGATCAGCATCGTCTGCTTCTGCTGCCACTGCTTCCAGGCCTCTTTCGAGATCTCGTTATAAATGCGTTTACCCAGGTCGCCCGGATAGAGCTGGAAGTCTTGCCCTTCCGCTTCGCGTTGCAGGAAGGTACAAAAAATGGTTCTGCTCATAATCATTCCTCTTTTTGCGCGCCGCTAAGATGCCGCTTCGGCGCGTAATTGCTGTATCAGGCGTTCCACCGGAGCCGCCAGACCGACGGATGGCGGTTGCGCTAAGTTATACCAAAGACCTGCACCTTCATCCATGCACGCGGCAACGGAAGACACAGGAAGCCACATCGGCACAATATCGAGGTGGAAATGGCTAAAAGTGTGGCGGAACGCGACAAGTTGGCTGAGAGTATCTGCGTTAATCCCTTTTTGCGCCAGCCAGTCGCGCAGCGCCGCTTCATCGCTAAACTGCGGGAAGCAGAAGAGCCCGCCCCACAGGCCGCTCGGCGGGCGCTGTTCAAGATAAACCGTGCCTTCATGCTCCATCAGCAGCAGATAACCGGTGCGCTCGGGCAGGATCTGCTTCGGCTTTTTACCCGGGTAGCTGCTCCAGCTGTGCGTGGCGTAAGCGATGCAGCCGCTTTGCAGCGGGCAGAGTTCGCACTTCGGTTTTGAGCGGGTGCAGACCATGGCGCCAAGATCCATCATCGCCTGGTTAAAGCGCTCGACGCCTTTCGCCGGTGTTACCTGCTCGCTTATCTCCCACAGCCGTTTCTCCACCTCTTTTTTCCCCGGCCAGCCGGCCACCGCATAACAGCGGGCCAGCACGCGCTTAACGTTGCCATCGAGAATCGGAAAGTGTTTGCCGAGAGATAAAGAGAGAATGGCACCCGCCGTCGAGCGGCCAACGCCTGGCAGCGCGGCGACCTCTTCAAAGGTTTCAGGAAAACGGCCATTGTGCAGCGTGGCGATCTGCTGCGCGGCTTTATGCAGATTGCGTGCGCGGGCGTAGTAACCGAGCCCGGTCCACAGATGCAGCACTTCATCCAGCGGCGCGTTGGCTAAATCAGTCACCGTCGGGAAGCGCGCCATAAAGCGCTCGAAATAGGGGATCACCGTTGTGACCTGGGTTTGTTGCAACATCACTTCTGACAGCCATACTTTGTAGGGCGTCTTTTCAATTTGCCAGGGCAGGGTTTTCCGCCCAAATTTGTCGTACCAGTCCAGAACCTGGGCTGAGAATTGAGACGCTTGCATGGTCACCAGAATCGCTTTATCAGGGGCGAAGATTGCAGCACAGCGGCGTTGCACTGTAAACCGGAACTTTCCGGTGCTTGCATCATGCCATGAACTTTGGATAATGCCCGTTTCCTGAACACTCTCACGAGCAGAAAACTTTATGAATAACGACGTCATTTCACCGGAATTTGATGAAAATGGCCGCCCGCTGCGCCGCATTCGTAGCTTTGTCCGTCGCCAGGGGCGTCTGACGAAGGGTCAGCAGCATGCGCTGGACAATTACTGGCCGGTGATGGGCGTTGAGTTTACCGAACAGCCGCTCGATTTTACCGCCCTGTTTGGTCGCACCGCACCGGTGACGCTGGAGATCGGTTTTGGCATGGGCGCTTCGCTGGTCGAAATGGCGAAAACCCGCCCGGAGCAGGATTTCCTCGGCATTGAAGTACACTCGCCGGGCGTCGGTGCCTGCCTCTCTTCTGCGCACGAAGAGGGCGTCGAGAACCTGCGCGTAATGTGCCATGACGCGGTAGAAGTGCTGCACACGATGATTCCGGATAACTCCTTAAACATGGTGCAACTCTTTTTCCCGGACCCGTGGCATAAAGCGCGTCATAATAAGCGCCGTATTGTGCAGGTACCCTTTGCCGAGCTGGTGAAGAGCAAGCTCAAGCTGGGTGGCGTATTCCATATGGCGACCGACTGGGAAGCCTATGCAGAACATATGCTGGAGGTGATGAACTCCATCGACGGGTATAAGAACCTGTCGGCCAGCAACGACTATGTGCCGCGCCCGGAATCGCGCCCGGTAACGAAATTTGAACAGCGTGGCCATCGTCTTGGTCACGGTGTATGGGACTTAATGTTCGAGAGGGTGAAATAATGGCAAAGAACCGCAGCCGTCGCTTGCGTAAAAAAATGCATATCGACGAATTCCAGGAAGTGGGTTTCTCCGTCGCGTGGCGTTTCCCGGAAGGCACAACGGAAGAGCAGATCGACAGTACCGTTGATAACTTCATCAAGCAGGTGATTGCGCCAAATAAACTGGCGTTTGATGGCAGCGGCTATCTGGCGTGGGAAGGGTTAATCTGCCTGCAAGAGATTGGCAAATGCACCGAAGAGCATCAGGCCCTTGTGCGTAAGTGGCTGGAGGAGCAGAAGCTCGAAGCGGTACGCACCAGCGAACTTTTCGACGTCTGGTGGGACTAAACAAACATAAGGGCCAGCATCTGCTGGCCCATTTTGTCTCTACAGGAGTTAATAGAATGCGTAAAACGCTGCTGGCGGCAACGCTCACCCTTACAGCTTTCGCGGCGCAGGCAGATTATCAGTGCAGCGTCACGCCGCGCGACGATGTGATTATCAGCCCGCAAACCGTGCAGGTGAAGGGCGAAAACGGCAATCTGGTGATCACGCCAGAGGGCAATGTGATGTTTAACGGCAAACAGCCCTCCCTCAGCGCCGCACAGCGCGAGCAGGCAAAAGATTACCAGGCTGAGTTACGCAGCGCCCTGCCGTGGATCGACAACGGCGCGCTGACCCGCGTGGAGAAAAACCGCATTGCGCTGGATAAGATCATCGTCAAAGAGGTGGGGGAGAGCAGCAGCATGCGTAACCGCCTCACCAAACTCGACGCGCAGCTCAAAGAGCAGATGAATCGTATCATCGAGCATCGCAGCGACGGCCTGACGTTCCACTACAAGGCGATTGAACAGGTTCGCGCCGATGGTCAGCAGTTAGTCAACCAGGCGATGGGCGGCATTCTGCAGGACAGCATTAACGAAATGGGCGCGAAAGCGGTGATGAAAAGCGGCGGCAACCCGTTGCAGAATGTGCTCGGCAATCTCGGCGGCTTACAAACCTCTATCCAGAACGAATGGAAAAATCAGGAAGCTGACTTCCAGCAGTTTGGCAAAGATGTCTGCCAGCGCGTGGTTTCTCTCGAAGAGAGCCGCAAAGCGTTAACCTCTTCCCTGAAGTAACTTTCCACAGCGGCTTTTCCTTTCTGCGAACGCCGCTGTTTCAATATCTCTTCATAAATAACCTTCTGGTTTGCGTTGCTTATTTAATACTCTTTTTCCTTAATTATGCTTACCTGGTATATCTCTCTTATTTCTGATAAATGCCTTTCAGTAAAATCAATCTTTATATCTCTATTTTTACCTACCAAATATTGGGGTTTTACTTAAAAAAATAAACGACTTTGACTGGCGAACCGCTATTTACATACTTTCAGAATGTTCTTGTTGATGCTAATATCGCCGCCTCAATTACGGACACCACTCCTGCATAAGCACTCTATGTCATCAATAAACTTACAGCCGCGAAGCGACGCTTCATTTTATGAAGGTTCTGATCTTAATCTCAAAAATAACGAGGTTGATCTGCTTTATCTGTTCAGCCTTTTATGGCGAGGCAAAAAGCTTATTATTGCCACCGTCCTTTTTTTCGCCGTCTGTGGCTTCTTTATTAGCGCATTACTGCCGCAAAAATGGACCAGTCAGGCTGAGATAACACCGGCTGAAAAGATCCAGTGGGCGGAATTGCAGAGAGCGTTGATGACCCTGCAAGTCCTTGATGTGAAAAGTTCTGTTTCGCCGGATGATGTTTACAAACTCTTCCTCAAGAAATTTTCTTCACAATCGTTGAAAGAGGAGTTCCTTGCGACTTCTCCGCTGGTGCTGGGCCAACTGGAACAGAGTAATCTCGATCAGTATGATTTGCGGCGCGCGCTGGCGCTGGTGGCTGGCAACCTCAAACTTACCAACAACGATAAGTCGACAGGTACGACCGACACGCCGTACACCTCATGGTCGCTCAGTTTCACCGCGCCAAAGGCTGTTGAGGCTCAGCAGGTACTGACAGACTATATCAATTTCATTACCGCCAAAGTGGTGAGCGAAACGCTTGAAACCGTGCGTAACGATATTGAGCTGAAGAAAAACGTCGAAAAAAATGTGCTGGAGATGGATCGTACCCGCATTGCGAACGCGCACGAGGCTAAATTAAAGCGCCTGAACTACTCCCTTGAAGTAGCGAATGCCGCGGGCATCAAACGCCCGGTCTACAGCAATGGTCAGGCGGTACAGGATGACCCGGACTTCTCTATCGCGCTCGGCGCCGATGGTATCTCTGAAAAACTGCGTATTGAGCAGTCGATGAAAGATTTTACCGAGCTGAATGCAGACTTCCGTAACCGTGAGTATCATCTGGCGCAACTTGAGAAAGTGAATATTAAAGATGTGGAGTTCTCTCCTTTTAAATATCAACTTTCGCCGTCGTTCCCGATGAAAAAAGATGGTCCGGGTAAAGCGATTATTATCGTGCTGGCGATCGTTCTTGGTGGCATTATCTCCTCTGGCATCGTCTTATTACGCCACGGAATGCACCAACGGAAATTGCTGTAATACCATTCTTTAAATAATCACGCCGCTAAAATAATTAAGGGGGAAATAATATTTCCCCTTATTTTTATCTCTCACTTCACGTTATTCGCTAAGAAACAACTCAAGCAATGAATTGAGAAACAGCTTACCGTGCTCGGTTATCTGCCAGTGCGTTGCGGTCTCGGTCAGATAATTGAGCGCCAGCGCCTGCTCAATTTGCGGGCGGATGGTCGCTTCATCCAGACCGGTATACGCGGAAAACTCTGCCCGCGGCGCCGGTTCCAGCAGGCGGAACCGGTTCATAAAGAACTCGAACGGCTTATCCTGCTCTTCAACATCATGCTGCTTATCAAGGTAATTTCCCTGCATATAGCCGCGTGGATGGCGCGTTTTCGCCGTACGCAAAATGCGCCCGTCCGCGAAGGTCACTTTGCCGTGCGCGCCGCAGCCGATTCCGAGGTAGTCGCCAAAGCGCCAGTAGTTCAGGTTGTGCTGGCACTGATAGCCCGGTTTGGCATAGGCCGAGGTTTCATACTGCTGATAACCGGCAGCCGTCAGGATCTGATGCCCCTGCTCAAAGATATCCCACAGCGCGTCGTCATCCGGCAGCACCGGCGGGCGCGAGCTAAAGAGCGTATTGGGTTCGATGGTGAGCTGATACCACGACAGATGCGGCGGATTTAAAGCGATGGCCTGGCGCAGATCGTCGAGCGCTTCCTCAACGGATTGATCCGGCAAGCCGTGCATTAAATCGAGGTTGAAACTGCGCAGCCCCAGGCCGCTCGCAAGGCGTGCCGCACGTTTAGCTTCTTCCGGGCCGTGAATACGCCCGAGACGCTGCAACTTGGTTTCACTGAAACTCTGCACGCCTATCGAGATACGGTTAACGCCAGCGCGCTGGTAGTCGGCGAAGCGGTCAGCCTCAACGGTGCCGGGGTTCGCCTCCATGGTAATTTCCGCATCACTGGCCAGCGGCAGACGCGCGCGAACGCCATCAAGCAGAGTCTGCATTGCCGGGCCGGAGAGCAGGCTCGGCGTACCGCCGCCGATAAAGATGGTCTTTATTTCCCGTCCCTGGGCGTAGGCGGCATCACCATCCAGATCCGCAAGCAGATGCTGGACATAGTCGTCGTGCGGCACTTCGCCCTTCAGCGCGTGGGAGTTGAAGTCGCAGTAGGGGCACTTCTGCACGCACCAGGGAATGTGGATATAGAGACTCAGAGGCGGCAAATCAGCCATTACGCATTGCTTCCAGTAACAGGGTTAACGCCTGACCGCGATGGGAGAGGGCGCGCTTCTCGTCGCGTGTCAGCTCCGCGGCGGTTTTGCCTTCGGAGGGGACGAAAAAGATAGGATCATAACCAAAGCCGCCGCTGCCCGCAGGCGCGCGGGCAATCACGCCAGGCCAGCTTCCGTGGCACACCAGCGGCGTCGGATCGTCGGCATGGCGCATATAGACCAGCACACAGTGGAACTGCGCCTGGCGCTCGCCGTCCGGCACGTTTTGCAGCGCATCAAGCAGTTTTTCCAGGTTCTGCTGATCGCTGGCTTCAAGGCCTGCGTAGCGTGCGGAGTAGATCCCCGGCGCGCCGCCCAGCGCATCGACTGCCAGCCCCGAATCATCGGCAATGGCGGGTAAGCCAGTCACTTTTGCCGCATGGCGGGCTTTCAGAATGGCATTTTCAATAAAGGTCAGCCCGGTCTCTTCAACGGATTCGACGCCCAGCTCGGTTTGTGCGACCACATCGAGGCCGAAATCATTGAGCAGCGAGGCAAGCTCGCGCACTTTACCGGCGTTACCGGTGGCGAGGACAACTTTTTGCATAGCGGATCCTAATTTATCAGCGCCGCGACTTCTGTCGGGATCTGTTGCGGATGAACGATTTTAATCTGTTTATGGCGGCCCAGTTCGCCCTTTTCGATCAGCACCTGGCTTTTCGCGACGCGGAACTGTTTAGCGAGAAATTTCACCAGGTGCGCATTGGCCTGGCCATCCACCGGCGGGGCGGTGATGGCGACTTTCACTTCGTCGCCATGCAAACCGATAATCGCGTCGCGGCTGGCTTTCGGCTGAATATAAAGCCGTAAAACCAGCCCGTCCTGAGAGGAAACAACGGCACTCATAGTGCCATCCACAGCCCCGGCAGCAGCATATTACCGGTGGATTGCAGCAGTTCGGCAATCCCCATATTGAGCACATAGAGCAGCAGCACGAGGATCATCGGCGAGAAGTCGATGCCGCCCATTGCCGGCAGCAGGTTGCGGATCGGGCGCAGCAGCGGCTCGGTCAGCTGAACCAGTGCGTACTCAACCGGGCTGCGACCCTGGCTGACCCAGCTCATGATTGCCATTACCAGCAGCACCCAGAAAATCATCAGGCCAATGGTTTTGACCAGAATAAGCAGGGCGGATATCCATATAATCGGCTGCAAGGTGACCACCATAAACAGCACGATCGCCTTGATAAAACTCAGCACAAAAGCGACCAGCAGCGAGGCGCTGTCCAGCGGCCCCATCGCCGGGATAATGCGGCGCAGCGGCCCGACAATCGGCTGGGTGGCTTTAACGACAAATTGCGAAAAAGGGTTATAAAAATCACAGCGTGCCCACTGCATCCAGACGCGCAACAGCAGAACCATGGTGTAGAGTTCAATTACTGTTGAGAGCAGGAAAGTCAACGTCTTCATGGCGTTCCTCAGTTTCTCTTACTTTTTTGTGTAATCGCGCGCACCAAAAATAGCGGTACCAATGCGCACCATCGTACTGCCCGCCGCGATGGCTGCGGACATATCATCCGTCATGCCCAACGACAGGGTATCGACCGTTGAATAGCGCGTTTTAAGCGCCTCAAATGCTACAGCCATTTGCCGTGCCACGGCAAACTGCCGTTCATACTCTGCTTCCGGTGCCGGGATCGCCATCAACCCGCGCAGGCAGATGCCCGGCAGTTCAGCGAGTTGCGCGGCAAGCTCATCCAGTTCACTCAGGGCGATACCGGACTTGCTCTGCTCATCGCTGATGTTGATTTGGATAAGAACATTAAGCGGCGCGTGCGTTGCCGGGCGCTGCTCGCTAAGGCGGCTGGCGATGCGCAGACGGTCGACAGTGTGGCACCAGTCGAAGTGCTCCGCTACCAGACGGCTTTTGTTGGACTGCAACGGGCCGATAAAGTGCCACTCCAGCCCGCTGACACCCGCCTGCTGGAAGTGCTGGATCTTCTCCACCCCCTCCTGCACATAGTTTTCACCAAACGCACGCTGTCCGGCGTCGATCGCTTCTGCGACGGCGCTCGCAGGCTTAGTTTTACTCACTGCAAGTAACGTAACTTCTTCTGAAGCCCGGCCGCAGCGTGCCGCCGCGGCGGAGATTTTGTCCCGGACCTGTGCCAGGTTATGCGCGATATCGTTCATGATTCCAGGATGGCGTAATGGATATAGAAGAAATAGTGGCGCTTAGTGTAAAGCATAATGTCTCGGATCTACACCTGTGCAGTGGTTCTCCACCGCGCTGGCGACAGCACGGGAAGCTTACCGCTGCGCCTTTTGAGCAGCCCGACATCAGCGCACTGCTTAGCGGGCAGCTTACCTCCCTGCAACAGCAGCAGTGGCGCGAGTCGAGGCAGGTGGATTTCGCCCTGACCACCGCGAGCGGCAGGCGGCTGCGCGCAGGCGCGTTTGCCCGCCACGGCGGCATCTCATTAGCGCTGCGCCTGTTGCCACAGCGCTGCCCGCAGCTTAGCGAGATCTCTGCTCCGGCGGCGCTGGCCGAACTGCTGGCGCGGGAGAACGGCCTGATCCTCATCACCGGCGCGACCGGTAGCGGTAAATCGACAACCCTTGCGGCGATGGTGCAGCACCTCGATCAGCAGGCCGGGGCGCATATTATTACACTGGAAGATCCCATTGAGTTCGTGCACCAGAGCGGCAACAGCCTGATTCAGCAGCGCGAGATTGGGCAACACTGCGCCTCGTTTGCCGACGGGCTGCGCGCAGCGCTGCGCCAGGATCCGGATGTGATCCTGCTAGGCGAACTGCGCGACAGTGAGACAATCCGCCTGGCGCTGACCGCCGCCGAAACCGGGCATCTGGTGCTGGCGACCCTGCACACGCGCGGCGCGGCGCAGGCCGTCGAGCGGCTGGTGGACAGCTTCCCGGCGCAGGAAAAGGAGCCAGTGCGCAGCCAGCTGGCGGGGAGTTTACAGGCGGTGCTGGCACAGAGGCTGGAGGCGGATAAACAGGGCGGGCGCGTGGCGCTGTTTGAGTTGCTGATTAATACCCCGGCGGTGGCGAACCTGATCCGCGAAGGCAAAACGCACCAACTGCCCGGCGTGATGCAAACCGGGCAGCAGCAGGGGATGCAGACCTTCGCGCAGAGCCACCAGCAGCGGGTGTGCGAAGGGCGTCTTTAGTGAAGATGCAGCGCGTAAACGGCGGGCAGCGCGCCTGCGGTAGCGACGACCTCCAGCCTGATGCTGCTCGCCGTAATGGGGCGGGTGAAACGGTGCTGACAGACGGAGTGGTGATTATCATGCACCTCTGCCAGCAGCCACTCGTCGGCCCACAGGCGATAGTGCGTAATGCAGTGCGGCGTGACGGCGAGAGGGTGTCCCATCTGTACGGACTCCATGGCGTTATCGAAGTCGTTATCCTGCACCAGCGTCAACTGGCTAATCGTCTGCGGGCTCTCCCAGCGCCAGACAATCTCCGGCGCGGCGTCATCCAGCGCCGGGGACCAGGCGTTGATCTGCTGTTCAGGGCGCAGGCGGCCATTGAGCACATTCTGCATGCTCCAGGCGGCAATCGGCGGATCGCAGCGCAGGGCGGGCAGGATCTGCGAAGGGTGGCGGCGAGGCAGCCAGAAGTCGAATTCATCGACGCCGTAATCGCCATCGGCGATCTGGCGGGTATGTTTGGCAACGCGCGCATTAAGGCTGTTAAACACCGTCATGATGCCCGGCAGGCGCGCATCGGTCAGCGCGATCTCAACCTCTTCATGGGCGCCGAAGGCGAGAAAGACGTACTGGTTGCGTTCGCTCTGCCAGTGGAAGGTGACGGTCTGCTCGCTTTCGTCAGCCACGCTCAGCGTCTGCTCTTCAAAGTGGCAATCCGGGGTGAAGTTGCCGGCCCGCACGCTGCCGAGCAGGGAGACCGTCAGCTCCGTTGGCCGCTTTGCCCGCAGCCGCAGGGTGATGGAGGGCACGATATGGCCCGCCGGAACAGGCAGTAGCAGGGCCATCCTCTCTGCCAGCGGATGCCAGTTGCCGTTGGGCGCAAGCGCCGTCAGGCAGTACTCGCTGCTGGCCGTGACGCTGGCACCTGCCGCCGGGTCGTTGAGCCACTGGCGCGGAATATAACAGCCGTTAAGCTGCAACTGCTGTTGCAGCGCGCCGATATGCTCGCGCTGGGCCAGGGCCTGCGGCGTGAGACCGCGCGCATGGCAAAGCGCGGCGGCGCGCCCCACCACCTCGCCGAGCAGGCCGCAGGTACACATTACGCGGGCGCTGCCGAAGGCGACGTGGGACGCGGAGATAATCCGCCCGGTCAGTAGCAGGTTATCCAGCGAGCGGCTGTAGAGGCTGCGAAACGGGATGGTGTAGGTGCCTTTGCTGTGAAACTGACGGCAGCCGTCATGGGTGCTGTAGACGCCGTCCGCCGGGTGCAGATCGATCGACCAGCCGCCGTAGCCCACGGCATCGTAGTGGTCGCGCTGCTCGATAATATCCTGCTGGCTCAGCAGATGGTCGCCAACGAAGCGGCGGCTTTCGCGCTTGCCGGGGATCGCGCCGACCCACTCAATGGTCATCTTTTCCGCTTCCGGGAAGTTGCCAGAGTTTTTGATGTGATCCCACACGCCCCAGACGATCTTCCACAGCTCCCATTTGATCTCTTCGCTCTCATGCACGGTATCAAGACGCCCGCCCCACTCAAGCCACCAGAGATCGCAGCCGTTAAGGGTAGAGGTGAGGCGTTTATAGCGGGGGATGGCGGTAATATCTTTCAGCGCGAAGGAGGGGGGAACAAAGTTAACCGGCCCGTCAGTCTGCTTGGTGTAGAAGTAGATGGAGTGGCCGAGTTTATGGCCAAAGTTGTCGCCGGGTGCCATTTTTTCCCCGAGTTCCTCCGCTTCTTCTGCGCCCTCACGATATTCGGCACCCGCCAGATAGCCGAGCACGCCGTCGCCGGTGGCATCACAAAACTGTGCGCCACTGACGGTATAAAACGTCTCGTTGATTGGGTTAAAGGCTTTTACCTGAGTGATGGTCTGCGCCTCTTTTTCCACCTCAAAGACGGCGGTATTAAGCAGCAGTGTCAGCCCCGGCTGGCTTCTGGCAAGGTCGAGCAGCACCAGGTCAAACATCACCGGGTTGCCCTCTTTGTTGCGCCAGAGGTTCTCCTCCATGATCTCGCCCATAATGCCGCTTTCTCGCGCCCAGCGGTTGTTGTTGCCCATATGCGATGTCGCGCCGTTCGCCCACAGGCGTACTTCGCTGGAGGCGTTGCCGCCGAGCACCGGCCTGTCCTGGATTAGCACGACCTCTAAACCGTCGCGCGCTGCCGCCAGCGCGGCGCAAAGCCCTGCCAGCCCGCCGCCCGCGACGACCAGATCGGCGTGCAGCTGCCGGGTCGGAAAAGCTCTGGCATCGGTGTGAGGAAAGATTTTCATTATCTTGTTTCCTTTTTGACTGACGGTAGAATCGTTTTTTCCAGCCAACTGAAAAGCGAACCCTGCAATGTCTTCTCAACCGAACCAAAGTCTGATTGATGGCATTCGCTGCCTGCAGTACCTCGTCTCCAGCGATCGCGCCATTGGCTGTCGTGAGCTGTCGCGTCTGATGGGCATTAACACCACCCGCGTAAACCGGTTATTGATGACCATGGCCTCTATCGGCCTGACTATGCAGGACGCGCAGCGTCGCTACCTTCCCGGCCCCGGCATTCATGCGCTGGCGGCGCAGGCCATTCGCGGCTCGGCGCTCTTCTCCCACGCGCTGCCGCTGCTTGAACGCTACGCCCCGAAAGATATCGTCGTGGCGATGGGCGTGCTGTGGGAGGATCAGGTGATCTACATCTACCACTCTGAACCCGGTAGCCAGGTGAGCCAGGCGCTGGCCGGTTTCCATATGCTGCCTGCCTGGCAGTCGGTCATCGGCATGTCGCTGCTGGCAGCGGAGAGCGATGAGGCGCTGCAACAGCGCTTTACGTCGGAGCAGTGGCAGCAGCTTGGCCCGCATGTCGCCCAGCAGCGCGCGCAGGGGCACGTGGTGTGGCATCACGACGACGGCGAAGTGTCGATGGCGAAACCTCTTGGCGCCCACTCAGCCGCGCTCGCGTTTGCCGGTCTGTGGCAGGTTGACGATGCGGTGGTTGAGATGCGCTTAGACGCCCTGCACGAACTGGCCCAGCGCTTAACTGAGAAATCCTGATAGCCGTTAATGTTTCTTTTATAGAAACATTAGCGAGAATGCAAAAGCGGGGCTGGAAAGTGTGAGAAGGATCGGCAGAAAGCCGCGACGCGATCGCGGCTAACAGAAAAGAGAGGGGAAAACGGACAGGCTTACGGGTGCAGTTCGAAGTAGCTTTCGAGAATAATCACCGCCGACGCTGAGTCGACGCTGCCTTTATCAAGGGCGCGAAATCCGCCGCGTTCAAACAGCCCGGATCGCGCTTCAACGGTGCTTAACCGTTCATCATGCAGGATCACTTTTGCGCCAAAACGGCCGTGGATTTTATTGGCGAAGTTGCGGGCGCGGGCGGTGAGCAACTGCTCGGTGCCATCCATATTGAGCGGCAAACCAACCACCACCGCCTCGGGCTGCCACTCTTTGAGCAGGTTTTCGATCCGCTTCCACTCCGGCGTGCCGTCCTGCGCTTTCAGCGCCGTTAGCGCGCGCGCCGTCCCGGTAATGCGCTGCCCGATGGCAACGCCAATGCTTTTGGTGCCAAAATCAAACGCCAGCAGTGTGCCGCTCATCAGGCGTGCCCCGCGACGCCCGGCATGGTCGAAATATCGATGCCGATAAGCTTTGCCGCTTCGCGCCAGCGATCGGCGATGGGCGTTTTGAACAGGATATTGAGATCCGCCGGCGCGGTAAGCCACGCGTTATCAAGGATCTCCTCCTCAAGCTGCCCCTTATCCCACGACGAGTAGCCCAGCGCGACCATCACCTCAGCGGGTTGTTCGCCGGTGCCGAGCGTCTCCAGCACGTCACGCGAGGTGGTGACCACGGTGTTGTCCGAGACGCGAATGCTGGAGGCAAAACCGCCTGGTGGGGTGTGCAGGATAAAGCCGCGATCTTCCGCCAGCGGGCCGCCGAGCAGCACCGGTTTATCAAGACGGATCGCCGGGTCGCGTTCAACGGCCTCGATTTTCAGTTTTTCAAGCACGCCCTCTACCGTCAGGTTTTCCAGCGGCTTATTGATAATAAGCCCCATCGCCCCTTCCTCGCTGTGCTCGCAGATATAGACAACGGAGCGCCGGAAGAGGGGATCCTGGAGAGCAGGCATGGCAATAAGAAAGTGATGCTGTAAATTCATTGTCAGAGGTTCTGTTCCTGGTTCAAAAAAGCGACAACGTAGTATGGGGGGAAAGCAGGATGCTGTCACGAGATAAAGCGGGAAGGGCGCGGGCTCTCGCTCGCACCCTGTGTGGCACTTATTTAGCCAGACGTTTTTCGATAGCGTCCATCAGCATACCGGTGATGGAGACCGGGAATTCGGCTTCGATTTCACGGATGCATGTCGGGCTGGTGACGTTAATTTCAGTCAGGCGATCGCCGATGATATCGAGACCGACAAAGATAAGCCCTTTGGCTTTCAGCACCGGCGCGACTTTACGCGCGATCGCCCAGTCGCTCTCGGTCAGCGGACGCGGTTCGCCGCGACCACCGGCCGCCAGGTTGCCACGGGTTTCACCGCCCTGCGGCACGCGCGCCAGGCAGTAAGGCACCGGTTCGCCATCGACTACCAGCACACGTTTGTCGCCCTCTTTAATAGCAGGCAGATAGTTCTGCGCCATGCAGTAGCGCGTGCCCAGTTCGGTCAGGGTTTCGGTAATAACCGAGAGGTTCGGGTCGCCCTCTTTGACGCGGAAAATCGAGGTGCCGCCCATGCCGTCCAGCGGCTTGAGAATAATGTCGGTGTGCTTCTGCCAGAAGGCTTTCAGCCGTGCTTTATCGCGCGTTACCAGCGTTTCCGGCGTCAGGTCCGGGAACCAGGCGGTGAAGAGCTTTTCATTACAGTCGCGCAGGCTCTGCGGTTTGTTAACGATCAGCGTGCCTTTCTCTTCCGCGCGCTCAAGGATATAGGTCGCGTAGATATACTCGGTGTCGAACGGCGGATCTTTACGCATCAGTACGGTGTCGAGATCGGCCAGCGCAATATCCTGCTCGCTGCCAAATTCATACCATTTGTCGTAGTTCTGCTCGACGGAGAGGGTACGCGTGCGGGCGCGGGCTTCACCGTTAATCAGATAGAGATCGGCCATCTCCATGTAGTGCAGCTCGTAGCCGCGGCGCTGTGCTTCCAGCAGCATGGCAAAGCTGGAGTCTTTCTTGATGTTAATGTCCGCGATGGGATCCATCACGATGCCGAGCTTAATCATTCTGCTTCTCCTTTCAACCCAGGTCGCCGAAGCGAACCTGAAGCGCGGTGATGGCGGTAAGCGCCGTTGTCTCGGTGCGTAGCACGCGGGGACCTAACAAAATATCCGTAAACTGGTAGCGCGCGGTCATGGCGATTTCATCGGCGGATAACCCGCCTTCCGGGCCAATCAGCAGGCGCACGCGCTCGACGGGCAGAGGCAAGGTGTTAATGCTCTGGCTGGCGCGCGGATGGAGGTTGAGCTTCAGACCGCTCTCCTCTTCGGCGCACCAGGCTTCGAGATCCATGGCCGGGCGAATCTCCGGAACACGGTTGCGCCCGCACTGTTCACAGGCGGCAATGGCGATCTTTTGCCACTGCTGCAGCTTCTTGTTCAGGCGTTCGGCGTCCAGTTTAACGCCGCAGCGCTCAGAAAAAAGTGGCGTAATGAGGCTTACGCCCAGTTCGATCGATTTCTGGATAGTGAATTCCATCTTTTCACCGCGCGACATCACCTGGCCCAGGTGAATATGCAGCGGCGATTCACGATCGTCCACTTCGCCGCGCAGCACGCTGACGCGCACGCTTTTTTTATCGGCGTGGGTGATTTCTGCGTCGAAAACCTGGTTAGAGCCATCGAAAAGCTGCACCGCCTGGCCCGGGCCCATACGCAGCACGCGGCCGACGTGGTTGGCAGCATCCTCGCTGAGGGCAATTTCACTGCCCGGCTGAATACATTCTGGGTGATGGATGCGGGGAATGCGCATGTTTTAGATCCGTTCAGATTACCGCCCGGCACGGCAGGGCGGATGTTAACAATGGCGCTAGTGTAGGTTAGCTCTTTCGCGCCATGCAAGCGCGCTGCACATACGGGTTATGGTTGCCCTGAATGGCCGCGATACGCTCATCGCGCGTGCACTCCCATGCCGTAACCGGATAGAGCTTATCCCAGGCGGTGAAAAGCTGGGTTTGCTGGCGTGAGAGCGGCAGCTGGTATTGATCGCGCATATAGAAGTAGGTGCGGGCAATCGAACCGCGTGCGCGCGCCGGTGGTTCAGCCAGTTTGGCTTTGAAATCAACCTTCATTTCGCACTGGCCATACTGCCCTTCACCGCCGTTCCATTGGCTGTACATAAAGTTACCGCGATCGCCATTCACCTCGCCCACGGCGGGTTGCAGGTTATGCATATCGCTCTCAATCTTGCGGTAGCCCGGATCTTTGGCGCACTGTTTGCGCCCGCCATCTTGCCAGCACTGACGCAGGTGGCCGAACTGCCAGGCTGGCATCACATGCTCCCACTCGATGCGGCTGGCGCGGTTCTCATTTTTACGCACTTTATAGCCGCAGGAGGCGAGATCGACGACCCCTTTTTTGCCCTGCCAGATGATTTTACAGCCGCAGTAAAAGTCGCCCGGCGCGTCAGCATTCACTTTCACTCCGGCCGCTTTGGCCTGGGAAAAGTTGTTAATACCGTTGGCGGCCAGGGCAGGCACTGCCAGCAACGTGAAGAGAAAAGGTATAAAACGGAACATAGCGAACTCCCTGTCAAAACGAGCTCGCAACGTAGCGGAAGGGGCTTCCTGATGCAATCAGTTAGCGCATAAAACTTCTTAATGGATTCAGTTAGCCGTTTCAGCCATTAACGGCTCGCCGCAGCGCACACAGCGGTAGATCGCCTCGCCGCGCACCACCCGATTATGGCGACGCAGGGTCAACTGATGCTGCTGGCATTTACAGCGGTAGGGGAAGGTGTTGCGCCGCACCGACTCCAGCTCAAACTGATGCGTTCGCCGCGCGGGTACGCCGAGCACGCTCTCCATCATCCACTTCCACTCTTTGCCGTGTGGCGCAACGCGCCCGAACTCTTTCCACACCAGCAGGTGCGCCAGCTCATGGGGAACCACTTCATCAATAAAGGCTTGCTGATTTTCCAGCAGCAGCACCGGGTTGAGGCGAATTTCGTAGTCGGCAAGCCACGCCGTACCGGCGGCGGTGCCGCGCTGTTGGTAGACCAGCTTCGGCTCGGGGTAGTCACGCTCAAGCTTCTGGTTAGCGAGGGCGAGTTTATCCCGCAGGCTACGCATAACAGCTTGCTGGAGGGCGATGGGGAGGCGGGGTGTTTTCATAACTGCAGAGAATAGGATGGGCGGGACGGGAGTGCAATAAGCAAAAAAGGCTTCCTCCGCAGAGGAAGCCTGAAGGGTGTTAATCAGTCACGGGAACCAATTTCACGCAGCGGACGGCCACGCATCAGGTTGCGCTCAATGTGCTCCAGCGAAACGTGTTTGGTTTCCGGCACCAGCCACAGGGTGAGGAGGATGAACAGCACGTTCAGACCGCCGTACACCCAGAAGGTGTTGGCATTGCCCAGCGTGTTCAGCATCGTCAGGAAGGTCGCGCCGACAATCATGTTGGCGATCCAGTTGGTGGCTGTAGAGAGGGTGATACCAAAATCGCGGCCTTTCAGCGGCTGGATTTCGGAGCAGAGTACCCAAATCAGCGGACCGGCGCTCATGGCGAAGCCGATGATAAACATCAGCAGCATGGCGACAGCGAAGTACTGCGCAGACGGCGAGTGGATGCCCATATGCAGCATCGTGCCGAGAATACCCATACCGGCGGCCATCACCATAAAGCCCAGCACCAGCGTCGGTTTACGGCCCCAGCGATCCACCAGGCCGATAGCGATAAAGGTCGCCAGCACGTTGGTCAGACCGACGATCACCGTTCCCCACATCTGTTCGGTGGTGTTGGTGTAACCCGCCAGTTCAAAGATTTTCGGCGCGTAGTACATGATGACGTTCATGCCGGTGAACTGTTGCATGATCTGCAGCAGTACGCCGAGGAAGACCGCGCGGCGGAAGTTGCTGTTCTCTTTAAACAGCGCCCAGCCGGTCTGCTTCACTTTCAGGCTTTCGCGGATCTCATCCAGCTCATTTTTCGCTTCGGCGCTGGTGTCGCGCAGGCGCAGCAGCACCCGCTCAGCATCGTTGAAGCGGCGTTTGGCGGCGAACCAGCGCGGGCTGTCCGGCAGGAAGAAGACGCCAATCAGCAGCAGCACCGCTGGAATGATGATCACGCCCAGCATCCAGCGCCATGCGCCGCTGTAGCTGAAGGCGGTATCGGAGAGGTACGCGCCGAGAATCCCGATGGTGATCATCAGCTGATACATCGAAATCATACTGCCGCGGATTTTTTCCGGGGCGATCTCAGAGAGGTAGAGCGGAGCGGTATAAGAGGCGATACCAACCGCCAGGCCGAGCAGCACGCGTGAAACGATCAGGAACTCGACGTTCGGTGCGGCGGCAGAGCAGAGAGAGCCGATAACAAACAGCACCGCGCCGATCATCAGGCTCTTTTTACGCCCGAGACGCCAGGAGAGCCAGCCGCTGCCGACTGCGCCGACGGCGGCACCAAACATCATTGAGCTCACCACCCACTCCTGAGTGTGCGAGCTGATTTGAAAATCTTCCGTGATGAAGGGCAGTGCGCCCGCAATCACGCCAATATCCAGGCCAAAAAGTAATCCTGCCAGTGCTGCGAGGAAGCAGACAAAAAAGGTCATGGCCTTGTTGGAATGCTTCTGTTTCTTATTGTCAGGCATTATGCCCTCCATTCATGTTATGAATTTTATCGAGATAAACGTTAGGTCACTCATAAGCGAAAAGTCGTGATATGCATCACATGAGTGTAATCGGTTACATTTCGGGCAGGCCACGAATGTAAATAAAAGTGTTGAGGATTATAGGATTCTTGACAATGAATGGTTAATTGCAGGGCGTTATTTCAGACTAAACCGAAGCGTGATGTAACAATTATGACGCGCGACCGTTTCAGCCAGTGAGGGAAGGGAGGCGTTTCGTTAATTGCCTGGTGTAATCGCTTTCAAATGAAATAGTTACGGGCAGAGCGAGTATAGCTGCACAAATGGCACTGGATGGTTATAACGCGCATAAAAATGAAAAAGGCCAGCGCGAGGCTGGCCTTGATAGCGGTACGGTCAGTGGATTATTTCAGACCGGCAGCATCGCGCAGCAGCGCGGCTTTGTCGGTTTTTTCCCACGGGAAAGATTCGCGACCAAAGTGACCATAGGCAGCAGTCTCTTTGTAGATCGGGTGCAGCAGATCCAGCATCTGAATAAGGCCGTACGGACGCAGGTCGAAGAACTCACGAACCAGCAGCGTTAACTGCTCGGTGGAGACTTTCTCGGTGCCGAAGGTTTCAACCATGATTGAGGTCGGCTCTGCCACGCCAATGGCGTAGGAGACCTGGATTTCACAGCGGTCGGCAAGACCAGCAGCCACTATGTTTTTCGCCACATAACGCGCCGCGTACGCTGCGGAACGGTCAACTTTCGACGGATCTTTACCGGAGAATGCGCCGCCGCCGTGACGGGCCATGCCGCCGTAGGTGTCAACGATGATTTTACGGCCGGTCAGACCACAGTCGCCCATCGGGCCGCCGATAACAAAACGGCCGGTCGGGTTGATAAAGAATTTAGTAGAGGCGTTCAGCCACTCGGTCGGCAGGATCGGCTTGATGATCTCTTCCATCACCGCTTCCTGCAGCGATTTCTGATCGATATCTTCTGAATGCTGGGTAGAGAGCACTACAGCATCAATGCCAACGATTTTGCCGTCGTCGTACTGGAAGGTGACCTGGCTTTTCGCATCCGGACGCAGCCACGGCAGGGTGCCGTTTTTACGCACTTCAGCCTGGCGTTCAACCAGACGGTGAGCGTAGGTGATTGGCGCTGGCATCAGCACGTCGGTTTCGTTGGTCGCATAGCCAAACATCAGGCCCTGGTCGCCCGCGCCCTGCTCCAGCGGATCGGCACGGTCAACGCCCTGGTTGATATCCGGGGACTGCTTACCGATTGCGCTCAGTACGGCGCAAGAGTTGGCGTCAAAGCCCATGTCAGAGTGAACATAGCCGATTTCACGCACGGTATTACGGGTGATCTCTTCGATATCCACCCATGCGCTGGTGGTGATTTCGCCACCGACCAGCACCATGCCGGTTTTCACGTACGTTTCACAAGCGACGCGCGCTTTAGGGTCCTGCTCGAGGATTGCATCCAGCACAGCGTCGGAAATTTGGTCAGCAATTTTGTCAGGATGCCCTTCAGAGACGGACTCGGACGTAAAAAGGTGTTTTGCCATAATAAATTTTCACCTGGTGTAATTCGGTTGAATCGAATTCTGTGTTCGGCTCTCTTCGCGGTGGCTACGCAAAGATGACACAAGAAGTCTGTGTGTTAATCGGTCTGGACGGATTAACATCTGGACGGCTATTTTAGGTTACTTATTCATCTCATTGCCAGCGTTTTTTGATCTGTGTCGTCTCCTGACACACTCTGTCACGGAAAATTTTCCTGGCAATGGGGCAAGAAGGCCTTTTTTATTTTGCTTTTTCACCCGGTTATCGGTATAAAACGCCGCGCGCGGCTCATCAAAAAAGCGCACGGCATCGCTGCTGTGTCGCCACTTCCAGCCGGGTTAAGCAGTGTATTTAATGGCTTTGGCTTGTCGCGGGTCGTCATGGCTTGCGTGGAGGTGATACGAAATAATGAACCGTCGTTTTCCGAATATTCTGCCGCGTCGTTCTGACGTGCACGCATTTCCCGTCATTCGCATCTCTGATCTGCAAACCAGCCGATGTTATCCCCATTTCGGCGCTTCTCAGGACTCCAGGGCCGGTAAGGCATTGTGATAACTGAACAAGGGCTCTCCTGAGCATCAGGAGTTTTCTCGTGGTTTCGCCGGCCTGTCATACTCGGGTCCGGACAGATGTTTTACTATCATATGAACCAGAAACCGGTCGCGCAGTCGGTGCTTTGGCATGTTATGCCGAAAATCATGGCTGTTTATGGGTTGTTATCGCTATGTGTCACTGCGATAGTAGTCAACTATTTCATCCCCGTGTCGCTTCGCCTCGCCAATGAGCAGGGTGAAGTTCACAGGGTATACACTTTAATTAAGTGAGGTTCGCAATGTCTGACGACATCTCTTCAGTTTCGCCTTCGTCAGCAGGCGAACACGGTGCACTACGTTCCATGCAGGAGGTAGCGATGAGCTCCCAGGAAGCCAGCAAGATGCTACGGACTTACAATATTGCCTGGTGGGGCAATAACTACTACGACGTCAACGAGCTGGGCCACATCAGCGTGTGCCCCGATCCGGATGTCCCCGAGGCGCGTGTCGATCTGGCACAGCTGGTGAAAGCGCGTGAAGCGCAGGGCCAGCGTTTACCGGCGCTCTTCTGCTTCCCGCAGATCCTGCAACACCGTCTGCGCTCGATTAACGCCGCCTTTAAACGCGCGCGTGAATCCTATGGCTATAACGGCGACTACTTCCTGGTTTACCCGATCAAGGTTAACCAGCACCGTCGCGTCATTGAATCCCTGATCCACTCCGGCGAACCGCTGGGGCTGGAAGCGGGTTCCAAAGCGGAACTGATGGCGGTACTCGCCCATGCGGGTATGACCCGTTCGGTGATCGTCTGTAACGGCTATAAAGACCGTGAATACATCCGCCTGGCGCTGATTGGCGAGAAGATGGGCCACAAGGTCTATCTGGTGATCGAGAAGATGAGCGAAATCGCCATCGTGCTGGAAGAAGCCGAGCGCCTGAATGTGATCCCGCGCCTTGGCGTGCGGGCGCGTCTGGCATCGCAAGGCTCCGGCAAGTGGCAATCCTCCGGTGGTGAGAAGTCGAAGTTTGGCCTGGCGGCGACCCAGGTGCTGCAACTGGTTGAGATCCTGCGTGAGCGCGGTCGTCTGGACAGCATTCAACTGCTGCACTTCCACCTCGGTTCGCAGATGGCCAATATTCGCGATATCGCCACCGGCGTACGCGAATCTGCCCGTTTCTACGTTGAGCTGCACAAGCTGGGCGTGAATATTCAGTGCTTCGACGTCGGCGGCGGCCTGGGTGTCGATTATGAAGGCACCCGTTCGCAATCCGACTGCTCCGTTAACTACGGCCTGAACGAGTACGCGAACAACATTATCTGGGCGATTGGCGATGCCTGCGAAGAGCACGGTTTGCCGCACCCGACGGTGATCACCGAATCGGGCCGCGCGGTCACCGCGCACCATACGGTGCTGGTCTCCAATATCATTGGCGTTGAGCGCAACGAATACACCCCGGCCATTCCGCCGGCGGAAGATGCGCCGCGCGCGCTGCAAAGCATGTGGGAAACCTGGCAGGAGATGCACGAGCCGGGGACGCGCCGTTCGCTGCGCGAGTGGCTGCATGATAGCCAGATGGATCTGCACGACATTCACGTTGGTTACTCTTCCGGCACCTTTAGCCTGCAAGAGCGCGCGTGGGCAGAGCAGCTCTACCTGAACATGTGCCATGAAGTGCAGAAGCAGCTCGATCCGAGCAACCGTGCGCACCGTCCGATTATCGACGAACTGCAGGAGCGTATGGCGGACAAGATGTATGTCAACTTCTCCCTGTTCCAGTCGATGCCGGATGCGTGGGGTATCGACCAGCTCTTCCCGGTGCTGCCGCTGGAAGGGTTAAACCATGCGCCGGAGCGCCGTGCGGTGCTGCTGGATATTACCTGTGACTCCGATGGTGCTATCGATCACTATGTCGATGGCGACGGCATTGCTACTACGATGCCAATGCCCGAGTACGATCCGGAGAACCCGCCGATGCTGGGCTTCTTTATGGTCGGTGCCTATCAGGAGATCCTCGGCAACATGCACAACCTGTTCGGCGATACCGAAGCGGTTGACGTGTTTGTCTTCCCGGATGGCAGCGTAGAAGTGGAGCTTTCTGATGAAGGCGATACCGTGGCCGATATGCTGGAGTACGTGCAGCTCGATCCGGGCAAGCTGTTAACGCAGTTCCGCGATCAGGTTAAAGAGACAGGGCTGGACGATGCGCTGCAGCAGCAGTTCCTCGAAGAGTTCGAAGCGGGTCTCTACGGCTATACCTATCTGGAAGATGAGTAACCTCATCGCACGGTGTGAGCCGCAATGAAATCAATCCCCTCCCGGCCAGGCCCGGAGGGGATTTTTTTATCGGCGCTGCCGGGGCGTAATAAAAAGGAGGCAAGCGCCTCCTTTATTCATTACTTGATGCCGTCTGCGGCCATACGGTCGCGAATGTGCTGGGCACGGGCTTCTGAAGCCGGGTGATCGTCAAACATTGAGCTTTGACGGCCCTGGTCCATCTTCGCCAGTTTTTCGAAGCTGGTGGCTAAACCGACCGGGTTAATGCCGCGCTTACGCAGCAGGTCGTAAGAGTAGTCATCCGCTTCCGACTCCTGACGCTGGGAGAACTGTGAGTTGACCAGTTTTTCCCCGAGCGCACCAAGCTGCGACTGGGACAAGCTACCAACCACGCCGCCCGCCGAGGCTGCCGCCGCGCGCACCGCATTGGTACCGAGCGCCACCTGCATCCCTTTCTTCACGTGACCGAGCGCAACGTGGCCCATTTCGTGGCCAACTACCGCTTCGACTTCATTGTCGGTCATCATATCCATCAGGCCGCTGTAGACGCGGATACAGCCATTCGCCATGGCAAAGGCGTTAACGTCTTTAGTGACATACACCTTGTAGTTCACCTTCTGGCCGTTGATGTTGTCGCCAAGGGCGGCGGCAATTTTGTTCACGCGTTGGCTGTATTCGCTGCTTGCAGGTGCGATGGTGGCTTTGCTGTCCATCTGCTTACAGGCGTCGTCACTCAGGGCAATAACCTGCGCATCGCTCAGGGTGTAAGCCTGAAAGGCTTCTGCGCCGGAGCTGAGAAAACCGTTTGAATCCATGTTCTGACAACCGGCAAGCAGGGTGGTCATCCCCAGAGCAAGGAGGGCTGGGCGAATTTTCATTTATTATCTTCCGCAATGATTGAGTCGTTTTTTGCTCCGCCGTTCTTCTACACGAGAGGGCGGTGAGCGCCAGTATAAAGAAGAGAGTGTTGGACGGGCGAGGAGATTGCGCAACTTGCGAGCGGCTTCCAGAGATTTCTGAAGCGCAAAAGGATGCTCCATGTACATGATTACCCGCTTGGGTTACATTGTTGGCACTTTTTTCCGGCGTAGCCCAAAACGCGCTGTCGTCAAGTCGTTACGGGATTAGCCCTTAACAGTCCGATCTGGAGTCAAAATGTCCTCACGTAAAGAGCTTGCCAATGCTATTCGTGCGCTGAGCATGGACGCGGTACAGAAAGCCAAATCCGGTCACCCGGGAGCCCCGATGGGCATGGCAGACATCGCCGAAGTGTTATGGCGTGATTTCCTGAACCATAACCCGACGAATCCTGCATGGGCTGACCGCGACCGCTTTGTGCTGTCCAATGGTCACGGCTCGATGCTGATCTACAGCCTGCTGCACCTCACCGGCTACGATCTGCCGATTACCGAACTGCAGAACTTCCGCCAGCTGCACTCCAAAACGCCGGGTCACCCGGAAGTGGGTTACACCGCTGGCGTTGAAACCACCACCGGCCCGCTGGGTCAGGGGATTGCAAACGCAGTTGGTATGGCGATTGCCGAGAAGACGCTGGCCGCGCAGTTCAACCGTCCGGGTCATGACATTGTTGACCACTTCACCTACGCCTTTATGGGCGACGGCTGCATGATGGAAGGCATCTCCCACGAAGCCTGCTCGCTGGCGGGTACGCTGAAGCTGGGTAAACTCGTTGCGTTCTATGACGACAACGGCATCTCTATCGATGGCCACGTTGAAGGCTGGTTCACCGACGATACCGCAAAACGCTTTGAAGCCTACGGCTGGCACGTGGTGCGCGGCGTGGACGGCCACGATGCCGACGCCATCAAACGCGCCGTTGAAGAAGCACGCAGCGTCACCGACAAACCGTCGCTGCTGATGTGCAAAACCATCATCGGTTTCGGCTCGCCGAACAAAGCCGGTACCCACGACTCCCACGGCGCGCCGCTGGGCGACGCGGAAGTGGCGCTGACCCGCGAACAGCTGGGCTGGAAACACGCTCCGTTTGAGATCCCGTCTGAGATTTATGCGCAGTGGGATGCGAAAGAAGTGGGGCAGGCGAAAGAGTCTGCGTGGAATGAGAAGTTCGCCGCTTACGCGAAAGCGTTCCCGGAGCTGGCTGCCGAGTTCACTCGTCGTATGAAAGGCGAAATGCCGGAAGATTTCGCAGCGAAAGCCAACGAATTCATTGCCAAACTGCAGGCGAAGCCGGCGAAAATCGCCAGCCGTAAAGCTTCCCAAAACGCTATCGAAGCGTTTGGCCCGCTGCTGCCGGAGTTTCTCGGCGGTTCCGCTGACCTCGCGCCTTCCAACCTGACCCTGTGGTCCGGCTCGAAAGCGATCAATGAAGATGCCGCAGGCAACTACATTCACTACGGCGTGCGCGAGTTCGGTATGACCGCGATCGCCAACGGTATCTCTCTGCACGGCGGTTTTGTGCCGTACACCTCCACCTTCCTGATGTTCGTCGAGTATGCGCGTAACGCGGTACGTATGGCGGCGCTGATGAAGCAGCGTCAGGTGCTGGTTTACACCCACGACTCCATCGGTCTGGGTGAAGATGGCCCGACGCACCAGCCGGTTGAGCAGGTTGCTTCTCTGCGCCTGACCCCGAACGTCAGCACCTGGCGTCCGTGTGATCAGGTTGAGTCTGCGGTCGCGTGGAAATATGCCGTTGAGCGCCACGACGGCCCGACGGCGCTGATCCTCTCTCGCCAGAATCTGGCGCAGCAGGAGCGTTCTGAGCAGCAGCTGGCGGATATCGCTCGCGGCGGTTACGTGCTGAAAGATTGTGACGGTCAGCCGCAGCTGATCTTCATCGCCACCGGTTCTGAAGTGGAGCTGGCCGTTGCTGCATGGGAACGTCTGACAGCCGAAGGCGTGAAAGCGCGCGTGGTCTCCATGCCGTCTACCGACACCTTCGACAAGCAGGATGCTGCTTACCGTGAAGCGGTGCTGCCAAAAGCGGTCAGCGCACGCGTGGCGGTGGAAGCCGGTATCGCCGACTTCTGGTGCAAATACACCGGCCTGAACGGCGCGGTTGTTGGCATGACCACCTTCGGTGAGTCTGCGCCGGCAGAGCTGCTGTTCGAAGAGTTTGGCTTCACTGTAGATAACGTGGTCGCCAAAGCGAAAGAGCTGCTGTAATCCCCATTGCCCGGTAGCGTTTCGCTTACCGGGTCTGCACTATTCCGTGCCGGAGCAGGCGTCATCGCCCTCCGGCACGTCTACGTTATGCCCTCACCATGCTCTCCTTTTTTTACTGAACGCTCTTAAAGCACCCTTGATCTATGTGTAAAAAATATACTGGATATCTATCCAGTAAGTTGTATACTATTTCCTCACCTTAACTGATGTGAGTTTGAGTAAGGAGTGAACATGCTGATCTCTGGTGAACATCTCAATTCGCAGGCTGCCGCGTCGACCATCAGCAGCCGCGAAATCGCGAAGCTGACAGGCGTAACCCATGCCGAAGTCAAACGGATGGTTAAAAGCCTGGAAACTGCGCAACGTCTTTCCCAGCCGGTAAGTGCCAATGCTTACGAGCGCGAGGGCGAAATGCGGCAGGAGTTTTTGCTCAACAAGCGCGACTCACTGTTGACGGTTTCACGCCTTTCTCCGGCTTTTACCGCCGAAATGCTCGATCGCTGGCAGGAGCGCGAAAAAAACGTCGGCCTGCCGGACTTTACCAATCCTGCCGCGGCGGCGCGCGCCTGGGCGGAGCAGTATGAAAAACGCCAGCGTGCGGAAGCGCAGCTTGCCATTACCGCGCCTAAAGCGGAGTTTTTCGACCAGTATGTGCGGGTTGAAGAGTCGCTCGGTTTCCGCCAGCTGTGCAAAATGCTGCGCGTGAAAGAGCCGCAGTTCCGCCGCTTTTTGCTGGAGCGCAATATCATGCAGCGGGTTAACGGCGCGCTGATGCCGCCGCAGTACCATATCGATGCGGGTTACTTCACCGTGCATGGCGGCGTGGGCGAAAACAGCCACAGCTGGTCGCAGGCGCGCTTCACCGCGAAGGGCGTCAAATGGGTGGCCGATCTGTGGGCGAAAGAGCTCTCTTCGCAGCCGGTTGAAATGCCGCGCGCGGATCGCACCGAACCGCAGGTGCCTGAGCGCAGCTGGTTTTAAGCCGCGTTTAGCGCATGGCGTTAGTGCAGAAGTGGGGGAGTGAAACGGGTTCAGCGTAGCCCTCATCAGCCCGGCTTGTTTAATGCTTCGCAACCCACTCTCCCGTCTGATAAACCAGCAAGGACGCTTTTCTCTCTCCTTCGTTCGCTTTTCTGGCCCTCAGTTAGACTCTGCCTTTTCCCGTCAATTATTCTAGCAAAAATGTGATGCAAGTCAGATTACTGGCGAATCCGTCTGGACAATCATTCCTTTTATTCCAGCTTTCGCTTATTCTAGCTGAAGCGTTTCAGTCGTTTAAATGTTCGACAAATAAGCAAACAGACGCAGTTCAGGCAGGCGAGGATTCCCCTCTGGTGGCGACTGGATTACTCTGTCATCCACTTCAGGCGGGCTGGCCTTGCAGGAGAGTTATGAGCCTACGCATAGCGATTAACGGTTTCGGTCGCATCGGGCGCAACGTGGTTCGGGCACTCTACGAATCAGGGCGTCGCGCCGAGATCACCGTGGTGGCAATCAATGAACTGGCGGACGCCGCGGGGATCGCGCATCTGCTGAAGTATGACACCAGCCACGGGCGTTTTGCCTGGGATGTGCGCCAGGAGCGGGAGCAGTTATTTATTGGCGACGATGCCATTCGCCTCCTGCACGAAAGCGAGATTTCTGCGCTGCCGTGGCGCGAGCTGGGCGTTGATATCGTGCTTGATTGCACCGGCGTTTATGGCAGCCGTGAAGATGGCGAAGCCCATCTGGCGGCAGGCGCGAAAAAAGTGCTCTTCTCTCATCCTGGCAGCAGCGATCTCGACGCAACCATCGTCTTTGGCGTGAACCATATGACGCTGCGTCCCGAAGATCACCTTGTCTCCAACGCCTCCTGCACCACGAACTGTATTATTCCGGTGATCAAACTGCTCGACGAGGCTTACGGCATTGAGTGGGGAACGGTAACGACAATCCACTCGGCGATGCACGATCAGCAGGTGATTGACGCCTATCATGCCGATCTGCGCCGTACACGCGCAGCCAGCCAGTCAATCATCCCGGTCGATACCAAACTGGCGGCGGGCATCTCGCGCATTTTCCCGCAGTTTAATGACAAATTCGAAGCGATTGCGGTGCGCGTACCGACCATTAACGTCACCGCCATTGATTTAAGCGTAACGGTGCAAAAGCCGGTAAAAGCGAGTGAAGTCAACCAGTTGCTGCAAAAAGCAGCGCAGGGAACATTTCATGGTATAGTTGACTATACGGAATTACCGTTGGTCTCAATTGATTTTAACCACGATCCGCACAGCGCCATTGTCGATGGCACGCAAACCCGGGTCAGTGGTTCGCACCTGATTAAAACCCTTGTGTGGTGCGACAACGAATGGGGCTTTGCTAACCGTATGCTCGACACAACGTTAGCAATAGCTGCAGTGAGTTTCAGGTAAGGCACGCGAGTGTCTACAAAACTTAAGAATCATCGAGAGGATTCACCATGTCTGTAATTAAGATGACCGATCTGGATCTGGCTGGTAAACGCGTTCTAATCCGTGCGGATTTGAACGTACCGGTTAAAGAAGGGAAAGTGACCAGCGATGCGCGTATCCGTGCTTCTCTGCCGACCATCGAACTGGCGCTGAAACAGGGCGCGAAAGTGATGGTAACGTCTCACCTGGGTCGCCCGACCGAAGGTGAATACAACGAAGAATTCTCTCTGCTTCCGGTAGTTAACTATCTGAAAGACAAACTCTCCAACCCGGTTCGCCTGGCAAAAGATTACCTGGATGGCGTAGAAATCGCTGCCGGTGAGCTGGTCGTGCTGGAAAACGTACGCTTCAACAAAGGCGAGAAAAAAGACGACGAAACGCTGGCGAAGAAATATGCCGCGCTGTGCGACATCTTTGTGATGGACGCCTTTGGTACTGCGCACCGCGCGCAGGCTTCTACTCACGGTGTCGGTAAATTTGCTGATGTCGCGTGCGCAGGTCCGCTGCTGGCAGAAGAGCTGGACGCGCTGGGTAAAGCGCTGAAAGAGCCGGCTCGCCCGATGGTGGCTATCGTTGGCGGTTCCAAAGTTTCTACCAAACTGACCGTGCTGGATTCCTTATCCAAAATCGCTGACCAGCTGATTGTTGGCGGTGGTATTGCTAACACCTTCGTTGCGGCCCAGGGCCATAACGTTGGTAAATCCCTGTACGAAGCGGATCTGGTTGACGAAGCCAAACGTCTGCTGAGCACCTGTGATATCCCGGTTCCGACCGATGTGCGCGTGGCAACTGAGTTCTCCGAAACCGCTAACGCGACGCTGAAATCTGTTAATGACATCAAAGATGATGAGCAAATTCTGGATTTGGGCGACGTTTCCGCGCAGAAACTGGCTGAAATCCTGAAAAACGCCAAAACTATTCTGTGGAATGGTCCGGTTGGCGTCTTTGAGTTCCCGAACTTCCGTAAGGGTACTGAAATCGTGGCGAACGCCATCGCTGACAGCGACGCGTTCTCCATCGCAGGCGGCGGCGACACGCTGGCTGCTATCGATCTGTTCGGTATCGCTGACAAGATCTCCTACATCTCCACTGGCGGCGGCGCATTCCTCGAATTCGTGGAAGGCAAAGTTCTGCCGGCAGTAGCCATGCTCGAAGAGCGCGCTAAGCAGTAAGATCAGCAGGGCGGGGTAACCCGCCTTAATTTCAGCGCGCTATAAGGCACGCATTTTTCCAGGCCAAAGATACAGGACTACGTAACATGTCTAAAATTTTTGATTTCGTAAAACCTGGCGTGATCACCGGTGATGACGTTCAGAAAGTGTTCCAGGTAGCTAAAGAAAACAACTTCGCTCTGCCGGCAGTTAACTGCGTGGGCACTGACTCCATCAACGCCGTTCTGGAAGCCGCTGCGAAAGTTCGCGCACCGGTTATCGTACAGTTCTCCAACGGCGGCGCTGCGTTCATCGCGGGCAAAGGCGTGAAGACTGACGTTCCTCAGGGCGCGGCTATTCTGGGTGCTATCTCTGGCGCACATCACGTTCACCAGATGGCAGAACACTACGGTGTGCCGGTTATTCTGCACACTGACCACTGCGCGAAAAAACTGCTGCCGTGGATCGACGGCCTGCTGGACGCGGGTGAAAAACACTTCGCTGCGACCGGCAAACCGCTGTTCTCTTCTCACATGATCGACCTGTCTGAAGAGTCTCTGGAAGAGAACATCGAGATCTGCTCTAAGTACCTGGAGCGCATGTCCAAAATGGGCATGACCCTCGAGATCGAACTGGGCTGCACCGGCGGTGAAGAAGATGGCGTCGACAACAGCCATATGGACGCATCTGCTCTCTACACCCAGCCGGAAGACGTGGACTACGCTTACAGCAAGCTGAACGCCATCAGCCCGCGTTTCACCATCGCGGCTTCCTTCGGTAACGTTCACGGCGTTTACAAGCCGGGTAACGTTAAACTGACCCCGACTATCCTGCGCGACTCTCAGGAGTATGTTTCCAAGAAACATAACCTGCCGCACAACAGCCTGAACTTCGTGTTCCACGGCGGTTCCGGCTCTTCTGCTCAGGAAATCAAAGACTCCGTAAGCTACGGCGTTATCAAAATGAACATCGATACCGACACCCAATGGGCAACCTGGGAAGGTATTCTGAAGTACTACAAAGATAACGAAGGCTACCTGCAGAGCCAGCTGGGCAACCCGAAAGGCGAAGACCAGCCGAACAAAAAATACTACGATCCGCGCGTATGGCTGCGTGCAGCGCAGACCAGCATGGTGACGCGTCTGGAGCAGGCATTTAAAGAGCTGAACGCAGTAGACGTTCTGTAATTTACGCCGCTCTTTTCCGAAAAGGCCCGCACTTTGCGGGCCTTTTTTATTGCGAATTCAATAAGCTGCTATAGGTGCGAAAAGTTTAACTATTTGGCGAAAGCGCCTCTTTTTGTTTACCCTTTAGGGGGCTGTCCTTTTGGCAAGGGGCGTTTTTTCCGTTTTGGAACAATAGAAGGAAGCACAATATGGAAGATCTTCACGTTGTCGATAGCATCAACAACGCGGGCTCCTGGCTGGTAAATAACCAGGCGCTGCTGTTGAGCTATGCCGTAAATATCGTGGCGGCTATCGCCATCATCATCGTTGGTATGATTGTGGCGCGCGTTATTTCGAACGCCCTTAACCGGGTGATGCGTGCAAGACACATTGACGCCACCGTTGCGGACTTCCTCTCCGCGCTGGTGCGCTACGGTATTATCGCGTTTACCCTGATTGCCGCGCTGGGGCGCGTCGGCGTACAAACGGCGTCGGTGATCGCGGTGCTCGGTGCCGCTGGCCTGGCTATTGGTCTGGCGTTGCAAGGATCGCTCTCGAACCTTGCGGCGGGCGTGCTGCTGGTGACCTTCCGTCCGTTCCGCTCTGGCGAGTATGTTGATCTCGGTGGCGTTGCCGGCACGGTATTGCAGGTGCAGATTTTCTCGACCACCCTGCGCACGCCGGATGGCCGTATTATCGTCATCCCGAACGGTAAAATCATCGCGGGCAACATCATTAACTTCTCCCGCGAGCCGGAGCGCCGTAACGAGCTGATTATCGGTGTGGCCTATGATTCGGATATCGACCAGGTCAAACGTATTCTGAACGAGATTATCCAAGCCGATGAGCGCATCATCAAAGATCGCGAGATGACAGTTCGCCTCAACGAACTGGGCGCGTCATCGATCAACTTTGTGGTGCGTATCTGGAGTAAAAGTAGCGATCTGCAAAACGTCTACTGGGATGTACTGGAGACCATCAAGCGCCGTTTCGATGAGGAAGGGATTAGCTTCCCGTTCCCGCAAATGGATGTGAATTTAAAACGGGTTAAAGAGCAACCTGACGAGTAAGCACAAGGCCGACACTGTCGGCCTTTTTTATCGCTATCGCCATTAGCCTGGTTAATGGCAGATTAAAATTATCAATTTCACCTAATAATCCCCGCGCGTTATAGTCAGCTTCCTGCAATAAACTGAATGGAAATTTGACGTGTTATCTTATTATTTACAAGGGCTTATGCTGGGCGCTGCTTTAATTTTGCCGCTGGGGCCGCAAAACGCATTCGTCCTGAACCAGGGCATCCGCCGACAGTATCACCTCATGACGGCACTGCTCTGCACTCTGAGCGATGTTGCGCTGATCTGCGCCGGGGTATTCGGCGGCAGTGCGTTACTGATGCAGTCGCCGTGGCTGCTGGCGCTGGTGACCTGGGGCGGAGTACTTTTTCTGTTGTGGTACGGCTTTGGCGCGCTGAAAACCGCCTTTTCCCCTGATATCGATCTGGAAAATGCCGATGCGCTTCGCCAGGGGCGTGGGCAGATCATCGCCACCATGCTGGCCGTTACGTGGCTCAATCCCCATGTTTATCTCGATACCTTTGTGGTGCTCGGCAGTCTTGGCGGGCAGTTAGCGGAGATGCCGAAGCGCTGGTTTGCCCTCGGCACCATCAGCGCCTCTTTTCTCTGGTTCTTCAGCCTTGCGCTGCTGGCCGCCTGGCTCGCGCCGCGTTTGCGCACCGCCACGGCGCAGCGGGTTATCAATATTCTGGTCGGCCTGGTGATGTGGTTTATCGCGCTGAAACTGGCGGTGGAAGGTGTTAACCATTTGCAAGGATTATTCAGTTAAGGTAAGTCCGATGGACAATCAGGCGTAAGTGGCTAAGCTTGCTGCCAGGCGTCCGTCCAACGGGACGTAATTGAGTAACATGGAGGAGTACCTGTGAAACGTAAAGTGATAGCCCTGGCGGCGATGGTGGGTTTCAGCGCAATGGCGGTACAGGCCAGTGAATTGCCGGATGGCCCGCACATTGTCACAACGGGTACGGCAAGCGTGGATGCGACCCCGGATATCGCCACCCTGGCGATTGAAGTGAACGTCGCCGCGAAAGATGCGGCCTCAGCCAAGAAGCAGGCGGACGATCGCGTTGCGCAATACCTGAGCTTCCTGGAGCAAAACGGCATCGCCCGTAAAGATATCAACTCAGCGAACTTACGCACCCAGCCCGATTACGACTACCAGAATGGCAAAAGCATTCTGAAAGGCTATCGCGCTGTGCGCACCGTGGAAGTGACGTTGCGCGAGCTGGATAAGCTTAACTCACTGCTTGATGGCGCGCTGAAAGCGGGTCTGAACGAAATCCGCTCCGTCTCGCTGGGCGTTGCGCAATCGGAGTCCTTTAAGGATAAAGCCCGTAAAGCGGCGATTGATGACGCGACTCGCCAGGCGCAGCAGCTGGCTGCCGGTTTCAATGCCAAACTCGGCCCGGTTTACAGCGTTCGTTACCATGTCTCTAACTATCAGCCGAGCCCGATGGTGCGCATGATGAAGGCTGATGCGCCAGCGGAGTCTGCGGCGCAGGAGACTTACGAACAGCCGACCATCCAGTTTGACGATCAGGTCGATGTAGTCTTCCAGATTGAGCCTAATCAGGCGCAGCAACAGCAGCAGCAACCGCAGTCCACGCCAGCCGCGAAGTAACGCTGGCGTCCCTCTCCTCATTCGGGGAGAGGGTCTCTCTTAATCCTGTCGCAGTACCCGATGACCGAACGCCAGCAGCGCGTCGGTGACGTTGCGCATCATTCGGCTTTCCGGCGCAAAGCGGTGCCAGTAGAGCATACGGCGCTGCAGCAGGCCCGGTGTCAGGTCGATAAGCTCGCCGCTCGCCAGCTCTTTCTCGATTTGCAGATGTGGGATCATGCAGCAGGTGGTTCCCTGGCGCGCCAGCTGCACAAAGGCTTCCGATGAGTTAACGATATGGCAGGGGACGCTGCCGGGCGGCAGATCGAAATATTGCTGCAAAAAGGCCTGATGCATATCGTCGAGATGGTCAAACGCCACCGCAGGCGCTTTCAGCAGCGCGGAACGCGTTACGCCGTTGGGGAAGTAGCGTTCGGCAAACTCTTTTGAGCCAACAAACAGGTAATCGAGGGCGCCCAGTTTATCCACCAGGCAGCTTGGCAGCGCCTGAGGCTGAATACTCACCGCGCCAACCACTTCACCGCGACGCAGACGCTCCTGGGTGCGGGTTTCATCTTCCACCTGCAAATTGAGGCGAATCGGGGAGTCGACCAGCACCGGCGCCAGCGCGGGCAGCAGCCAGGTTGCCAGACTGTCGGCGTTGACCGCAAGCGACAGCAGCAGCGGTGTGGAGCCGGTTTGCTCATCACCCAGCCACTCCTCTTCCAGCAGCTCAACCTGACGCAACAGCGCCAGCAGTTTTTGCCCCTGCTCGGTGGGGCGCGGCGGTACGGTACGCACCAGCAATGGCTGCCCGAACATGTTCTCCAGTTGCTTGATACGCTGTGACACGGCGGATTGAGTAATACAGAGCTTTTGCGCAGCACGCTCAAACCCACGCTCACGAATAACTGCATCAAGTGCCTGTAGTGTTCTGTAATCCGGACGTTTCATTGCTCGGGCAATCTCCTGAAAAATAGTCTTTCGCACTATGACATAAATTTCCCGTCGTGGCAGACGAAAATGGTTGTCGCGTATTGTGACACAGGTCACAGGGACTTTTCGGCAGAGCCTATTTATAATGCGCCTGAAATTTCACACCACAGGCGAACGACCATGACGCAGGATGAACTCAAAAAAGCAGTGGGCTGGGCAGCACTTCACTATGTTGAACCCGGCACCATTGTCGGCGTAGGCACCGGCTCCACCGCGGCACACTTTATTGACGCGCTGGGTACTCTGAAAGGGCAGATTGAGGGCGCGGTTTCCAGCTCGGACGCTTCTACCGAGAAGCTGAAAAGCTTAGGCATTACCGTTTTCGATCTTAACGCGGTCGATCGCCTGGGGATCTACGTCGACGGCGCGGATGAGATCAACGACCAGATGCAGATGATCAAAGGCGGCGGCGCGGCGCTGACCCGGGAGAAGATCATCGCGTCAGTGGCGGATAAGTTTATCTGTATCGCGGATGCCTCCAAGCAGGTGCCGATCCTCGGCAAATTCCCACTGCCGGTTGAGGTGATCCCGATGGCGCGCAGTGCGGTCGCGCGCACGCTGGTCAAGCTGGGCGGCCGCCCGGAGTATCGCCAGAATGTGGTGACGGATAACGGCAACGTCATCCTTGATGTCTATGGTTTGGAAATTCTCGATCCCATCGCGATGGAGAACACCATCAATAATATTCCCGGTGTGGTCACGGTGGGCTTATTCGCGAATCGCGGGGCTGACGTAGCGCTGATCGGCACCCCGGATGGCGTCAAAACCATCGTGAAATGATCTGACCGGGAGGCAGCGGTCTCCCGGTAAAAATCTGACATCGTTAAATTCGGTGATATCTGTCACGTTTTTCCCCTTCATCTCGCATCCCTGCCGCGAGCCTCTGCTTTTCCAGCATTTTTCTCTGCCATTTCCCGCTGGATGACATTTCTTCAGAGCGGTGACGCAAACGTTCATATTGCCGCGATAGTTTTTTTTGATATGTTGGCTAACGCGGTTTTCCTCCGCACAACATCACAGTCAGACATAAAACAGGGTCGGGTAAATGGCAAAGGTATCACTGGAGAAAGACAAGATTAAATTTCTGCTCGTCGAAGGGGTGCACCAGAAAGCGGTCGAAAGCCTCCGCGCGGCGGGTTATAACAACATCGAATTCCACAAGGGCGCACTGGACAGCGAGCAGTTGAAAGAGTCCATCCGCGACGCCCACTTCATTGGCCTGCGATCCCGTACTCAACTGACTGAAGATGTCATCGCCGCAGCGGAAAAACTGGTCGCTATCGGCTGTTTCTGCATCGGCACCAACCAGGTGAACCTGGAAGCGGCAGCCAAACGCGGTGTGCCGGTCTTTAACGCCCCCTTCTCCAACACCCGTTCCGTGGCGGAGTTAGTGATCGGCGAACTGCTTCTACTGATGCGCGGCATTCCGGAAGCGAACGCCAAAGCGCACCGCGGTATCTGGAACAAGCTGGCGGTTGGCTCCTATGAAGCGCGCGGCAAAAAGCTCGGCATCATTGGCTACGGCCACATTGGTACCCAGCTCGGTATTCTCGCTGAATCACTGGGGATGCACGTCTTCTTCTACGATATTGAGAACAAACTGCCGCTCGGCAACGCCACGCAGGTGCAGCATCTCTCCGATCTGCTGAACATGAGCGATGTGGTCAGCCTGCACGTGCCGGAAAACGCTTCAACGAAGAATATGATTGGCGAAGAGGAGCTGGCGCTGATGAAGCCGGGCGCTCTCCTGATCAACGCCGCGCGCGGCACGGTGGTTGATATCCCGGCGCTGTGCGATGCCCTGAAGCGTAAGCATCTGGCGGGCGCAGCGATTGACGTATTCCCGACTGAACCTGCGACTAACAGCGATCCGTTCGACTCACCGCTCTGCGAGTTTGATAACGTTATTCTGACGCCGCACATCGGCGGTTCAACGCAGGAAGCGCAGGAGAATATCGGCCTGGAAGTTGCCGGTAAGCTGATTAAGTACTCCGATAACGGCTCAACGCTCTCGGCAGTAAACTTCCCGGAAGTCTCCCTGCCGCTGCACGGCGGTCGTCGTCTGCTGCATATCCATGAAAACCGCCCTGGCGTGCTGACGGCACTTAACCAGATTTTCGCCAGCCAGAACATCAACATTGCGGCGCAGTATCTGCAAACCACGCCGCATATGGGCTATGTGGTGGTTGATATCGAAGCGGAAGAAGAGGTTGCGCAGACCGCGCTACAGAGCATGAAAGCGATTCCGGGCACCATTCGTTCCCGTCTGCTGTTCTAAGTTGCGTTAGCTGTTCCTCTCCCGTCCGGGAGGGGAACAACCTACCACTCCCACACCGTTGATGGTGTGATCACCGCAGGCAGCGGAATATCCCACTCCTCCACCGGCAATGTCTCTACGCGCTGGCAATCATGGGCATAACCGACCGGCTGCACGCCATACGCGCGCCAGTTTTGCAGCGTTCTGTCGTAGAACCCGCCGCCCATGCCGAGGCGCTGCCCCTGTTCATCAAAGGCGACTAACGGCGTGATCAGCACATCAAGCTGGCTTAGTGGAAGCACATCACGCACATCCAGCTTCGGCTCCTGAATTTTCAGACGATTGGTCACCAGTTCGCTGTGCGGATGGTAGTGCAAAAAGAGCAGATTTCCGGGACTGAAAGGGTGTAATACGGGAAGATAAACGCGTTTGCCGCTTCGCCACAGTTGTTCAATCAGCGGTTGCGTATCGAGTTCGCCGTCAAAGGAGAGAAACAGGGCAACGGTATGTGCCATCACAACAGGTGGCCAGGCCATCATGCGCAGTGCGGCTTGTTCAGCGAACTGGCGCTGCTGGGCGCTGGTGATTTCTCGTCGGCGTTGACGAATCTGTTTGCGGATTGCTTGTCGTGACGGAAGTGAATCGGGCAGTTGCGTCATGGTCGTTACTGGTAGAAGAGGGGAATCTCCGAGATGCCGCCGCAGGCTGTAACCCTTGAACCCTTGGTTCAAGGTGAATGTGTCGTCATGATTTTAAGGCTTCTCGGACGGACCGAGCATGCTCACCAACCATGGATCGCCACACTCTGTTGGTATGAAATATCGGCTCAGGGGACTGGCCCGCTTGCAAACATCTCAGAGAATTTTTTAACTTCACTGTCAATCTACCATAGTTGACCTTGAAGTATTATTCAAACTTCGGCCCCGGTCTTTCCGTTATGCGACCCTGATCAAGTAAAGCCTGTTCAATGGTCTGCTGTAACATCTTAATACGCTGCTCCATGCTGGCGGCGTAATCACGGGTTTTTGCCTTTTCCTGAGCAAGCTCGTAGCTGATATTCAGCGCGGCGATAAACACCAACTGCTCAGTATTTGTGACTCTAGTGCGAACCTTCAGATCTTGCAACCGCTGATTCAGATCTTCCGCAGCCTGATTCAGCGCATCTATCTGCTCAGGCGGGCAGTTCACGCGGAGTGAACGGCCAAAAATTTGGATATCGACGGGTTGTGCAGACATGCCACCTTCCTGCTGTTTGACTGCGCTCTGCCTTCGCATTCGAGCCCTGGGCTGCGAAGGGGCGACACTATAAGCGACCCTGGTCAGTACTTTCAACTATTTTACGTCTATACCTTAAGTAATCCGCGTACATGCAATGGCATGTAACGTGAACCATCACGGGTATATCACCAGGGTCCAAAGTGGTAGCATACCATGAATATTTCCCCCAACGACGACGAATGCGCATGTCTATACAGAACGAAATACCTGGTTACAAGGAAGTAGGCCAGTTACTCAACCAACAAGGCGTGGGATTGCATCCTGCTGAAATGCATGGGCTGATCGCGGGGATGCTCTGCGGCGGCAACAAAGACACCTCATGGCAGCCGCTGCTGCATGATTTAACCAACGAAGGGCTGGCCTTCGGCCACGAGCTTGCCCAGGCGCTGCGTGCAATGCATGCCGCCACCAGCGATTCGCTGGAAGATGATGGGTTTCTCTTTCAGCTCTATCTGCCGGAAGGCGACGACGTCAGCGTCTTTGACCGCGCCGATGCGCTGGCTGGCTGGGTGAATCACTTCCTGCTGGGGCTTGGCGTCTCACAGCCGAAGCTTGACAAAGTGACCGGCGAAACCGGCGAAGCGATCGACGACCTGCGCAACATCGCGCAGCTGGGCTACGACGAAGATGAAGATCAGGAAGAGCTGGAGATGTCTCTGGAAGAGATTATCGAGTATGTCCGCGTTGCGGCGCTGCTCTGCCACGATACCTTCACGCGCCAGCAGCCGACCGCACCGGAAGTGCGCAAGCCCACACTACACTAATTAGTTTTTTACATGGAGGAGGTGTCATGACACAGCTTGAGTTTCTCCGTCGTCGCCAGACTTTACTGGCGCAGATGGTTCCGGGTAGCGCGGCGTTGATCTTTGCCGCGCCGGAAGCGACCCGCAGCGCAGACAGTGAATACCCCTATCGCCAGAACAGCGATTTCTGGTATTTCACCGGTTTTAACGAGCCGGAAGCGGTGCTGGTGCTGATCAAAAGCGATGACACCCACAACCACAGCGTGCTCTTCAACCGCGTGCGCGACAAAACCGCTGAAATCTGGTTTGGTCGCCGCCTCGGTCAGGAGGCCGCACCGGAGAAGCTCGGCGTCGATCGCGCGCTGGCGTTCCCGGAGATTGACGAGCATCTCTATCAGTTGCTCAATGGCCTTGATGCGGTCTACCACGCGCAGGGCGAATACGCTTACGCGGATACCATCCTCTTTGCTGCGCTCGACAAGCTGCGCAAAGGCTCGCGCCAGAATCTTAAAGCGCCCGCCACGCTGACCGACTGGCGGCCTATCGTGCATGAGATGCGCCTGTTTAAATCCGCTGAAGAGATTGAAGTGCTGCGCCGCGCGGGCGAAATTTCCGCGTTGGCCCACACCCGCGCGATGCAGGTGTGCCGCCCGGGCATGTTTGAGTATCAGCTGGAAGGCGAAATTCAGCATGAGTTCAACCGCCACGGCGCGCGCTTTCCCTCCTACAACACCATTGTGGGCGCAGGCGAAAACGGCTGCATCCTGCACTACACCGAGAACGAAAGCGAAATGCGCGCGGGCGATCTGGTGCTGATTGACGCGGGCTGCGAATACAAAGGCTATGCTGGCGATATCACCCGCACCTTCCCGGTCAGCGGCAAATTCACCCCGGCGCAGCGTGAGATTTACGACATTGTGCTCGCCTCGCTGGAACGCGCGCTTGAGCTGTTCCGCCCTGGCACCTCAATTCAGGAAGTGACTGGCGAAGTGGTGCGCATCATGGTGAGCGGGCTGGTGAAGCTCGGCATTCTGCAGGGCGACGTTGATGAGCTAATCGCGAAAAGCGCTCACCGCGCCTTCTTTATGCATGGCTTAAGTCACTGGCTGGGGCTGGATGTGCATGATGTCGGCGTTTACGGCCAGGATCGCTCCCGCGAGCTGGCGCCCGGCATGGTGCTTACCGTTGAACCGGGGCTCTACATCGCGCCGGATGCCGACGTGCCGGAGAAGTATCGCGGTATCGGCATTCGCATCGAAGATGACATTGTCATCACCGACAACGGCAACGAGAACCTGACCGCCAGCGTAGTCAAAAAAGCCGATGAGATTGAAGCCCTGATGGCGAAGGCGCGCGCATGAGCGTGATCATCGTTGGCGGCGGCATGGCTGGCGCAACCCTTGCGCTGGCGATTTCACATCTGACGCAGGGCAAGCTTGCCGTTCATCTGGTGGAAGCGAACGCGCCCGGCGCGCAGGATCACCCCGGTTTTGACGCGCGTGCTATCGCGCTGGCGGCAGGCACCTGCCAGCAGCTGGCGCATATCGGCGTCTGGCAGGCGCTTGCCTCCTGCGCAACGCCCATCTCAACCGTACACGTCAGCGATCGCGGCCATGCCGGTTTCGTCACGCTGACGGCGGAAGAGTACCGGCTTGATGCGTTAGGCCATGTGGTTGAGCTGCACGATGTCGGGCAGCGGCTCTTTAAGCGGCTGCAAAACGCGCCGGGCGTTACGCTTCACTGCCCGGATCGCGTCGATCGCTTTACCCGCAGTGAAGAGCAGGTGACGGTGACGCTGCAAAGCGGCAAGCAGCTCACCGGCGAACTGCTGGTGGCGGCAGACGGCTCGCGCTCATCGATTGCCGGGCAGCTCAATATCAACTGGCAGCAGTCGCCTTATGACCAGGCGGCGGTGATTGCCAATGTCACCACCTCCGTAGCCCATCAGGGGCGCGCCTTTGAGCGCTTTACTGAACATGGCCCGCTGGCGATGCTGCCGATGTCGCAGGGGCGCTCTTCGCTGGTGTGGTGTCACCCGCGTGAAAAACAGCAGCAGGTGGCGAGCTGGTCAGACGAACAGTTTTGCGATGAGTTGCAAAAAGCCTTCGGCTGGCGTCTTGGCCGCATCCTGCATGCCGGGAAGCGCAGCGTCTACCCGCTGGCGCTCTCCACTGCCAGCTCATCCGTCTCCCATCGCGCCGTGCTGGTGGGAAATGCGGCGCAGACGCTGCATCCGATTGCCGGGCAGGGCTTCAACCTTGGCATGCGCGATGTGATGACGCTGGCGGAAACCCTTTCGCACGCCTTTATCGAACAGAGTGATGTGGGAAGCTATCCGCTGTTGCTACGTTATAACCAGCGTCGGCAGGCAGATAAAGCTGCCACCATCGGCGTGACGGATGGGCTGGTGCATCTTTTCGCCAACCGCTGGGCGCCGCTGGTCGTTGGGCGCAACCTCGGGTTGATGGCGATGGAACTATTTACCCCGGCGCGTGATGCGCTGGCGCAACGAACCCTCGGTTGGGTCGCCCGTTAAGGAGCTAAGAGTGCAGAGTGTTGATGTTGCGATTGTCGGCGGCGGCATGGTGGGTCTGGCATTAGCCTGCGGCCTGCAAGGGAGCGGGCTGCGCGTGGCGGTGCTGGAACAAACGGTTCCCGAGCCGCAGGCTGCGGATGCCCCTCCGGCGCTACGCGTCTCGGCGATTAACGCCGCCAGTGAAAAATTGTTGACCCACCTCGGCGTCTGGTCAAACATCGTTGCCGGGCCAGTCGGCTGCTATCACGGCATGGAAGTGTGGGAGAAAGACAGCTTCGGGCGCATCTCCTTTGACGATCTGAGCATGGGTTACAGCCATCTGGGCTACATCATTGAGAACACGCGCATTCACCACGCGCTGTGGGAGCAGGCGCAGCAGTGCAAAGATGTCACGCTGATTGCGCCAGCCGAGTTGCAGCAGGTCGCCTGGGGAGAGAATGAAGCGTTCCTGACCCTGAAAGAGGGCACCATGCTGACGGCACGTCTGGTGGTGGGGGCTGACGGCGCTAACTCGTGGCTGCGCAACCGTGCGGATATTCCGCTCACTTACTGGGATTATCACCATCACGCGCTGGTGGCGACGATCCGCACCGCCGAGCCGCACCAGGCTGTCGCGCGCCAGGTTTTCCATAATGATGGCATCCTCGCGTTTCTGCCGCTGAACGATCCGCATCTTTGCTCGATCGTCTGGTCGCTGCCGCCGGAGCAGGCGAAGGCGATGCAGGAGACCAGCCCTGAGGCGTTCAACCAGGCGCTGACCGTGGCCTTCGATAACCGCCTCGGTCTGTGCGAACTGGAGAGCGAACGCCACACTTACCCGTTAACCGGGCGTTATGCGCGGCAGTTTGCCGGGCATCGGTTAGCGCTGGTGGGCGATGCGGCGCACACCATCCATCCTTTAGCAGGCCAGGGCGTTAACCTCGGCTTTATGGATGTCGCCGAGCTGATTGCTGAGCTGCGTCGTTTGAGCCGCGACGGCAAAGATATCGGTCAGCATCTCTACCTGCGCCGCTATGAGCGCAGCCGTAAACATAGCGCCGCGATGATGCTGGCGAGCATGCAGGGTTTTCGCGAACTGTTTGCCGGTGCGCATCCGGCGAAAAAGCTGCTGCGCGATATCGGGCTGAAACTGGCTGATACGCTTCCTGGCGTTAAACCGCAGTTATTGCGTCAGGCTTTAGGGCTTAACGATCTGCCGGAGTGGTTACGTTAACTGCGTCACACTTTCCCTTCCCGGCCCCGGGAAGGGAAGCTCCCCTCTCATTTGAAATATTCTAATTTCACCCTCATTCTCAGATTAGTTTTTCTCATGTCGTTAATTTTAGCTCACGCGCTTTTTTGCTTTTAACTGGCAGTAAATGCTAATTACCTGCCCAATAAGCGCGCAGAAGTGATCTCTTATCCGCGTGTTGCAGGGATTTTTCGCTATATTCCACTGCGGTTATCTCAGGGCATTTTGGTCATAAGCTAATGTGATGACCGGTTTTTCCTTATGGTTAAGCGCATCTTTCGGTGATAAGTTCAGGCCAAAGAGAACGTTTGCGTCACCGCCTGTAACAGGGCATCGACACGCTTTTTTGCCGCCGGAAAGGCGTTGCGAAAAACGTGATAGCTCAGCGTATTCGATGAGGAAAAGATGGCTCAGCAGACCCCTTTATTTGAACAACATACTCAATGCGGCGCCCGCATGGTCGACTTCCACGGCTGGATGATGCCCCTGCATTACGGCTCGCAGCTTGATGAGCACCACGCGGTGCGCACCGACGCTGGCATGTTTGATGTCTCTCACATGACCATCGTTGACCTGAAAGGCAGCCGGACCCGCGAATTTCTGCGCTATTTGCTGGCAAATGATGTAGCGAAGTTAACCAAGCCCGGCAAAGCGCTCTACAGCGGTATGCTTAATGCCTCGGGCGGCGTGATTGATGATTTGATCGTCTACTACTTCACCGAAGATTTCTTCCGCCTCGTTGTTAACTCCGCCACCCGCGAAAAAGACCTCTCCTGGATTTCCCAACACGCCGAACCTTATAGCATCGACATCACCGTGCGCGACGACCTCTCGCTGATCGCGGTGCAGGGCCCGCATGCGCAGGAGAAAGCCGCCAGCCTGTTTACCGACGCGCAGCGCGAAGCAGTCTCTGGCATGAAACCCTTCTTCGGCGTGGAAGCGGGCGACCTCTTTATTGCCACCACCGGTTACACCGGTGAAGCCGGGTATGAAATTGCCCTGCCGAATGAAAAGGCCGCCGACTTCTGGCAAGGCTTGCTGAATGCGGGCGTAAAACCCTGCGGGCTCGGCGCGCGCGATACGCTGCGCCTGGAAGCGGGCATGAACCTTTACGGGCAGGAGATGGATGAAGGCGTCTCGCCGCTGGCGGCCAACATGGGCTGGACCATCGCCTGGGAGCCGCAGGATCGCGACTTTATCGGACGTGATGCCCTTGAGCAGCAGCGCGAAAAAGGCACCGAACAGCTGGTTGGCCTGGTGATGACCGAAAAAGGCGTACTGCGTAATGAACTGCCGGTGCACTTTACCGATGCGCAGGGCAATGTGCAGAAAGGGGTGATCACCAGCGGCACCTTCTCGCCGACCCTTGGCTACAGCATTGCGCTGGCCCGTGTTCCGGCAGGGATCGGTGAGACCGCCGTGGTGCAGATCCGCAACCGCGAAATGCCGGTCAAAGTGACCAAACCTGTTTTTGTGCGCGCCGGCAAAGCGGTCGCGTAACGTTATTTTTCTGGAGAGAAAACAATGAGCAATGTACCAGGCGATCTGAAATACAGCAAAGAACACGAGTGGCTGCGTAAAGAAGCGGACGGTAGCTACACCGTTGGTATCACCGAGCATGCGCAAGAGCTGCTGGGCGATATGGTGTTTGTTGACCTGCCGGACGTCGGCACCACCGTTAGCGCTGGCGATGACTGCGCCGTGGCGGAGTCGGTAAAAGCGGCATCCGATATTTATGCACCGATTGGCGGTGAAATCGTTGCGGTCAACGACAGCCTGAATGACTCGCCGGAGCTGGTGAACAGCGCGCCGTATGGTGAAGGCTGGATCTTCAAAATCAAGGCCAACGATGAGGCAGAAGTCGAAGCGCTGTTAGACGCAACCGGCTACAGCGCCCTGTTAGAAGACGAATAATGGTGTGCCGGATGGCGCGACGCGTCTCCGGCCAACCTTTACGTCCATCAACAGGCCGGTGAAGCGTCACGCTTTCCGGCAAGCCAGATCTTCGTTTTATCTATTACCGCACGTTTCAGGAACCCTCGCTCATGACTCAGACTTTAAGCCAGCTTGAACATCACGCCGCGTTTATCGGCAGGCATATTGGCCCGGACACCACGCAACAGCAGGAGATGCTGAACAGCGTTGGTGCAGAATCGCTCGACGCGCTGATCGGGCAGATCGTGCCGAAAGATATTCAGCTCGCCGCACCGCCGCAGGTGGGGGAGTCCACCACCGAATATGCCGCGCTCGCTGAACTGAAAACCCTGGCCCGCCGTAACAAGCGCTTTAAGTCTTACATTGGCATGGGTTACACCGCCGTGCAGCTGCCGCCGGTGATCCTGCGTAATATGCTGGAGAACCCGGGCTGGTACACCGCTTACACTCCTTATCAGCCGGAAGTGTCGCAGGGGCGTCTTGAATCCCTGCTCAATTTCCAGCAGGTCACGCTCGATCTGACCGGCCTTGATATCGCCTCCGCTTCGCTGCTGGATGAAGCGACCGCCGCCGCTGAAGCGATGGCGATGGCAAAACGTGTCAGCAAACTGAAAGGCGCGAACCGCTTCTTCGTCGCAGCCGACGTCCATCCGCAAACGCTGGATGTGGTGCGCACCCGTGCGGAAACCTTCGGCTTTGAGGTGATTGTCGATGAGGCGGAGAAAGCCCTCGATCACCAGGATCTCTTTGGCGTGCTGCTTCAGCAGGTGGGTACCACCGGCGAAGTGCACAACTACAGCGCGCTGATTGCCGAGTTAAAATCACGCAAAATCGTGGTCAGCGTTGCCGCCGACCTGATGGCGCTGGTGCACCTGACCGCGCCGGGCAAGCAGGGTGCCGATATTGTTTTCGGCTCCGCGCAGCGCTTCGGCGTGCCGATGGGCTATGGCGGCCCGCATGCCGCCTTCTTTGCCGCGAAAGATGAGTTCAAACGCTCGATGCCGGGGCGCATTATCGGCGTCTCTAAAGACGCGGCCGGTAACACGGCGCTGCGCATGGCGATGCAGACCCGCGAGCAGCATATTCGCCGCGAGAAAGCTAACTCCAATATTTGTACTTCGCAGGTGCTGCTGGCCAATATCGCCAGCCTCTATGCGGTGTTCCACGGCCCGGAAGGGCTGAAACGCATTGCCGGGCGTATCCATCGCCTGACCGACATTCTCGCTGCTGGCCTGCAGCGCGGCGGCCTGAAACTGCGCCACGCGCACTATTTCGACACGCTCTGCGTTGAAGTTACGGATAAAGCCGCAGTGTTAGCGCGTGCGGAAGCCCATGAAATTAACCTGCGCAGCGACATTCTCAACGCCGTAGGCATTACGCTGGATGAAACCACTACCCGCGACGATGTGCTGGCGCTGTTCAGCGTTCTGCTCGGCGACGCACATGGCCTTGAGATCGACGCGCTGGATAAAGAGGTGGCCCTCGACAGCCGCTCTCTACAGGCTGAGATGGTGCGCGACGATGCGATCCTTACCCACCCGGTGTTCAATCGCTACCACAGCGAAACCGAGATGATGCGCTATATGCACTCGCTGGAGCGCAAAGATCTGGCGCTCAACCAGGCGATGATCCCGCTCGGCTCCTGTACCATGAAGCTTAACGCCGCAGCGGAGATGATCCCGATCACCTGGCCGGAATTTGCGGAACTGCACCCGTTCTGCCCGCCGGAGCAGGCGGAAGGTTATCACCAGATGATCGCGCAGCTCTCCGACTGGCTGGTGAAACTCACCGGTTACGATGCGCTCTGTATGCAGCCGAACTCCGGCGCACAGGGCGAATACGCCGGTCTGCTGGCGATCCGCCACTATCACGAAAGCCGCAATGAAGGGCATCGCGATATCTGCCTGATCCCAAGCTCAGCTCACGGCACCAACCCGGCTTCGGCGCAGATGGCGGGCATGCAGGTGGTGGTTGTAGCCTGCGATAAGAATGGCAACATCGATCTGGCCGATCTGCGCGCGAAAGCGGAGCAGGCGGGCGAGAACCTCTCCTGCATTATGGTGACCTACCCGTCAACGCACGGCGTCTATGAAGAGACGATCCGCGAAGTGTGCGAAGTGGTGCATCAGTTCGGTGGCCAGGTTTATCTCGATGGCGCGAACATGAACGCGCAGGTCGGCATCACCTCGCCGGGCTTTATCGGCGCAGATGTGTCGCACCTCAACCTGCATAAAACCTTCTGTATCCCGCACGGCGGCGGCGGCCCGGGCATGGGGCCGATTGGCGTCAAAGCGCATCTGGCACCGTTTGTTCCGGGTCACAGCGTGGTGCAAATTGAAGGCATGCTGACGCGTCAGGGCGCGGTTTCCGCCGCACCGTTTGGCAGTGCATCGATCCTGCCGATCAGCTGGATGTATATCCGCATGATGGGGGCCGAGGGGCTGAAAAAGGCGAGCCAGGTGGCGATCCTCAACGCCAACTATATCGCCAGCCGCCTGAAAGAGGCCTTCCCGGTGCTCTACACCGGCCGTGATGGACGCGTGGCGCATGAGTGCATTCTCGATATTCGCCCGCTGAAAGAGGAGACCGGCATCAGCGAGCTGGATATCGCCAAGCGCCTGATTGACTACGGATTCCATGCGCCGACCATGTCTTTCCCGGTTGCCGGTACGCTGATGGTTGAACCAACAGAGTCTGAAAGCAAAGTCGAACTGGATCGCTTTATCGACGCGATGCTGGCGATCCGTGCTGAGATCGAGCGCGTGAAACAGGGCGAATGGGCGCTGGAGGATAACCCGCTGGTCAATGCGCCGCACACCCAGCATGAACTGGTGAGCGATTGGAACCACGCCTACAGCCGCGAGCTGGCAGTCTTCCCGGCGGGCGCGGTAAACAAATACTGGCCGACCGTGAAACGCCTTGATGATGTTTATGGCGACCGTAATCTTTTCTGCTCCTGCGTGCCGATGAGCGAATATCAATAATCGCTTGATCACACTATCTTTTAAGGGCGCTTCGGCGCCCTTTCTATTTGGGAGAAGAGCATGGCAATTGCCTTAGTGAGCGGCGCAAGCCGGGGTATCGGTCGCGCCACCGCGCGGTTACTGGCACAAGAGGGCTACACCGTGGCAGTCAATTATCATCGCCAGCGCGACGCCGCCGATGAGGTGGTGGCAGAGATCCTGGCCCGGGGCGGCAAGGCGTTTGCGGTGCAGGCGGATATCAGCGATGAAAGTCAGGTTGAGGCGATGTTTGCGCGTATTGACGAAGAGGGGCTGCCGCTGACCGCGCTGGTCAATAACGCCGGTATTCTGTTTCAGCAGAGCCGTGTTGAATCGCTTAGCGCGGCGCGCATCAACCAGGTGCTGGCGACCAATGTGACGGGCTATTTCCTCTGCTGTCGCGAAGCGGTAAAGCGCATGTCGACGCAGCATGGCGGGCAGGGCGGCGCGATTGTGAATGTTTCGTCAGCTGCGGCAAGGCTTGGGTCGCCGGGAGAGTATGTTGATTATGCGGCGTCAAAAGGGGCGGTGGATACGTTAACCACCGGTCTGTCGCTGGAAGTCGCGGCAAGCGGCATCCGCGTGAACGGCGTGCGTCCGGGGTTTATCTATACGGAGATGCATGCCAGCGGCGGCGAGCCGGGACGCGTCGATCGCGTCAGCAGCGCCATTCCGATGCAGCGCGGCGGGCAGCCGGAAGAGGTGGCGCAGGCGATTGCCTGGCTGTTAAGCGATAAAGCCTCCTATGTGACAGGAAGCTTTATCGATCTGGCCGGGGGAAAGTAGCGTTTTTTATGCCTGATGGCGCTTCGCTTATCAGGCCTACAAATCGAATGCAGCTCAACGCTCTTGTAGGCCGGATAAGGCGTAGCCGCCATCCGGCAACGCCTCAATCGATCACACGTTCTCGCCGTTGCTGGCGATCACTTCTTTGTACCAGTTAAAGCTCTTCTTGCGTGAGCGCGACATATCGCCGGTGCCGTCGTCGTGCTTGTTCACGTAGATAAAGCCGTAGCGCTTGCTGTACTGGCCGGTGGTGAAGGAGACGCAGTCAATGCAGCCCCACGGGGTGTAACCCATCAGATCCACGCCATCATAGGTGACGGCTTCGACCATCTCTTTCACATGCGCGCGCAGATAATCGATGCGGTAATCATCGTTAATGCTGCCATCCTCTTCGACTTTGTCGTACGCGCCAAAGCCGTTTTCAACGATAAACAGCGGTTTCTGGTAGCGCTCATAGAGCTCGCAAAGAGCGTAGCGCAGGCCAACCGGGTCAATCTGCCAGCCCCAGTCGGAGGCTTTCACATGCGGGTTCGGCACGCTGCCCTGGAAACCGGAGAGCGCATCACCCGAGCCGCCTTCGGCTTTTACCGCGTTGGTCATGTAATAGCTGAAGCCCAGGTAGTCGCAGCACCCTTCGCGCAGGATCGCTTCATCACCGGCTTCCATTTTGATGTTAAAGCCGCGACGCTCCCACTCGTTAAGTACGTAGGAGGGGTAGTAACCGCGCAGCTGAACATCGGTAAAGACATAACGCTCGCGCATTGATTCCTGCGCATACATCACATCTTCAGGCTTACAGGAGAAGGGATAGAGCGGCACCATCGCCAGCATGCAGCCAATCTGCATCGACGGGTTAATGCGGTGACCAATCTTCACCGCCATCGCGCTGGCGACAAACTGGTGATGCAGCACCTGGTACATCGTCTCTTCCGGGTTTTCGTGGTCGGTATAGACCACGCCGGAGCAGCAGTAGCCGAACAGCGGCGCGCGCCAGTTGCGCTGGTTGTTGATCTCGTTGAAGGTCATCCAGTATTTGACCTTGTTCTTGTAGCGCTCAAACACCACTTCGGCGAAACGCACAAAGAAATCAACCACTTTACGGTTGGTCCAGCCGCCGTACTCCTGCACCAGGTGCAGCGGCATCTCAAAGTGAGAGAGGGTAATGACCGGCTCGATGTTGTACTTCAGCAGCTCATCAAACACATCGTCGTAGAACTTCAGACCCTCTTCATTGGGCTGCAACTCATCGCCCTGCGGGAAGATGCGGGTCCAGGCAATTGAAGTTCGGAAACATTTGAAGCCCATCTCGGCAAAGAGTTTGATGTCCTCTTTGTAATGACCATGAAAATCAACGGCCTCATGGTTCGGGTAGTATTTTCCCGCTTCCACTTGCGACGTGATTTCACGCGGAACGCCGTGTGCGCCGCCGGTCAGTACGTCGCAGATGCTCGGGCCTTTGCCGCCTTTATTCCAGCCGCCTTCTACCTGATGCGCGGCAACGGCGCCGCCCCACAAGAAATCTTTCGGTAAGGTCAATTTTTTCATCGTTGCTCTTCTCGTCATATTGGCTGCCAACGAGTCTAGCAAAGGGGAAATGAATGTCACGATATAACAAATTGCCGCTGCGGTAATTTGTTACACCGAAAAAACACCCTGTTTTTTTATGCTATTTTCTTCGCCAGTTTACGCCCCAGCGACTCGAGAATATAAACCACCGGGATTTGCGTCGTAATATCGTACCCGCCGGAAATACGCATTTGCGGCACGTGCCAGGAGATATTGTAATCCGCCAGTTTCGCCAGACGGGAATGTTCATGGCTGGTAATCGAGAGAACTTTGCAGTGATGCAAACTGAACTGGCTGGCAAAACGCAGGATCTCCTCAGTTTCGCCGGAGACAGAGAGCACAATTGCCAGCGCGTTTTTTGCCATATCATTAGTCACCGGGAAATAGGGGTCGTCGATATGGTTACTGAATTTGCCAATATTTGAGAAAAATCGTGCGCCATATTTCGCCAGCGCCCCTGAAGTGCCCGCTCCGACGAAGATAATACGCTCGGAGGATAATATGATGTCGACGGTGCTATCGAGTAATTTATCGAATTCGTCGTTATTAACGCTTTTAAAAAAGCTGATTACTTCGCTGGCACCGAAATTAGCCTGCGGCGGCTCGTTCTGCTCCAGATACAATTTAAAGCGCACGCGAAATTCCGAATACCCCTCGCAGTTAAGCTTGCGGCAAAAGCGCAGCACCGTGGTGGTTGAGACGCCCGCCGCATCGGCCAGTTCGCGGATCGTCATGTACATCACTTTGTCGCGGTTTTTGACCACAAAGTTGTAGACCATCATCTCCAGGGTGTTGAGGCTGGCGATGGCGGAGTGGGTAAACATCGTCACGGCGGTGTCCTTTGCTGCTGATAATGTAGCCAGCCCTTGTCGAGCCTGCCTGCAAATGTGCCTCATGCTGCCACAACTGCGGCTCGCGCGCCCCGACTTTTAGCCGATCCGCAGGCAGTGGGGTATGGATAGGCGAAATATTTTAGCGTACAGGTGTGCACTGGAATTATTCTCAGTTACTCTAGTAGCGCAACGTTTTTGAGTTCTCCTGGAGTTACCTATGGTCAAAAAACCATTAATCGCAAAGGGATATACACTGGCAGAGGAGATTGCCAACAGCATCAGCCACGGTATCGGGCTGGTGTTCGGGATTGTCGGGCTGGTGCTGCTGCTGGGACAAGCAGTTGACGCCCATGCCAGCACCCTTGCCATCACCAGTTACGCGCTTTATGGCGGCAGCATGATCCTGCTGTTTCTGGCGTCGACGCTCTATCACGCCATTCCGCATCCCCGCGCCAAAATATGGCTGAAGAAATTTGACCACTGCGCCATCTATCTGCTGATTGCGGGTACCTACACGCCGTTCCTGCTGGTCGGCCTGGATTCACCGCTGGCACGCGGGCTGATGGTGGTTATCTGGGGCCTCGCGCTGCTGGGCATCCTGTTTAAGCTGACGATCGCGCACCGCTTTAAGGTGCTGTCACTGGTCACCTACCTGGCGATGGGTTGGCTCTCGCTGGTGGTGATTTACCAGCTTGCCACGCGTCTTTCACCGGGCGGCGTCACGCTGCTTGCCGTGGGCGGCCTGATCTACTCGCTTGGCGTCATTTTTTACGTCTGTAAACGTATTCCCTACAACCATGCCATCTGGCACGGCTTTGTCCTTGGCGGGAGCGTCTGCCACTTCCTCGCCATCTATCTTTACGTCGGCCAGATTTAAACCCTGCGTGGTGGCCGGGCGGGCAGATGCCTTGCCCGGCTCAGAACCGCTTACTCTTCGAGCGAGTAGGGCAGCGGCGCAATGCTCAACGTATTAGCATCCTCGCGCACGCGGAACACGCTGTCCGGCTCCATATCATTATTCATCACCACCTGAACAATCACGCGGCCGTCATCCAGCTGCGCGGCAGCCAGTACGGTGCCGGTACGACGCCAGTTGTCGCCCATCTTACGCTCGAGATCTTCTCCCGCTTCCGGAACGCGGCTGGCGGTTCCTGCCAGGTACCACAGCGCGCGTTTATTGGCTCCGCGGAATTTTGCTCGCGCCACCATCTCCTGGCCGGTATAGCACCCTTTCTTAAAGCTGATGCCGCCCAGCGCCTGCAGGTTGGTCGCCTGCGGAATAAACTGCGCGACATTCGCTTCATCAATGACCGGCAGACCCGCTTCGATATTCAGTGCCAGCCACTGCTGGCTGTTATTGAGCTGAGCTTCGCCGCGCAGCTTCTCGGTGACCATTTCGGCCGTGGCGGCATCGGTCACTAACAGGAAGCGTTCAGCGGGATGAGCAAACCACAGCAGCGTGGTTTCACCCTCCTGCACGACCTGATTTTCGCTCTCCGGCAGGGTGGAGAAGAGATTCGCCAGCGCGGCCCGCGCCTGGAAACCGGCCACACCAAGCAGAACGCGCTCGTCGTCCGCAGCGATAGTCACTTTGGAGAAGACGGCATATTTTTTCAGCTCGCGCAGCTGGGTTTCACGCACGCTGCGACGCAACAGCCACGCGAACCCCTCTTTATCGTGGAACAACCGCATATTGCTCCACATTTTGCCTTTAGAATCACAGTGCGCCGCCAGCAGATGCTGATTGGCCGCCAGTGTCGAGACATCTGCCGTCACCTGGCCCTGCAGATACTTCTCGCTATCGGCCCCGGTAATGGTTGCCAGCGCCCAGTCATCGAGCGTCATAAGCGTCAGCGGCAGACGTGAAGAAGCGGTCGGCTGGCGCGGAGGAAAAGGAGTAAAAGCCATATTAATGTCCTGATTAGCTTAACGCTGTGTTGGGTGTTAATGGTAAAAGAGCCGGTGTCCATTGCAAGCGATAAAGCATGCGATTTGTGCCATTGTGATGGCATTGCGAGATATTACGCAGCGGAATGAAATCGTTGCAGAGAAGGCGAATTATTCTGGAAGCCAGCCCGTGCAGTGAAATATTCCGCAAAAGATATATTAAAAACACGTTACAATGTGCCCATCATGCCGAACAGGGAGATACACATGGATATTACTAACAAGGCCCGTATTCACTGGGCGTGCCGTCGCGGAATGCGCGAGCTCGATATTTCCATCATGCCTTTTTTCGAACATGAGTACGATTCGCTAAGCGATAATGACAAACGTCTCTTTGTCCGCCTGCTGGAAAATGATGATCCCGATTTATTTAACTGGCTTATGAACCACGGCAAGCCACAGGATGCGGAGTTGCAAAGAATGGTGCAGTTAATCCAGACACGGAATCGGGATCGTGGTCCTGTGGCAATCTGAGTTACGCGTCTCCTGGCGCGCACAGTGGCTCTCCTTATTGCTCCATGGATTCGTAGCCGCACTCATCTTGCTGATGCCCTGGCCGCTGAGCTACACGCCGGTATGGCTGCTGCTGCTTTCGCTGGTGGTGTTTGACTCCGTACGGAGCCAACGGCGCATCAACGCCTGTCATGGCGAGATTAAGCTGCTGATGGATTCCCGCCTGCGCTGGCAGGGCGAAGAGTGGGATATTGTCGGTACGCCCTGGATGCTGCGTAGCGGGATGATGCTGCGTTTGCGTCGCGAAGAAGATGGGCGTCGGCAGCATCTCTGGCTGGCATCAGACAGTATGGATGCGCAGGAGTGGCGCGATCTGCGCCGGATGATTTTACAAAAACCGGCGCAGGGTCTGCACTAAAGGCTTTATCGCAGGGATCAGGCGAAGCGCTCTGCCATCTCTGTCAGGATCTGCTCGCACCAGGCTTCGAGGCGCGCGTCGCTCAGGTCATACTGGTTGGTCTCATCCAGCGCCAGGCCGACAAACAGCTGCCCGTCGGCAATAACCGGTTTGTTGCTGGTAAACTCGTAGCCTTCGGTTGGCCAGTAGCCGACGAAGCTAACGCCTTTCGGTGCCAGCTTGTCATGCAGCATGCCCAGCGCGTCGAGGAACCATTCGCCGTAGCCGAGCTGGTCGCCCATACCGTAGAGCGCCACAATTTTGCCATCAAGGTTGAGCGTGTCGAGCGTCTCCCAGACGGCCTCCCAGTCTTCCTGCAGTTCGCCAAAATCCCAGGTCGGAATGCCGAGGATCAGCGCATCGTACTGCTCCATCAGGGCGGGAGCATCGTCTTTCAGGTTGTGTAGCGTGACCAGTTCCGGCCCGATGATGTCGCGAATTTTCTCCGCCGCCATTTCGGTGTAGCAGGTGCTGGAACCATAAAACAGACCAATATTCATAACGTAAACATCTCGGTTCTTGATGTGTCTTTGCACGCAGTGTACCAGAATCAGGTCTCAATCAGGCATAATGCAGCGATTGAGAGAAGGAGAGGGCGGATGGAAGAAGATCTCGCACGTATCGAACAATTTCTTGATGCGCTCTGGCTGGAGAACAACCTGGCGGAAAACACCCTCAGCGCCTATCGTCGCGATCTGAAGGGGGTCGTGGAATGGCTTCATCATCGGGGCAGCAGTCTGGAGCGCGCGCAGAGCGATGAGCTACAAGCGCTGCTCGCCGAACGCGTCGAAGGCGGTTATAAAGCCACGAGTTCGGCGCGTCTGCTGAGCGCCGTGCGGCGTTTTTTCCAGTATCTCTATCGCGAAAAGCTGCGCCAGGATGACCCGAGCGCTCAACTGGCCTCCCCTAAGCTGCCGCAGCGCCTGCCGAAAGACTTAAGCGAAACGCAGGTTGGGCGGTTGTTGCAGGCGCCGGTGGTTGACCAACCGCTGGAGTTACGCGATAAAGCCATGCTTGAGGTGTTGTATGCGACCGGTCTTCGCGTGACGGAGCTGGTGGGGCTGACGATGAGTGATATCAGCCTGCGCCAGGGCGTGCTGCGGGTTATCGGTAAAGGCAACAAAGAGCGCCTGGTGCCGCTGGGCGAAGAGGCGATCTACTGGGTTGAGCACTATCTTGAATATGGGCGTCCGTGGCTACTTAACGGTGCTTCGATCGATGTGCTGTTCCCGAGCCAGCGCGGCCAGCAGATGACGCGCCAGACCTTCTGGCATCGCATCAAGCACTACGCGGTGCTTGCGGGGATCGACAGCGAAAAGCTCTCGCCCCACGTCCTGCGTCATGCTTTTGCCACGCATCTGCTCAACCACGGCGCGGATCTGCGCGTGGTGCAGATGCTGCTGGGGCACCAGGATCTCTCGACAACGCAAATTTACACGCATGTCGCCACCGAGCGGCTGCGCAAGCTTCATCAACAGCACCACCCGCGGGCGTGAGTGCTGACAATCTAAGGATCTGTTATGAAAAAAGGTTTAATCATGTTCACCCTGCTGGCTGCGTTCACTGGCGCGGCCCATGCCGATGATGCGGCGATTAAGCAGTCGCTGGCGAAGCTGGGTGTACAGAGTTCCGACATCATGCCCGCTCCCGTTGCCGGAATGAAAGCCGTGATGACCAACAGCGGCGTGCTCTATGTCACTGAAGATGGCAAACATATTATTCAGGGGCCGATGTATGACGTCAGCGGCGCGCAGCCGGTCAACGTCACCAGCAAAATGCTGCTGCCGCATCTCAACGCGCTGGAAAAAGAGATGATTGTCTACAAAGCGCCGCAAGAGAAGCACGTCATCACCGTCTTTACCGACATCACCTGCGGCTACTGCCAGAAGCTGCACAGCGAAATGGCCGACTACAACGCACTGGGTATTACCGTGCGTTACCTCGCCTTCCCGCGCCAGGGCGTGCCGAGCGAGGTGGAAAAAGAGATGAAGGCGATTTGGTGCGCGAAAGATCCGAAGAAAGCCTTTGATGATGCGATGGCGGGCAAAGGCGTTAAGCCTGCGAGCTGCGATATCAGCATCGCTAACCACTACGCGCTGGGCGTGCAGTTTGGCGTAAACGGTACGCCAGCCATTGTGCTGAACGATGGCTACGTTGTGCCGGGCTACCAGGCACCCGCCGAGATGAAAGCCTTCCTCGACCAGCACCAGAAAGCGACGGGCGGTAAGTAATTCCCGTGAAAGCTGAGATACAACTTCGCCGCCGTGAGGTGGATGACGCGGCAGTGCTGGCGGATTCGCTCCCGCCGCTACTGCGTCGCTTATATGCCAGCCGCGGCGTAAAGAGCGACCGCGATCTGGAACGCAGCGTAAAAGGGATGCTTCCCTGGCAGCAGCTGACCGGCATCGATGATGCGGTTATGCACCTCTACAACGCCATGCGCGAAGGGCTGCGCATTATCGTGGTCGGGGATTTTGACGCCGACGGCGCAACCAGCACCGCGTTAAGCGTGCTGGCGCTGCGCTCGTTGGGCTGCGACAACGTCAGCTACCTGGTGCCGAACCGCTTTGATGATGGCTACGGCCTCAGCCCGGAAGTGGTCGATCAGGCCCATGCCCGCGGCGCGCAGCTGATCCTGACCGTGGATAACGGCATCTCCTCCCATGCGGGCGTTGCCCGTGCGCATGAATTGGGTATTCCGGTTGTCGTTACCGATCACCATCTGCCCGGCGACACGCTGCCCGAGGCCGAGGCGATTGTTAACCCCAACCTGCGCGACTGCGACTTCCCGTCGAAATCGCTGGCAGGTGTCGGCGTCGCCTTCTATCTGATGCTGGCGCTGCGTGCCTTTCTGCGCGACAACGGCTGGTTTGAGGCGCGCGGCATTGCGATGCCAAACCTTGCTGAGTTGCTCGATTTGGTGGCGCTGGGCACGGTGGCGGACGTTGTGCCGCTGGATGCCAATAACCGTATTTTGACCTGGCAGGGGCTGAGCCGTATTCGCGCCGGCCGCTGTCGCCCAGGTATTAAAGCGCTGCTTGAGATTGCCAACCGCGAGGCGCACAAGCTGGCGGCAAGCGATCTCGGCTTCGCGCTCGGCCCGCGCCTCAATGCCGCCGGGCGTCTGGATGATATGTCCGTCGGCGTAGCGCTGCTGCTGTGCGACAACCTTGGCGAAGCGCGCCAGCTGGCAAGCGATCTCGATGCGCTCAACCAGACGCGCAAAGAGATTGAACAGGGCATGCAGGCGGAAGCGCTAACCCTGTGCGAGCAGCTTGAGCGCAGCAGTGAGACGCTGCCCGGCGGGCTGGCGATGTACCATCCCGAGTGGCATCAGGGCGTGGTCGGCATTCTGGCGTCGCGCATTAAAGAGCGCTTTCATCGCCCGGTTATCGCCTTTGCGCCCGCCGGTGAAGGCGTGCTGAAAGGCTCCGGGCGCTCCATTCAGGGGCTGCATATGCGCGATGCGCTGGAGCGGCTCGACACGCTCTACCCCGGCATGATGCTGAAGTTCGGCGGCCACGCGATGGCGGCCGGATTAACGCTTGAAGAGGCCAATTTTGACGCCTTCCAGCAGCGCTTTGGCGATCTGGTCACCGAGTGGCTCGACCCGGCGCTGCTGCAGGGTGAAATTCTCTCCGACGGGCCGCTTAGCGCCCAGGAGATGACGCTTGAAGTGGCAGAGATGCTGCGCGAGGCGGGCCCGTGGGGGCAGATGTTCCCGGAACCGATGTTCGACGGCGAGTTTCGCCTGTTGCAGCAGCGGCTGGTGGGCGAGCGGCATTTAAAAGTGATGCTGGAGCCGGTTGGCGGCGGTCCGCTGCTCGACGGGATCGCCTTTAACGTCGATACCGCCATCTGGCCGGACAACGGCGTACGGCAGGTGAAAATCGCTTATAAACTCGATGTTAACGAGTTTCGCGGCAACCGTAGCGTGCAGCTGATCATCGAAAACCTCTGGCCACTTTAGCGCCACTATTCGCTACAAATAAGGGCATAGATCCGGTAGAATCTCGCCCTTATCACCGCTTTTTGACAAGTCCAATAAAAGAAAACAGACCATGTTTGAAATTAATCCGGTAAAAAATCGCATTCAGGACCTCACGGAGCGCTCCGACGTTCTTAGGGGGTATCTTTGACTATGACGCCAAGAAAGAGCGTCTGGAAGAAGTAAACGCCGAGCTGGAACAGCCGGACGTATGGAATGAGCCAGAGCGCGCACAGGCGCTCGGCAAAGAGCGCTCCTCGCTCGAAGCTATCGTTGAGACGCTGGATCAGATGCGCCAGGGGCTGGAAGATGTTGCGGGCCTGCTGGAACTGGCCGTTGAAGCCGACGATGAAGAGACCTTCAACGAGGCCGTCGCCGAGCTGGACGGGCTGGAAGAGAAGCTGGCGCAGCTTGAATTCCGCCGCATGTTCTCCGGCGAGTACGACAGCGCCGACTGCTACCTCGATATTCAGGCCGGCTCCGGCGGTACCGAAGCGCAGGACTGGGCCAGCATGCTGACGCGCATGTATCTGCGCTGGGCCGAAGCACGCGGCTTCAAAACCGAAATCATCGAAGAGTCCGAAGGTGAAGTGGCGGGGATCAAATCCGTTACCATCAAGATCATTGGTGATTACGCCTACGGCTGGCTTCGTACCGAAACCGGCGTGCACCGTCTGGTGCGTAAAAGCCCGTTTGACTCCGGCGGCCGTCGCCACACCTCGTTCAGCTCCGCGTTTGTCTACCCGGAAGTGGATGACGATATCGATATCGAAATCAACCCGGCTGACCTGCGTATCGACGTTTACCGTGCCTCCGGCGCGGGCGGTCAGCACGTTAACCGTACTGAATCCGCGGTGCGTATTACCCACATTCCGACCGGGTTGGTCACGCAGTGCCAGAATGACCGCTCTCAGCATAAAAACAAAGACCAGGCCATGAAGCAGATGAAAGCGAAGCTTTATGAGCTGGAGATGCAGAAGAAAAATGCCGAGAAGCAGGCGATGGAAGATACCAAGTCCGACATCGGCTGGGGCAGCCAGATCCGTTCTTATGTCCTGGATGACTCCCGCATCAAAGATCTGCGCACCGGGGTTGAAACCCGCAACACGCAGGCGGTGCTGGACGGCAGCCTGGATCAATTTATTGAAGCAAGTTTGAAAGCAGGGCTATGAGGAACCAACATGTCTGAACAACAAGCACAGGGCGCTGACGCGGCAGTCGATCTTAATAATGAACTGAAAACCCGCCGTGAGAAGCTGGCGCTGTTGCGCGAGCAGGGCGTTCCGTTCCCGAACGACTTCCGTCGTGACCAGACCTCTGACAAGCTGCACGCCGAATTCGACGGCAAAGAGAATGAAGAGCTGGAAGCGCTCGGCATCGAAGTTGCCGTTGCGGGTCGTATGATGACGCGCCGCATTATGGGCAAAGCCTCCTTTGTCACGTTGCAGGATGTGGGCGGTCGTATTCAGCTCTATGTTTCCCGTGACGATCTGGCGGAAGGCATCTACAACGAGCAGTTCAAAAAGTGGGATCTCGGCGATATCCTCGGCGCGCGCGGCAAGCTGTTCAAGACCAAGACCGGCGAGCTGTCGATCCACTGCACCGAGCTGCGTCTGCTGACCAAAGCCCTGCGCCCGTTGCCGGACAAGTTCCACGGCCTGCAGGATCAGGAAGCGCGCTATCGTCAGCGCTACCTTGATCTGATCGCTAACGAAGAGTCACGCAACACCTTCAAAATTCGCTCTCGCATCATGGCCGGCATTCGCCAGTTCATGGTCAACCGCGACTTTATGGAAGTGGAAACCCCGATGATGCAGGTGATCCCGGGCGGTGCCTCTGCGCGTCCGTTTATCACCCATCACAACGCGCTCGATCTCGACATGTACCTGCGTATCGCGCCGGAGCTTTATCTCAAGCGTCTGGTGGTCGGCGGCTTCGATCGCGTGTTCGAAATCAACCGTAACTTCCGTAACGAAGGCATCTCCGTACGCCATAACCCAGAGTTCACCATGATGGAGCTCTATATGGCGTATGCGGATTATAAAGATCTGATCGAGCTCACCGAATCCCTGTTCCGTACGCTGGCGCAGGATATTCTCGGCACCACCGAAGTGCCTTACGGCGAGCAGGTGTTCGACTTCGGCAAGCCGTTTGAGAAGCTGACCATGCGCGAAGCGATCAAGAAGTACCGTCCGGAAACCGAGATGGGCGATCTGGATAACTTCGACAGTGCGAAAGCGATTGCTGAAAGCATCGGTATCAAAGTTGAGAAGAGCTGGGGTCTGGGCCGTATCGTGACCGAGATCTTTGAAGAAGTGGCGGAAGCGCACCTGATTCAGCCGACCTTCATCACCGAATACCCGGCAGAGGTCTCTCCGCTGGCGCGCCGTAACGACGACAACCCGGAAATCACCGACCGCTTTGAGTTCTTTATCGGCGGCCGTGAAATCGGTAACGGCTTTAGCGAGCTGAACGATGCTGAAGATCAGGCCAAGCGTTTCGCCGACCAGGTGGCAGCGAAAGACGCGGGCGATGACGAAGCGATGTTCTATGACGAAGACTATGTCACCGCGCTGGAGCATGGTTTGCCGCCGACGGCGGGTCTGGGCATCGGTATCGACCGTATGGTAATGCTGTTTACCAACAGCCACACCATCCGCGACGTGATCCTCTTCCCGGCGATGCGTCCGGTTAAATAACCGCTAATCGCCAGAAGCCCCGACGTTCACGCGCCGGGGCTTTTTTATTGCCCTGTGAAAGGGTTGGCATCCCACGTATGGCTGCTATGATATGTCGCCAGTTAATTTATTCGAGGAATGGTTTTGCGCGCAGGACGCCTGATGAAAAACCCATTTTGCATGGTCATATGCCTGGCATTTTCGCTGCTGCTGGCGGGCTGTGCGGGGAATAATTCAACCGGAAGCTACGCAGGCGCGACCTACACGGTCAAGCGCGGCGATACCCTGTACCGCATTTCGCGCATCACCGGTACCAGCGTAAAAGAGCTGGCGAGCATGAACGGCATTTCGCCGCCCTACACCATCGAAGTGGGGCAGCGGCTGAAGGTGAAAGGGGCGTCGAAAGGCTCCTCCTCCTCCGGCAAGCTGGCGAAAGCGCGGCCTTCTTCGTCGGTGCCGCAAGCCTCCTGGCCGCCCGTTGGGCAACGCTGCTGGCGCTGGCCGACCAGCGGGAAAGTGATCCTCACCTATTCCAACTCTGATGGCGGTAATAAAGGTATTGATATCGCCGGGGCGCGCGGGCAGCCGATCTACGCCGCCGGTGCCGGGAAAGTGGTCTATGTCGGCAGCCAGCTGCGCGGCTATGGCAACCTGATCATGATTAAGCACAGCGAAGATTACATCACCGCCTATGCGCACAATGAGACGCTGCTGGTGAATAACGGCCAGAGCGTTAAATCCGGGCAGAAGATTGCCACCATGGGCAGCAGCGACGCCGACTCCGTGCGTCTGCACTTCCAGCTGCGCTATCGCGCGACGGCCATCGATCCGCTGCGCTACTTACCGCCGCAGGGCAGCGTACCGAAGTGTTAATCTGCGCGCTAACAGGCGAGAAATTAACCTGTTAGCGCATCGGTGGGTTGTCAGACGCGATGTAAGGTCTATAATGCCTGAGCACTTCGAAAGCGGGCGTAGTTCAATGGTAGAACGAGAGCTTCCCAAGCTCTATACGAGGGTTCGATTCCCTTCGCCCGCTCCAGTCCTTTAAAAGTCTTATGACTCAACGAGTTAGATCTAAGGCAATGTGACCAAAGCACCGCTATTTACCCTGATAGTTGCCGCGATTTTTTGAACGGTGAACAGGGCGTTTAGCAAAGCGCTGGCGGTCGTTCCACTGGTCATCCCGCGATAGCCCAACATGAACTGAAAGCCGCACACACGGCACGATTCCCTGAGACTTACAGCGAGGCGCATTTCGCCCGATGCTCCTTTATGCCACGCGTCGAGATGATGTTGCAGGGGATAAACAGGTTTATGGTGATTTCGTACCTGCGAACGATATGCAGGCTCTGTCTCTGTCTGGCTCACGGTTCCTTAGCGATACACGAGCGCCCTGATAAACCCCGCTGTCTGACATAACCCTGATGATGTCGCTGCGCTCCGCTTGATGTTGTATCACCAATCGGGCATTAGGCTTGCTTTTCCTGCCGTCTGGACTGGCTTAAAAATAGGCTATAACATTGGCAACATAAATCTATCAAGGAGATGGAAAAATGAGCACCAGAGCGGAGATAAAGGATGGGGAGCAGTTTGACGTTTTGCGCAGGGGGATCGTTTATACTGAGGTGCTTGGCTGGGTTGACATGGGGCATGCTCGTGGTAGTGATATCATGGAGCTTAAAAGCCAGTTTATCGCGGGGGAGCGTAGCGGTAAGCCTTCCTACATAGTGATGTATCGGCAGGATATGCACTTTGTGAAATTCAATTCACAATTCGGCGTAGGCAAGTTCTCTCGTTGGGAGATTAAACGTGGCCGGAGTACCGAAGACATTAACAGAATCATGCTGGCGATGATGATGAACACAGCAGCTCGATTTGAAGGCTTACAAAGCCTACGAGCTTTCTCTTGGTACACTGATAGTGGCTTTAGTGGTGAAGACTTGGTTTCTGATCTGTTCGGATTCCATCGAGCTATCATGCCGGGACGGTACGGCTACCGCCTTAAACCTGTCAGTTATGATGCCGCTGTTCGTCGCTGGGATCATTACGGTGCTATTGGTTCCCATAAAAATCATGGTTTCCGTCCGATTCTGTTCCCTGACCCGGAAGATCCGTGTGTGCGTCACCAGCCGTATACGGTGAACCTACCGCATTTTATGACATGTCTGAGGCCGTGGGACGATCTTACCTCTGGTGTTGTCAAAGTTATTACAGACAATGGAATGTCACTTGGTTACACAAAGGTGAAGTGATGATTTGTAAATTCTTTAAATGGAGCGTCTTGGTATTAATTACGGTTGTTATCCTCTGCTGGCTATTTGTCTATTTTGTTGCATCCGGTATCAATGAAGCTACCACATACACTGAAAATGATTATTTCAATTATCACTCCCTGACTGATAAAGATATTGAAAAGGCTCCGCGTATATCGAACGATTATTACTTTGAGTCGCACCCCGGAGATGGATACGCCCCGTCAAGCACGATCATTTTTAGGGGAGTATCTGACGTCGGGGTATTGAGGGCTTATTTGACTAAGCTGGGCTACACCAGACAGAAAGGCGGTTCGAAGGAGGCGGAGATATGGATGAAGCCTGAGCAGATGAATAGTGATCTCTTTTACCTGCGCTTTGATGCTGCTACTGGTGAAGCAGAACTAACTAAGGAACTGAATAACTGAATGTCCGCTACTGGTTGAACCGACCCGGCATGATTGATAGTCTGAGATTAATCCTAATGCTAAAATCGGGCCGGACATGGGCTACGGCAAAAAAAAAGACGCAGGGAAGCGCCAGAATGTCGAACTCCAGCAGCGGTTGGATGAGCTGGAGTTGACACCAGAGCAACGGGCTTTTATCGAATCCATGATGGAGGATGAAGAAAGCACCGATACTGAACCTCACCGGTAGGGGGATGATGACCAGCCGTAAGCTCTGAATCCTTTTATGCTGGCAGCGGTTGCGGAGATGGATCGTGATCTGCTGATTGAGCGGACCCAAGCGGGTTTGTCGCGGTCAAAAGTCGAAGGGAAGAAGCTGGGAAGACCGTCCAAAGTCGCCACAGAAGCCCGTAGATCGATTATCGAGAAAAAGAATATTGGAAACAGTGTCAGTGCTTTAGCGCGTAAATACGGCGTTTCTAGAGCAACGATAGTGGCTATTGTTTGAGTTATTGAATGGGTTATTTTATGTGGCTGCTAGCTGACAGCTATTGCAATAAGTAATCGATAGCCGTCAGCGATTATTTAAGTTAACTCTAAAATTTGATGTGAATTTTAAACAGGTTTGCTAAATTCTACATGCACCGTATAGATTTCGTCTTCCTCATTATTAAGTGTCACTCCTGCACTTGCCGAACCATTAAACAGATTGGCACCAATTCCTGCTTTCCCCTCTTGGCTTGAAGAAAAAACAGTTTTCTTTTTCAGTTCTAACTCTGCACTAAGACATCCACCGTTTTCTCTTGCAAATACAATTGCCTCCCATGAAGGCTCAAATGATAACCAACTAAACTGTGATCTATCTATTTGAGTGTCTTGCTTCCATTGACGTTCAGATAATTTAATTACTCGTTTATTTGTATCAATTCCTATAGAGGCTGAATTAGTTGATATTTCGGCCTCGCCTGAACCGTAAGGAATGCCACCCTCCAGTTTTGCTCTTACTGAATTTGATTTTTTTTCTAAGCTTTCTTTATGAAATTCAATCTTGGTTGCACCTAGGGTTACAAATACTCTAACCATTTCGGCTTCACGTTCTTGTAGTAAAATATCATCAAGGTTATCACTTGGGATGTATAAGTTTTTTTTAGTTTCGTTATATTCTGAAAGTGGATGCCTAATATATGCTAAGTTAACTTGAGGGTGCCCAGGTTGAAAATGGTAATTTTTATGCGCTGCCATTTCTGGTGTTATGCTTATACGTTTTAAATATTTATCAAATGAATTTGCTGATTGTTTAAGGTTGACTGCTGAAATATCACCTTCATCTTTTTTTGAGAATAATTGATATAATGAGTATGCGGCTGGAGCTGCGTTAACGAGGACTGCAATAGGCAATGGGAGTAATCGGGCTGCTATAGCAAGTGATAAACTTGCAAATTGATTATTTAAAATGTTATTTTCTTTGTCTTCTATTTCTTTTCTGTTTTTTATCGCTGAGGCGTTTTTGCTATTCCTTGCCGTTTTTTCAAGTTCAATTTCTTCTCCGTTAGTAATTAAAGTGGTGATAATATCTTCAGTGGAGTTCTCATCAAATAGTTCTTCTTCTACAATGAATATTAAATTTTGCATGCCTTGCTTCCTATCATAATAAATGTGAGTGCTTGTGTTTTAGGAGACTACCTTTTTTATATCGATAACTCCATATGCATGTTGACCTCCTAAAGTCAAATCTGCTTCAAATTATTCAAAGGAGGCCGCGATAACGTCCCCAGTGTTGGCGTTGAAAATACAACAGTATTGCAGTGGGGTCTGCATTCCCAGCCTGTTGATTGCCTTAGCCCGTTGTCCAAATGCCTGCATCGTTCTCTTTGTCTCATCGTGCCATAGGTAAGTGTTGAAAACTGATTGCGCTTCGCTTTCCTGCCACACATGGCGAAAATTCGCTTTCTCATCCATTACCTGTTTGCACCCCTTGACCGGGTTGTGGTGCGTTTTCGCATAGCATTCCGGGCTGTTACCTGAACATAAGGCATTTTGTTTTGTTAGCGGTTGTTCTGCACCTACAGCGGAAAAGGCGCATACGCCCAGCACCAATGAGAGAGTGCCCAGAGCCCCCCCATGCAATTGCGCGAAGCGTGCTGATCTGCCGTTTTGATACAACATGAGCGACCACATTATAGCTGGCCTAGCTAAGCGCGGCTCCCGCTGCAATCGGTAATAAAAAGTCTGCTCCCGCCATGATTCCCTCACTTTCCAAACCACATCGCGCCTGATAGCGAACGCTGGTGATGCCCAACCGATGACGATCATCATACTTATCGGGTTTTAAATGTCCCTATTGGTGTTTTTTTTGAATCAACAAGGATTGTCATGATACAGGCGATGAATGCGAGTGACTAAGCTCGCTGACGTGAGGATGGATTCAAAATGTCTCATAGGGAGCGTGGCCTTACAGTGGTCAAAATTGCACATTCAGTGCATGAAAAAATCTCTGAGAATACAGTTTGGCGAGCGGGTAAAAGAACTGCGCATTGCCACCGGAATGAGCCAGGAAGCGTTTGCTGATCGGTGTGGATTCGCACGTAGCTATATGAGCCGCATTGAACGCGGTGGTTCTAATGCGTCTCTGGATGCGGTTGAGGTGCTGGCTAACGCTCTCAATGTTGAGCCGTGGCAGTTGTTAGCGTCTGACTCATCAGAAGATAACGATCCGGAACTGTTGGTTCCATACGCAGCCGATGGTTCCTGTTTTCACTCCGGTTTGGCGAGCACCCGTGATGGCTCGTTTGGCGTAGGTGATAAAGCGGCTCAGAAGCGTTTTGGCACGTTTTCTGAAGCTCTTGAGTATCTCCGTAGCATTGAGACAGCAAAATGGCGTAGGCCCAATGCCAGTGGCAACTGGGGCATTGTGTCAGCGGTGCGTTGGGACAAACTGAGAAAGTAGCGTCAGGTATAAGTTTATAAATTCTGGATTCTGTATGAATGAACAGTATATATAGACGATTGACTGTCCCCGGTTGAACATACTTCTTGCTTCTGGAAGGGCGAAAAAACCTCGAAATACAGGTGCGTTACATAGGCGTTCCGTATCACTTTAAGATAAAGAGAGACCATGACACAGCCAACTTTTAGAAGAGTCCAAAAAAGAAACCCTCATCAGTTATCTGTTGATCAACATATCCATGCGGCACACTGTATAAAAAAGTTTGCCAACGCAAACAACAAGATTTCCGTTTTTGATAAATCAGTTTCGCAATGGGTGCAGCGTAAGCCAGATGCCGCGATTTTTTGTGCAAAAAGAGCTTGGGATCAACGTGCTGAAAAAGGTTATATGAATAGTATAGAAACCGCATTTTTTGAGGTGATCGATAGTATTGATACCACCATCATAAATAGAAATCATGACGCTATAACTCGTTATTTCCATTTGTGGCGCCTTAGAGGGTCTGCAAGAGATGATGAGAAAAAAGATTTACTACTTAATGGTGTTACAGGAGGGGGGTTAACTATCGATCAGCAAGAGATTGTGGAAAGTAAGCACGCAATATTTATTGCAGAAGGTGGAGAACTTTCGCATCACTTCGCTAAAGGTATTGAGATACAAATGATGATCGATAAAGCTAGCCATTTCATGAAACCAATAAGATGGGGATTATGGACGGCTGCTAAGGGGGAGTTTTTAGCTGCTGATTACTATCCTGGAGATAGTGATGGTTTAACGCCTTTTATTCCAGTGTCTCCTCAGCATGTGTTCTTTGCTAATGCTCCAGATACTAAGATCAATGTTAATAAAGTACGTGAGTTAAATCGTATTTCTGTTGCATTTTCAAAGAACTATTACTTTTGCCGGAGTCTCGAAAACTGTCCGCTTTGAGGGATGGCATTGTAAGAAAGTTGTAGTTCCCCCTACAAAAATCTCCTACAATGCATCAAGTTTTTGTTAATAAATCCATGGGCTTACGAGATCTTTGGAGCGGGGGTGATTTCCCTTCGCCCGCTCCAGCATTTTCTCTCTCTTCATTTCCCTGCTTTCTGCAACGCATCCTTCACGTTTATATAATGACGCTTATTGCGGCCAGATTTTATTGCCGTTACAGCGGGCGGGTAAAGCGAAGCGTCGCGGCATTAGCACCGCCAGGCAGCACGTCGCCCGTCAGCACTGGTGCCGGAAAGCGATTAATTATGGGTGGTGTCCTGGCCGCCGAAGATATTGGCACGGCTGCTGGAAGAGCTGCCATCACTGTTTTTCGTATCCTGACCGTCGAAGATATTCGCGCGACTGCTGGAGGAGCTACCATCGCTATTTTGCGTGTCCTGGCCGTCAAAGATATTGGCACGGCTGCTGGAAGAGCTACCGTCGCTGTTTTTCGTATCCTGGCCGCCAAAGATATTGGCTCTGCTGCTTGAGGTTCTTCCGTCGCTATATTTCGTGTCCTGCCCACCAAAAATGTTAGAGCGGCTGCTGGATGTTGTGCCATCGTCATAGCGGCAATCCTCTCCGCCAAAAATGTTAGACCGGCAGCTGTCCGCCATCGCGCTATTCAGCGAGCCGGCAAACAGAAAAAAACCTAAAAACAGTGTCCTGGTATTCATAGCGTCTCTCTGAAAAGTGAGCTTATCTGCGGATATGGGAAATCTGAATCAGCACGAATTATGCCTGACACCGCCCTGATGTCATTCCCCTGGCTCTGGTAGTTATCGCAGCCCTTCCACACCTTCCGCCGACAGCGTCATAACCGTTTTCAGGCTCGTTTCAATGCTGCTCACAATCGCTTCTCGCGGGCCACTGCGCCACGCATCGCTGGCATAAAAGGCCTCCAGCACCGCAGTCATACTTTCCGGGCTGGCAAAAGCGCGGATCAGGCAGTAGCAATCGGGATCGTGCAATGAGTTGCCGAACCTCACGACATCAATGCCGTGGCGCTGATGAAGGGGAACGCTGATCTCCTGCATGATGGCGTGAAACGCCGCGGCGCTTCCCGGACGCAAGGTGTATTGTAATATTTCAACCGTCTTCACAATTTTCATCCCTATTAAGTGCCATCAGAGGTCAGTTATGAAAAGCATAACTATTCTTCTGGCGGCATAACTATTCATTCCAGGTATGGATTACTGCCTCATTCCGATGTTAACTTATGCTTCTGAATAGGGAGGGAGTGATGCTGGATATTACACATTTTGGGCTGTTTGCCCTGTCAGTTTTTCTGTTGTCGGTGACGCCAGGGCCGGACATGGCTTATGTCATCGGACAAAGCGTGGCTAACGGGCGTCGCGCCGGGGTGATCTCCGCGGCGGGGGTGGCGTTGGGCAGCTGTACGCATGCCGTGGCCAGCGCCGTCGGGTTAACGGCGCTCATCACCGCCTCACCGCTGATGTTTACGGTAATTAAATACCTCGGCGCAGCCTACCTGCTCTACCTCGGCAGTAAGATGATCCTCGGCACATTCGCCAGACCGCGCGCTGAGGGTGAGGAGAGTGCGCCCAGCAAAGGGAAAGTGACCACCCGCACGCTGCTCTCCCGTGGGTTTATCACCACGCTCACCAACCCCAAGGTGCTGCTCTTCTTTATCTCATTCTTCCCGCAGTTCGTGGTGGCGGATGGCGATCAGCATGCTGCCTCATTTCTTATTCTTGGCTTCGCTTACGCGCTAATTGCGTTCCTGACCGATATCACTTTCGCCCTGCTGGCGGGCAGCGCGGCGGGCGCGGTTTCGCAAAACAGAGGGCTGCAAAAGCTGCTCGACCGCATTGTCGGCACCACGTTTATTGCGCTAGGTATTCGGCTGGCGCTCACGAAGCGCTAAGGGTTAGAACAAAAAAAGCGCGCCGTTATTGCTTACCGGCGCGCTTTTTTTCTGTCGGAGTTACTTATCTCGTGGCGCCGTCACGATGGTAAATGGCGTGAAGTGGCGCGGCGTGATAAGCGAAAGAGGTAACCGCTTCTGCACGCCGTTGTCGACCTCAGCGAGCGAAGTAATGCGGATGCTTAACGTATCATCGCAATAGTGCTCCCCTTCAGCAGAGGTTGACTGATAGCGCGTGGCCTCTGAGGTGCCAAAGGGCGCAACGGCTAAGTGATCCACGCTCACGACTTCCTGGCGTGCGTTAACCAGTTCAATACCAATATCCAGCTGGCCGACCGGCTCCGTGCCGCTATCGAGAGTAAAAGTTGCGCTGCACATCCCCTGGTTAGCCCATACCGTATCCGAGTGCCAAATCTCAATGGCCAGCGCGGGTTTTAGCATCACAAAAGGCAGTAAAAACGGCCACAAATAACGGCGTGAGATCATCTGTTCCGTCCACTGTTAATCGGCATAGCCGTAGGTATCGTCATCACCGGTATCGCTCTCTTTCACAAGATTTTCACCGCGATAATTCGTGTTCAAAAAGCCGCCGTTAGTGCATTCGCGCTTCATAATGCGTTTTTTGCCCTGGTAAACTTTCAGGCCGGTGAACTCCCATCCTCTGCCCATCCCGCTATAGACCACATAACTGAAGTTGCCGTTAATAAAGCGGTAGTAGAGGGAGCCGCCCCCAGCAAAGGTCATCTCACCAACGCGGACCTGGGTTTTATCACCTTCGATGCGCGGTAGCGTCATCTCGACTTGCTCAATAGAGCCGTAATAGTAAGTCGGGACGTTATCCTTCAGGCGAATAACAACGCCTTTCTCATTCGGCAAATCACAGTTAAATATCAAATCCGGGTCGGGGATTTCCGCCTGCGCATAGGTTGCTACGGACATTGCAGCGAGCAATATCGCAATCATAGAGATGCGTTTCATCATGGGTTCCTGATAGTGTCATCCCGCCGACGCAGGCCGGCGGGCGAAGTTTATTGCGTCGCTAAGGTTTGCTGAAGTTCCGACAGCTGACCCTGCAATTTCTGCAGCTCCATCTGTTTTTCCATCTCGGAAGCGGAAGGGCGGTTTTGCGCCTCTTTCATCTTCTTCTCAAGCGCGGCGATCTGTTTTTGCACATCGGCCCGGCCTGCGTTTTTCTGCTTCAGCTGCGCAATCAGGTTATTCATCGAACGTTGCAGCGCCTGCTGTGATTTACGCTTGCTGGCGACGCTGGCATTGCTCTGCTGCTTCTCCTGTTCAATCGCCGCATAGACCGCGTTGAACTCCTTGTTTAACTGCTGCTCATGTTGCAGGGTCTGCTGCTTCTGCTCAACGCGCTTATCCCAGGTGCCGGAGTAGTTACAGTTAAATTTGGTAATAATGCTGACGTCGCCGGCGGTCGGGTCACAATCACGCGCATTTGTCGCGCAGCCAGCCAGTAACAGCGCGCTCAACATCATTAAAATCTTCTTATGCATAGCGTGATCCTCAGCTAACTTTCAGTGCGGTACGTTGGGTATAGAGGCTGTCGAGTTCACCCTGCAACGAGCCAATTTGATCGCGCATCTGCGCAATTTCAGCGTCGAGCTTCTTGGTATCGCCGCCGGTTCTGTGCATATCAGAGGAGATATCCTGCCACTGCTGCTGATGTTTTTTCATATCGGTCAGCGTGTTACGCAGATAAGCGATGTTGGCATCGACGCCTTTAACCTGCTGTTGCAGCGCATCTTTCTTCACTTTCCTTGCGGCAATGTCCTTCTCAAGCTTCGCCAGCGTCAGCTTGTCGCTGGCAATAACCGATTTCGCCACGTTAGTCGCATTCTGGATACGGGTGTTTTCCGCCTGGATATCGCGAATGGAGGCGTTCAACTGCTCCTCCTGCGAGGCATATTTTTTACGCTGGTTATCAAGGTAGGCGTTAGCACCAACCCCGACGCCGCAGCCTGCCACCGCGGCGGCAATCATGCACACCGCCTTATTGCTTGAGTTACTTGCTGCACAGGCCAGTGCGCCGAGCAGCGCGCCGCCAGCACAGGCCATGACGCCCGATTTATTAAAAAACTCGACGTCCTGGTTATTGGCTAAACGGGGATCGACACTCCCACTGCCGCCCATACCGCCCGAACTCTGGCAACCCGCCAGCACCACAATCAACCCAGCCACTACTGCTGTACGTAACCGTTTAAAAGCAACCATCACCACTCTCTCCTGAATGTCCTTAATTATTTTTTTTACAAGCGCTCAGCCACGCATCGCGCGCCACTTTGCCATCTTTCCAGTAGCCCTGAAGATTGCCCCAGTAGGTATTCAGGTAACCGTTTAGATTGGTTTTACCGCGCGCCGCCATCTGCTGCTGCACGACGGTCATCTGCGGATCGATCAGGCTCTTGTTATAGGTCGTGCCCATATCCACCAGCGTGTCGGCGTAATAGCTGGTGATAAACTCCAGCGCTTTTTTATGCTGATCGAGCTGCTCCTGGCGACGCGAACAGTTGGCATCGAGCTGGCTCCCGGCGGCACACGTTTTGCTATAAAGCTGATTAAGGCGATCGAGAAACTCGCCGTCATCTTTCATCTTGGTGCACAAAAAGGCGCCCAGTTGCAAAGAGGTGCGGATCGCCTGGTCGCGCTGCTCATCGCGCAGCTGGCTATTGGCTCGCAGTTCATTACGCAGCGACTCCAGCTCCTTTTTCACACCTTCATCCTGCACTTTGGCGGAGATGGCATTCAGGTTCTGTAATGAGTCCGCGCCTTCGCCCGGTTTCTTCGCCGCTTTGCTCTCGGTACCCAGCGCCTGCCACTCTTTTTCAATCTCTTTAATGCGATCCCGCGAGGTGAGGGTGGTTGAGACCAGTACCAGGCGCATGCCGTTCGCTTTGCTGCTGTTCTCACCTTGCGCGGTGTAATAGGGCTCTTCCCCGCGCAGCGAGCTGCGGATATCGGTCTGCGGCGTTAAGTAACTGCCGCCGCGCACGATATAGCCGCCCGCTTTGCCATGCAGGCGGTCAAGTTTATTTAAGCGAAACGGCTCAAACATCATTTCGCCAGCGTTACCAAGCATATCGTGCAGACCCAGCGGATTCGGTTTAAGCAGGCCGGTAAGCTGGAGTTTGTTATTCGCTGACTGCGCCCCCGCGAACCAGACATAGCCATTCAGGCCTTCCGGCATCGGGAAGTGGCGATCGCGAAACTCCGCCGAAGAGACAGATAGCCCGCCGCGCGCGGCAAACTCCCATTCGGTTTCCGTCGGCAGACGTAAAAAGCCTGGCTGCTTATCATCCTGCGGCAGTGCGTCCGGCTTCTCTTTTCGCAGCCACAGGTTGTATTTATCGGCAATCGACATGGCGTCCATCCAGCCGATATTGACCTTCGGCAGACGACCTTTGATATCGGGTTTGGCGCAATCACCGGAAAGTGCGCGATACTGCAAATCCGTCAGCTCATATTTGGCCATCAGGTAGTAACGGCCTTTCTCTTTCTTCTCTTGCGGGAAGCTACCGGCGATATGGTCCGGGCGTGACTGTTCGATATAGCCCCACTCGTTGCCCTCTTCGCCAAGCGTAATGCTGTAATCGGCTAACGGCTTATCCAGAGGAATAGCAACCTTACGAAACGCCATTGCGCCATCGCAGGGCAGCGGCAGGATCACATCATCGGCCAAGGGTTTTGGGTTCCAGAACTTCTCATCCCACGTTGCGTTTGCCGCGCAGGAAAAGCCTAACCCGGTCGCAGCCAGCGTCAGTAACAGGTTAAATTTCACGTAAACTCTCCGCAGGTTCGATCTTTAACGCCCGCAGCGCGCCAATCGCGGCAACGCCCAGCGCCACGGCCAGCACGCTCAGGAAGGCGGCGGCAAAGTGGCCAGGATCAAGGTGACAAACAAAAGCGCTTTCGGGGAGATTAGCGCCCAGAAGGTGGTTAAACAGCGCGCTGCCCGCGCCATAAATCAACAGGCCAGCAATAAACGCAACGCCCGTCAGGCAGAGCGCCTGGATCATGATAAACAGCGTCACCGCCTGGCGGCGAAAACCGAGCAGGCGCAGCACCGCCATATCTTTGCGTTTACGATCGATATTGGCGATAAACGCGCCAATAAGTGACGCAATGCAGCCCGAGGCCGAGATCCAGGCGATTACCGCGAAAATCACCCCCAGCACGCGATCGATGGCGCGCACCGCTTCAATCTGCGCGGCCTGGGTTATCGCTTCGATATGTTGCGACTCAAGCCATTGCGCCAGGGGGGCAACATCATCCAGCGTGGCGGCATAGAGCCGTGCGCGTGCAAAGTTATGCCGCTCGCGCGCGTTTTCACCGTCGGTAACGCCGAGCAGCGGCGCCTGGAAACCGTCGCGATAATCTTCCAGCGCCACCAGCAGAGGCAGGTCGACAAACAGCGCAGGGCGGGCAAAGCGCGCCTCGTCGAGAATGGCACCGACGCTGACGGAGAGCGATGTGCGCTGGTTCTGCCCGTCGCGTTTACGGCTGACAAACAGCCGGAACGTGTCGCCCGCTTTCACGTCGAGCTTACGGGCAGCGCTGTTGCTCAGTACCACGGTGCTGCCGTGCGGCAGCACTCCGCTCTCACGCAGCAGCGGATCGCCTTTCGCGGAAGGGATCACCTCTGCACCAGCGGCAAAATGTTGCCCGTCGCGCACCAGGTCTGCCTGGGTATTCAGCGATCGCGTAAGCGGTATTGAGAAGCCAACTTCCGGGCGTGCCGCGAGCGCGTTGAGCCACGCAAGATCGTAGTTACCGTTGCCGGTCATCCGCACTTCCCGCGTGCGTGGATCGTCAAGCAGATCGTGGCGCAGCTGGCTGACGATACCGTTTTTTAAGCCAAACAAGAGAAGTAGCGGGGCGATCACCGCGATCAGCGAGAAGACAATACAGAGCGCCACTTTTCGATCGTGGATCAGATCGCGCAGCGCCATATTCAGTAGTAGCCCCATCCTGGGGCGAGTTTCAGGCAGGCTGGAAGACACTTTGCCCCTCCTGCATCACGGCGCGATAACAGCGTAGATTGCACTCGCTCACCCGCTGCCAGTCATGGCTGACGATCACCGCCGCCATCTCCATTGCCCGCACCATCTCAATCATTAGCGCAAACAGGCGGCTGGCGTTATCGGGATCGAGCGCAGCGGTTGGCTCATCTGCCAGCAGCAGGCGCGGCTGGTGGGCGATAGCGCGCACAAACGCCACGCGCTGACGCTCGCCAATCGACAGGCGGGAAGGCAGCTGATGCAGCAGCGGCGTAATGCCGAGCCGATCAATCGCGGTCTTAAGCCACGGCGATTGCACCGTTTGCCCGACCAGCCGACGGGTGAGGGTGATGTTCTCCTGCACTGTCAGCCACGGCAGCAGCCCGCCGTGCTGGAGCACAAAGCCGAGATCCCGTGCGCGAATACCCGACAGCGCGGCTTCATCATTCGCGAGCAGCGCCGGGGTAAGATCCCGCTCGCCGAGGCGATACTCCGACAGCTGTTCCGGGCGCAGGATCGCGCCCATCATCTCCAGCAGGGTGCTCTTACCGCAGCCGCTGGGGCCGGTAAGCGCAACTACTTCACCGGGCGCCAGCGTCAGCTCCGGTAGCGAGACCCGGTAGCCCTGCGTGCCGCCGCGGCGGATCGCCATTTCGCGTATGTGTAGCATTACGGCAGGTTTTCCAGCGGCACAGGGTAGACGTTGTCACGCGGATCGCTGTCCGGTGCCAGCGAGATCCAGCGGTCAACATCCTGGTTATAGCGCTGGTAGTAGTTCAGCTTGGTATTGAGACGGCGAATAAACCGCTCCTGCTCAAGGCCATCCCAGCTCTTCCAGGTCTCTTCATCAAGGCTCAGTACTTCACTCAGGTACGGCAACCCTTCAATGTATTCACCCAGCAGACCCAATTCACCCAGACGTGTGGCGTTTTTGCTTTTCGCCTGGTTCGGATCGTTGCCCATCGTTGCGGCCAGCGAACGCAGGCTGGCGAACATATCGTCTGGCGAGATCAACCCTTCGTTGGCGGCATTGACGATCTTCTTCATCACATCACTCAGATCGCTCAGCTCGCTTTTGGTCAGCAGGACACGCACTTCGGTGGCGGGAATGTTCTGGTTCACTAAATCGCGGTCGCTGATCCAGGATTTAAACACCGGCGGTGCCTGGGTCCCCTGTTTTTCGCCGAGATAGGCAAGGCGCATCGCTTTGCTCAGCTTGTCCGCATCGCTCAGCAGCGGGTCGGCTTTCTTACCGGCATACTCTTCGCTGGCACCCAGCGCGCTGCCCGCCGTCTCTTCGCCGCTCCAGGCGGTTTTAATCTGGCCGGTGATGGCATTCGCCAGGCTATCGACCATAGCGCCGAAGTTGTTCACATCGCCGGAGTCGATCGGGTAGTAGAGCGGTTTATGCAGGAACGGGTTGAGCGTCAGATCCTGATACTGCGCCTCGGCGGCGGCATGGTTTTTCTTACCGCTCGGGGTTTTGAGATGCAGGGTATAGAGCGCCACACCACGGTAGGCCGCTTCCTGGCGAACCTGCGCGGCATCAAGATGCGTGGAGGAGAGGTTATCCCCGCCCTCCAGCGCGCCGGCGTCGGTAATCAGGATCACGTAACGCGCGCCAAACTGCGTCCAGTCGACCTTATCAAGCGCCGTCATCACGCCGCCATAAGCATCCTCTTCCACTTTGCTACTGGAGACCGTGGCTTGCTTCAGATCGTGTACTTTGGCGAGGAAATCTTTGCCATCTTTCACCGTGTTGGGGTCGACGTACATCTTGCTGTCATACTCCAGCCCCGGCACGGCTTTGACATTGGAGCGGAAGGCCACCAAACCAAACTTCACCTGATCCTGGAGATGCTCCTTTTCAATGCGCTGATAGATCTTATCGATCGCCTCTTTGGTGCGGTCGATATAGGGGCCCATCGAAATGGTGGAGTCGATTACAAACACTACCGACGCCGAAAAGCCCTTCATCATGTTCTTCTCGTCAGCCGCTTTTGCCGCTTTCTCCGGCGCTTTTTCACTGACCGAGGCGACATTAAGCACGCGCACCTGGAAACCGCTGTCGGTAAAGACATCGTCAGAGCCTAACACTGGCAGCAGATAGAAGTTTTTCTGCTGATCGACCATGTAATCCGGCTCTTTCGCCAGCACCTGCGGCACGGGTTTATTGCTCTTCAGATTGGCCAATAATGGATCGAGTGCGGCAGCCGGTTTTGGGTTATTCAGCAACGATTCGACGTCGCTCTTATCGCGGAAAAAGAGCATCGGGTGGCGACCCGCCGGGTTGGTAAACGCCAGCGTGAGCTGCATCTTCCAGTCGACGGTACAGGCGGCTTTAAGCCAGCCGGAAACATGACCGAAGCTATCCGGCCCGACCTGCAGCCACTCATCCTGGCCCTGCTTGCTGCGCTGATAAACGTAGAAGCGGCTAAACGCCGGCTGCTCTTTACCGGCCTCGCCCGCTTTCGGTGCCAGCTGGCAGCCCGGGTAGGTGAGAACACGCTGATAAAGGCTATGTTTCCCCTCCTGCAGCAGCGGTTTTTGATCGGCGGCGTGCGCGCCCATAGTGGCGGCCGTTAAGCACAGAAATCCGCCCAGCCAGACTCTCGTTTTCATCCTTTAATCCTATTTTTTCAGCTCGGCAAGACGGGCTTTCGCCCCGCTGTTTTGTGAGTCCTGGTTGACCACAATCTCGTACCAGTAGATGGCGGTTTGCGCATCCGGGCTAAAGCAACCCCCGCTCTGCGCGGTTTTCGGGTCATACTCTTCGGCATAACGCATCGCCATCTGGGTATCGCCAGACTGCGCTTTATAGGCGTACAAGCGTTGAGCGACATCACACTGCTTCGCCGCTTTTGCTTTCGCGATCACCTCCAGCAGTTGCGCACTGCTTGGCTGGCTGCGCAGGCACCCTTTCACAAATGCCAGTTCATTGCCTTTGGTCATCAGATCGTCGCCGCACGGGCCGCTGGCTTTCGCCGCGGCCGCAGGGGCTGCCGCAGGTGGCGGTGTCTCTTCGGCTGGCGCTTCGGGGCTACGCATAAACCACCATGCCGCAGCGGCGGCGGCGATCAGCAGCAGAAGCACCACCAGTGCAATAATCAGCCCTTTACCTCTCTTCGCTTTTGGCTCCTCGACAGGCTGCGGTGCAGGCGCCTCAGAAACCACCGGTGCGGGTTCCGGTACCGGTTGCGGCGTTGGCTCAACGGCAGGTGGCGTCGGCGGGGTGTCATTCAGGGAACGGGTGTTGACCGGCAGCGGGTTCTCGCCGCCCGCCTGGGAGCTGAGCAAGCCTTCGCTAATCATCAGGATCCCCATATCGCGCGAGGCGTCATCTTTGATGGCGATGCGATAGGCTGCCTGGCGGTTGGCCAGCAGGGGATCAACCAGCGACGGGCCGACCTGCACGGTGGGCACGCCCTCGTCAAGGGTGAGCGTCGGCAGCGCCAGAAAGACTTCCGCGCTGCTCCAGCCGCCATCGTTGTCGAGATAGAGCGAATCCTGGTTACGCAGCACCGAGATCATCACGCCATCCATGCCCCCTTTCCACGCTTTCAACAGTAGTTGCGCATAGCCCGGGATGACGGGCTGAAGGGCTTTAAGTTCGGGTTTGATCACCTGCTATTACTCCTGTGAAGTCTGAATCTGACGGATGATGGCGCCCAGTTTTTCGTTCTGCGCCACGCTGATCTCCCGACCGGCCGAGTGGCCCGCATTCTCGGTAATCAGCGACTCCAGCCCCACCAGCCAGTCGATAATGAACATGGCGGTGTAGTTCAGTTGTTGCGGCGTTAAACGCGCCAGACGCTCGTCGTCTTTCCACACCACGCTGTCGCACTGAGAGGGGCGGGTGAAAATGTGCTGATCCGGCATATTCAAGCGTGTCGGGCGTTTCGCTGCGGGTATCTCGAGGTACCCAAGCCAGGTAATAAAATCGCCCATCACATGCAGGATGCGCGACACCTGACGGTCCACCATCTGCTCCAGCAGCACGCCTGCCTGCTCGGTATTGGTCATCACCTCAACGAGCTTCTCTTCGATGCGCAGACGGAGCAGGGCGGTAATCAGTTCATCGGCCAGCGCGTCGATAATCGGGCGCGGTAAATTGATGTAGTTGAGCAACGCCGGGCTTTCCGACAAGCCACGCAGATGGTTGATCCAGTGCTGTACGCTCTGATGCGCGAAGGCAATTTCGTGGCTATAGGTCGTTGCCGCAGGTGCTTCAGCCCCAAAGGCAGCGCCAACACCGATATCGAAGATATCCAGCTCTTCAGGCGTCTCTTCCTGCACCGGCAGTGTGGTTTGTTGCAGATAGAGTGCCTGCAAATCGCGGCGCGTCGGCACCAGGCGCAGCAACAGCTCGCCGTGCATACCGCTGCGTTTTTTCAGCACATCCAGAATGTCGCGGGCAATCTGCGCCTTTTTCGCCGCATCCTCTTCGCCGTCTGGCTGATACCAGTTGCCTAAACCGCCCTCGATCAGCTCATCGCGGATCTCCTGCAACTGCTCGGCAATGCGCTCGAGCTTCACTTCCGGACGCGCAACGGTTGAGAGGTAATCAGCCATGCGGCGCATCCCGCCGTCGTTAAGCTCGAGCATCGCGTCCCAGGCTTCATCCGGCGAGGCGATATAGCGGTTAACCGCTTCATCTTCAAGGAAGGTTTTGCGCATCAACTGGAGCTGCGGCAGGTTCTCTTCGCTAAACGCCGCTTCGTTACCGTCGCTAATACGAATAAACGGCGTCTGCTGGCGCGGCTTGCGCACGAGGAAGGTGTTGTTAAACGCCTGGCCGCGCTGCCACTCCTGCATCCATTTGTACTGACCGAAGCGCTCGGTCATTGCCATTTTGATCATCCCGCCCAGCCCCCAGGACTGTCGCAGGATTGCCTCCTCTTGCGACAGCCCCTGGCTGATGCGCAGATCGAACATGGTCAGTGCCCAAATTAGCCCCGGCAGACGGCGGCCGCGCGCCTCGGCGTCGGCGCCCTGGGTGTAGCGGATCCACTCATCGAGCACGCCGCCCACTTCTTTCACATCCGACTGCTTGGTCGAGGCTGTACAGACCACCAGGACGTTCATCTCCTGGTTTTCGGTATAGCGCTCAAAGAGATAAGCGACTTTGCCACGTAAAATCAGCTGCGCCAGCGGGTTGCTCTCTTCGCTATTAACCGCGCGGCGAATGTCATCCATCGACTCAACGCCGAGGCGTCCGCGATAACCGGGGAAATCGAGCAGATCGACGGTTTCAAACAGCGGCTCGCGGGTCGAGGCGACCAGCGGGATATGCAACTCAACGGTTAATGCCGTTAATTCTGCCAGCGACAGGGTAACGGGCGCTGCGGCCAGGCCTTCCACCACCGGGCAGACCTCAATGCGGATATCGGTCTCTTTATTCAGCCGCTCCAGCATGTCGACATTCATAATGCTGTCGCGCTGCACCAGCAGGCCATTCTCTTCACTGACCAGCGTGCTTAACGGTGCCCACACTTCCTGCGCGCCGCCCAGCCGATGCAGGGTTTGCGCAAAACGGATATAGGCTTCGGTCAGCTCTGCCACCTCGCCCCATAACACGGAGAAGAGCTGGCCGCGATCCTCCGGCGTCAGCCACGGCGCCAGCGTAATCGCCTGCGGCCAGTAGTGCAGCGCTAAGCGGCTCTGGCTTTTTTCCGCATGGCGGCTCAGGTAATCCCACAGCGAGACGACATCATCTTCACTGATGCCCGCCACGCGGGTTGGGCGACGTCGTTTGGTCAGCGAGGCTAGCAGATCGTTGATGCGCCCTTCGTCATACTGCCAGTCAAATTTTTCCTGATTAAAATCATGGATAAAGGCGTTGGCGAGAATTTTGCCCATCTCGATTTCGCTAAACAGTTGCAGCGTCACCGGCCAGCGCTCGTCGCCGCCAACCTGACGGCGGCTAAAGCGCGTCACCAGGCCGGTTGCCTCTTTGCCGCCGCCCGGCGGGTTGATGTGGGTCAGAAAATCGAGCTGCTTACCGCCGAGGCGGGTCTCCAGCTTGCCGTTTTCACCCGCCGCCAGCGCGGAAATCAGGTAGGATTTGCCCGCCTGCGACAGGCCAAAGAAGCCGATGGTCATCGGTTTTGCCGCTGCCAGCGCCAGACGGCGCGCCTTGTTACGGCTGCGGCGGAGGTTAATCGTCAGACGGTCGGCTTCGGTATTAAGACGCGGCGCATCCTGGCGCACCGCGTTGATCCACTCAATCGCTTCACCGGCACCGCGTTCAACGCCCTGCCAGCCCTGGATAATTTGCTTCGAATTGATGCTGTTCATTAGCTCTTAATGCTCCCGCTATCCAGCCAGTACTGGCTTTCGCCCATGCCATTGCCAACCATCGTGTTTAACTGGAAGGTCACATCCTTGCGGCTGTAGTTTCGTCTGGCGTTCTCCATCTCCAGCGATTCAATACGGAAACGCTCCGGGCTCACAGCCTCTTCGCCGTTTCGCGCGCGGCCCTGTTCCGCCATCAGCTCAATACGCATCACCGCATCGCCGGCAAGTTCGCTGGCAAGGTTCGGATTGTTGATTTTCAGGGTATAGAGCGACGAGGCCGGCCAGCGCTCGTTATCCAGCTGGCGGAAACCGATACGCACTTCACCGCGCGCCTCAAATGGCTGGCCCTGAGGGAGCTGGAAGTCAGCGGCATCGAGGTCGATATCGCTGTAAAAGACGTTGCTGTCTTTGATGACGTTGTTGCCATCCAGCATGCCGAGGTAGCGGATCGTCGAGTAGGCGGTAAAGTTTGCCGCGCGGAAATAGAAGTTGTTGAGACGCGACTTCTCCGCCAGCAGGCAGAGCATCGCGCCGACCACCGCGGTGGATTTCGGATCGTCAATGCACCCTTTTTTGTTGAAGGGATACCAGCCGCCGGTTTCATATCCGTGCAGCGGCAGAACCCGCGTCGGCGGCACCGGCTGGAGCTGGCGAATCAGCGCCTGGATGCCCGGCAGGCGTGAAGGGCGTCCCGTTAACAGCAGCACATCGCAGTTGTAGTGCCAGAGCACTTCACACAGGGCGCGCAGGCTATGGCAGATGTTCATCCGACCGCTGCGTGGATCGATAAACTCATTATGCAGGCGGGCGAGATCGACCTCTAACGGCACATCGAGCAGTGAGAAGGGCGCTTCATTCGCCAGCTGGCCGGTACGCACCACGTCGTTAACGTAATCCTGCACTTTGGCGGTAGGCGTAGTGCCGGTGAGCAGTTCGCGGAAGGTATAGTTGAGGACTTCGCGGCCACTCTCCGGCTTGTACTCTTCATATCGATGAAGAATGGCCAGCGCCAGCGGCGAGAAGATTTGCAGCGTCAACTGCTGACGCAGCACCTGCTTGCCCGCTTCGATCGCTTCGCTGCCGAACAGCTGCGACATCATCGACTCTGCCGCGATATCGCTGTGGCCGACTTTCATCATCGCCGCTTTTACGGCTGGCTGGAGATAGAGACGGATGACATCCAGCAGAATGTCGTCGCCCGCCACTTTGAAGCCTTCACGGAAGAGCTGTTTCGGTGTAATACGCACGTTAATGCCTTTACCGTCATCCAGCGTATAGCGTGTGATCACCAGATCGGTGGTGCCGCCGCCAATGTCGATGGAGGCGATCTTCAGGCTGCGTTGTTCCCCTTCCGCCTGCTGATTATCGGGGCGACGGGTGGCGGCAAAAAACTCATCGGTGCGGCCACCGAAATTGGTCTGCGTTTCGTTATAGAGATAGACCAGCTGTCCGCAGGTCGCTTCATCCCACTTCACATGAACGCCGGGGTGCGGCTGCTTCGCATTGCCGCTCTCTTCGCCGTCGTAATCCATCTCTTCCCACTCCAGCGATTTCCACACCAGGCGGATAGCGTCATGCATGCAGGCTTCAAAAATGGCGCGCTCTGGTTTCGGCATCGCCGGCGGTACGGTCAGGATCACGTTGCGTAAACGACGCGGATGGCTGGCGTGGCTCATCTTCAGGCGCTGCGCCGGGCTGTTGATCTGCATTAACGCCTGGCTCAGCACTTCTGAGAGCATCATGGTCATCAATGAACTGCGGCTGTAAACCGGCGAGAAGACCGGCATCCGCTCATCTTCATTGAGGCGAATCAACAGCTTGCCATGATCGTTGAGCATATAGAGCAGCGGTGCGGCGGTTGCCAGCGGTTCACGATCCGATTTGACAAACGCCTGGCTGAAACGCCAGCCCGGAGAGTAGGGCTGATCGTCCCACAGATAGCGTTTCGGGCTGGAGAGGCCGGTTGAGCCTTCGGTGCCTAAACGCTGCGCCGCCATGCGGAAAGCCTCACCGCCGACACGGCCGATGGTCGGCCAGGTAAAGGCGTCGCTGCGCCCGCTTTTCGACGAGAAGTCCTGCTTGCCAAACTCCGCCTGCGCGAACTCCAGTCGGCTCTCAAATGGCTCGTTATAGACAAACTGCGGCTGGCTCAGATCGCGCAATTGCAGCTGATAAAGCTGGGAGAGGCCTTTGTTATCCGCCGCATGCTCCTCAATTAGCACGCCGCAGCTGCGTGAGTTGCCAATATCCAGCACCAGGTCGACGGGGATCGCGGTATCACGAATTTTCACGTCATTGAGCTGTACTTCTGGAATGGCGATGGTCTTTTTCAGCACCTCGAGCAGGTTAAGGAAGTGCGCCTGATGCTCTTTCAGCCCCAGCTTCTCTTCGGTGTCTTCAGGGTGCTGACGCAGCACAGCGTGTGCCTGCCTGGTATAGATATCGTTCAGCCACTCCTCAATCCATGGAAGAGTCAGGAAGTCGCCCATCTGGTGCGGTAAGCAGGCCAGCGCAAAACCGGCCCCGGAACGGACATCATCTTCGCCGGGTGCCAGGTATTGTGTATGTTCGCGGTCGGGAAAGATTTTGGTATCGAAAATCAGCGTTGCACGCCAGGTGTTGCCTTTCTCGTCCGGCTCCGGCAATTGATGAAACTGCACGCGCGACCAGTTAGTCGGCCCGTGAGAAAAGCCGCCCGGCGGGTTGAAGCGAAAGAAGGGCAGCGGCAACCAGATCCCCGCATAAAGGTTCAGGGAATCTTCAATTGCCAGCGCATACTCCGGCTCGGCGTTGCGCGGCGTTTCGCCGTCTGGCGTCGGGACCTGAAACTTGTCGTCACGCTCGTTGTAGATAAGGCGCAGCACCGCACCTTCGCCCTGCTGGCGCAGAAACTCGCCGTAGGCTTTACGCGCGGGCAGGGAGAAAGCGAAGTCGAGGAACTGAATCCCGCTGTCACGGATAAGTTTGACCTGTTTTTTAAAATCAGTGAGCTCAGCCAGCATTTAGTTACTTGCCTCCTGCTTCATCGAAAGGGGGAAAAGGGTACTGGTGCCGTAGCTGCCTTTACAGTCGGCAACGCTCTTAGCACCGGGCGCACAGACGATCTCCGGCATCTGGTAAACCGAGCCATCGGTACATTGCGCTTCACCCTGGTTATTAATGGCCAGCTTGCCGGCCTGGATGGCGGCATTGACCGCGCCGCGGCAGGAGACGCCATCGCCGCGCACCATCTGCACTTCACCTTTGCCATCTTTAATCTGGTAGTTGAGGCTCAGCGGCTTGCCGGTACGCTGATCCTGGATGCCTGCGCCTGCGCGCCATTGGCCATTGAGGAAATCGGTACGCCCCTGCGCCAGCGCTTCCGGCGGCAGGCTTAACGGGTTTTTCACCTCCACCGGCGCGGTAGCATTGCCCGCGGTAGCGTTGGGTTCCGCCAGCGCCGGGTCGTTCACCTGCGCCTCTGGCGTCACGGGCTCAACGCCAGCTTGCGCAGGCTCGCTGCCTGTTTCAGGCGCGACCGGCACGGCGGGATCGTTAAGGGCGGCGGCGTTTTCCGGGGTAGCTGTGGCGCGCTCTTCATCATTCAACGGGCCGATGCCCGCCGTGCTGCCGCTCACCACTGGCGCAGTCACGCCCTCGGTAGTGCCAACAACACGTTCAGAGGAGGTGACGGGCAGGGTGGCGCCATTCTCCGCAACCGGAAGGTGCGCATCAGGCAGTGCCGGTTGCTCAACGCTAAAGCCAGGAATAGTTACGCCGGGTACGCAGCCGCGCAGCAGCCACAGCAGCAGAAGTGCTAAAAGAAGCAGCGGTAACAGCCAACATAACCACGCGGGCAGGATCCACCATCCGCGACGCTTCGGCGGCGTTACCACCGGCTCGTTGATCGGCGGCGCGCTGTGCTGCGGGGCCGCGGGCGTAACGGGTTTCGGCGGACGTAAGCAATCCAGCGGATCGATCCGTGCCTGATGGCGGGCGTTGACGAATCCCCAGAAGCTGATCACCGGCTTGCCGTTGACCAGCCAGACATGCTCGGGATCGGGAAATTGCAGGGTTTTTTCCAGCAACTTACCAAACAGCTGCTGCTCCGGCTGGTTGCTCTGGGCGAAATCCTGGCTGAGCTGGCGCAACGTGGCCTGCGTGGTTTCCAGCTGCGCCAGGGCGCTTTGACGTTCGCTCTCCGTGGCCGCTGACCAGGGAATGACATCGCCGGGAAAAGGGGCATACCAGTCAATACGTTCGCCGTGTTCACTAATTTGCGGAATGGCGAGCACATCGGCCGCCGCGCCCTGTTTGCGCAGGCGAAGCGTTTCGCGCAACTGCAGCGCAGAAATATGGACAGCCTGCCCGTTTTCGCCCATCGACTGATATTTATTGAGCTTGTCACTGCACAGAAACATCTCTTTCACGTTGGCAGGTCCTGTGTTTTCTAAAAGATAAAAATGAGCAGAATTAACCCTTGCTACGCTATTTCAGCGAGGTTTAAATTGCTCATCTCAGCATGGGAAAATGCGAAAACGGTAAAGCGTTATCGGCGTTAAGCGCATTTTATTTAGCACTAAGGGAAATTTTTCGCGGCCATTTATTGCGCCAAAAAAATACCAGCGTGCCTAATAGTTTCTCCTGGTGAATATTATTCGCAGCCCTCAGGAATATATTCTTGCATCGCCTTTTTCATGATCTGCTTAAATTCCCGGGTATTGTTTACAGCAAAAACTTTGCCGCCGGTGCTGCTGGCAATACAATTTCCTGCGCCGGTGCTCATAATATCGACGACATTTACCTGCAGGCGCGGTTTACTCTTTTTCAGCTCGCGGGCAACCTGGCAGGGATCGCCGCCGCAGGTTTCATCTCCGTCAGAGACCAGCAAAATGATCGCATCGCGGTTCACGCCATCCACCTTTTTGCCCGCCAGCGCTAAGGCTTCGGCGAGAGGCGTTTTACCGACCGGTTGAATACCTTCAATCCGCTTTTTCAGCGCCGATCGCTGGGCAAAGGGGAAGCTGGGCGACAGGGAGACCTGACGGCAGTTTTCCGCCGCCACCAGGCTGATGTTCATATCGCGCGGGATAGTGTCAATAATGCCTTTGGCCGCGTTACGCGCCAGCGAGATACGGCGCGGTTCACGTTCGATATTCTCGACATATTTCCCCTGGTTCCAGCTGATCAACTCATCCTGCGTGGCATCCATGGTGATGGCCATCGAACCGGAGGCGTCCATAATCACCACCATTTCAGGGGCTTGCTGTTGGGTTCGCTGCGCCGGGCAGACCGCTTTGGTGGGTTTTACCGGCGCTTGCGGCGCGGGTGCCGTTTCAGGTTTCACCGGCTCGCCGGGCGTTACAGCTGGTGGCGCGGGCGTGACGGGTGCTGCTGTTTCGTGCAGTGGCGAACAGCGTGACAGCAGCAACAGAATCAGGGCGATAAGCAGAGCCAGAAGTAAAAGCCACGGCCACCAGCGACGCGCCGCGACGGCAGGTACCACGGCAGCGGCAGTGGTTGCGGCAGCAGCGGCGCGGGGTGCGCCATCCGCAGGCGGAACGATGACCGGCTGGCCGTCGATCACCCACACCTGCTCAGGTGCAGGAGAGTGGGTGGCCGCCTGTAGCAGGCGCAGCATTGTTTCTGGTTCGCTCCCGCTTTGCGCCAGTTTCTGATGCAGTGCCCGAACGCTGTCGAGACGCTGTTCCAGCACGGCGCGGGCGCGGCTCTGCTCGGTTTCACTCAGATCGAGTAAGCAGCGCGGCTGACCATTAATATCGCTATACCACTCAACGGCACCATCATCGGCGATAACCGGGCGGGCATATAAATTTTGGATAGAGGCGGGTAAATAGGTTTCGAGGAGCGTACGAAAAGGCGAAAATGACGTGGCATAATCGGTTAATTCAACTGACGGTTTAACGATCCTTGTTATTCTTATCATTTATATCATTACGCTATCAGTTATTCATACGTGACTATCCCATTTGACTGAAAGGGTAATGAGTATAATCTTAAATACAACCTACCAGAAATAAGGAGTAAACAATTGCGTTGGGAGAAACGTATGATATTTTGCCGCTAATAGGCTTTTATTATCCGAATAACCCCGCAGGCAGTCTCAATTATTGGCTCACATCATTTTTTCCACTTCCCTCAGCCAGTCGGGCAAATAGCTGCGATACCAGTGCTGAAAACGCGGAAAATCCGCTTTCTGTCGCTTGTGAAGGAGTGTAATCACTTCGCTGACAATCCACGCTTTCGCTAAGGCAATATCGCGTGTGAGATCGTTTTCTGACCGCGGATTAAATCGGCAGTAGCGCGCCGCGAGGTGTCGATACTCTTCAGGCGTGCCCATGCCTTTAATCAGCGGGGCTAAATCAATGGCCGGGTGACCGGTGCTGAACCGCTCCCAGTCAAACAGCACAAACTCGCCGTTCTCGCGCTGCCCCCAGTTGCCGGCGTTACTGTCGCCGGAAATCAGGCCCGCTTCAGCAAACAGCCTGTCGCTGTCGCGCTGGCAGCGGCGCAGCGCTCTGGCGGCTGCTTCCGGCAAAGCGAGCAGGTGCAGGCTCAGCGCCAGCTGCGCGTCGGGCCAGCGATGGGGGTGATAGTGCCAGTTTTTATCCGGCGCAAAGCGGTGTAAGCGCGCCAGCATCGACACGATGGCGTCGTTTGCGACATTTTGCTGGCTAACAGGGTAGGGGATCGCTTCAAGGGTGAGGACGCGCGTGCTGGCATCGGCTGCCAGCAAGGCTGGAGTAAAAATTTCCGCGCGGTTTAGCTCGGGCGCAACCTGGTGGTAGAAGGCGTACTCAACCTCGCTGACCGGCGCTTTCTCAATCACGGCTATTCCGGCGGTGTTAACCCGCTTCACCACCCGCGCGGCACCCATTTGCGCCAGATTCTCTGTTGTCATCGATGCTCCACGGTAAGGACATGGCGATAACGGGCAGAGTAAAGGTTATGACCGCACCTGTCACGGTGCGGCCGTTACTGCTTCCACGCGCGCATTTTTACCGACCACTTTGCCCTGCTGGTCTTCAATCCAGTAAGCGATCCTGGCTTCGCCGGGCGCGGTGGGGGTTACCGAAACCTCTTTCACCATCTGGCCGGAGTCCGCTTCGAGGGTCAGCGGCAGCTCACCGCTCTCCAGGCTGTTGTCGTTTTGCGTGATGCGCCACTTTAGCGTGCACTTTTCGCAGGCCGACCAGCTATCGTTAATTGCCCACAGCCGCAGGATATTCGCTCTATTGGTCTTCCAGTTTGCCGTGACCGGCTCGATAGAGGGCAGCAGCGGTTGATAGGCGGTTTGCAGCGCGTAATAGCCCGCTTTCGGCTGACGCAGATAGTCAACAACGCCCCAGTTTATCGACGGCCAGGTCTCGACAAACATAAAGTGGAACAGGGCGGTAACCGGTTGATAACGCTGGCGGCGATAGCTCTCTGCCGCCATTGCAACCAGCTCCGCCTGGTAGCGCTGGGTATTATCGATGGTCTGCTGAATATTCTCGCCGCGCGGCACGTTGGCAAAACCAAAGGTCTGGAACGGCTGGAAGTTGTGGTACTTCCAGCGATCCCAGCCGGGATCTTTCGCATCGGTACTCTTCGGCCACATCTCGCTGGCGGGAATAATGGTCTTGAGGGTGGAGAGGCGCGGCAGTGCTTGCGCGCCAAACTCGGTGATGATGCCGGTTTTCGCCGGAGCCAGCACATCGCGCATGGTGCCGAAGTACCACCCCTGCCAGTAGTGCTCCTCCACGGCGGAGTAGCGGTGCACGATACGCGAGGTGTCCTCGGCCAGCGCGTCCGCCACTTTCTGCGTCAGCTCGCGGTTAAGATCTTTATTCCAGTCTTTAAAGCGTTTCTCCATCCACGGCGAGTTCCACGGCGGCTCGTTGTGTCCACCCCAGGCGACAATCGCCGGGGAGTTGCCGAACTGCGCCACCATCTCCCGCGTCTGGCGCGCGGCGTTACCGGCAAACTCGCTGCTGTTGTTATAGCCCCACTGCAACGGCACATCCTGCCAGATCATCAGCCCCATCTCATCGGCGACGTCATACAGCGCGCGCCCGGCGACATGACCATGCACGCGTATCGCATTGGCGTTCATCCCCGTTACCAGTTCGAAGTCCTGGCGATACCTGGCGCGCGTCATGGTGCCGAGCCACGGCGAGCCGATATAGTTGCTGCCCTTCACAAACAGGCGCTTATCGTTGATGCGCCAGCCTTTGTTATCCGGCGCTTCCTCCATTTTGCGCAGGCCGGTGCGCGTGACGGCGGTATCCATCACCCCTTGCCGATCGATCAGCGAGGCGCGAACGCGGTAGAGGTTGGGTTTACCGTGGCCCACCGGCCACCAGAGCCTGGCGGCTTCCATCGGCAGCGTTACCGTCAGCACCTTGCTGTCGCCCGCCTCAAGTGTGACGGGAAACTCCTGACGGTAGTCACGACCATAAAAATTATCCGGCTTCGCCGCCAGGCGCAGCGTCACCGGCCCGGCCTGTTTCGCCCGGTAGCGGATCTCGGCGCGCAGCATCGGCTTCGTTAGCCCCTGTTGCCACTGCGGGCGCAGGATGACTTCATCGATTGCCGCCCCGCGGCTAAGGTGCAGCCGGACCGGGGCCCAGATGCCGCCGGAGTTGGCATCCTGCCCCTGCGCCGACCAGGCACCGCCAGGGCGGGTGTCATGCTGGTTCAGCACCCCTTTGACCATCGTTTTATGCAGCGGCCAGATAGTTTTTGGATCTTCAAACGGGCTATCGACGCGCACCGTCAGCTGGTTATGGCGGCGTAGCGCCTGGCTGACATCGACCGGGAAGCGCTGATAATAGCCCTCATGGTGTGCCAGGCGCTTGCCGTTCAGCGTCACATCAGCCAGGTAGTCGACGCCGTCAAACACCAGCGTTGCCAGCGTATCGGCAGACTGTTCTGGCAGGGTAAAGCTGTGGCGGTACCAGAGCGCGCCCTGGTGATCCAGCCCATCGCTGTACCAGTTGGCGGGCACGCGCAGGGTGCGCCAGTCGGCGCTGGAGGCGCTGACGCCATCGAAAGCGGGATCGTTGGCATCGTGCACGCGCCACTCTCCGGCAAGGGACCAGGTGACGGGCAGCGCAGTGGCGAAAGCCTGGGGTGAGAGTAAGAGCGACAGCAGCAGCGCGTTACGCATCATGGTTTGCCTCCCGGCGTTGCAGCCACGCCTCAACGCGCACAAACTCCTCGCGAAGCGTCGTGTGCAGGTTATCCAGTGCTTGCTGATCGAGGCTGATGGCCTGGCTCTCAAGCTGATGCAGCAGCTGGCTCAGACGGGTGAAATCGAGGGCGATCGCCTCGCCGCGCAGTTTATGCGCCGCGCGCCGCAGGCCGTCGCGATCGTTGGTATGGATGGCATCGGCAATCGCGGCCTGCATCGTCCCGACGCTGTCGGCAAACAGCACCAGCAGCTCGTTAACCAGTTCAGCATCGTCGGCGCACTGGGCGAGCAGGGCGCTCTGCGTGGGCAACCCGTCATCGTCCTGTTGCGTAATGCGGGTCAGCTCATCGTGCAGCGCCTGCTGGCTTACCGGCTTGGCGATATAGCCATCAAAGCCCATTGCCAGGCAGCGCTCTTTATCACCCTGCATGGCGTGCGCGGTCATGGCGATCACCGGCTGGTGGCTGAGAGTGTGCATCCGTTCCTCTTCGCGCAGCAGGCGGATCGCCGTTTCGCCATCCATGCCGGGCATTTGCAGATCCATCAGGATCAGATCCCAGCCCCCTTCATGCCAGCGATCGAGCGCCGCGCGCCCGTCATCGACCACCTCGGCGTGGTGGCCGAGCCGCTCCAGCAGACGCAGCGCCAGCTTCTGGTTCACCAGATTATCTTCCGCCAGCAGAATACGCAGCGCGCTGGCTGCCACTTGCGGCGCGACAGGTTGTTCGACGGCAACAGGCTCCGGCAGGCGACCCGGTGCCAGCACGCTGGCGATCGCCTGGTTTAGCTCGCTTTGTGCCACCGGTTTATGCAGGTAGTGGGCGATGCCGATGCGTTTAAGCATCCGCGCATCGAAGTGGCGGTTCATGGAACTGAGCATAATGATGCGGCTCTGGCTCGCCTGCGGCAGCACCGAAAGCTCCAGCGCCAGCGAAATGCCGTCCATCTCCGGCATCTGCGCATCAAGCAGGATCAGCGGAAAGGGTTCGCTCTCTGCCGTCAGGCGCAGCGCCTGGTGAGCGTTATCGACGCAGTGCGGCACCAGCCCCATCTGCGTCAGCATCGTCTCCAGCAGGCGCAGGTTGGTGCTGTTATCATCCACCACCAGCACCCGCTCGCCGCTAAAACGCGTCATCTGCATTGCCGCCAGTGCGGCAGGCTGGCTTACCAGCGTTAAGCTGAACGCGAACTCGCTGCCCACGCCCGGTTCACTGGTTACAGCCAGCTCGCCGCCCATCATCTTCACCAGCCGCGCGGAGATAGTCAGCCCCAGCCCGGTGCCGCCATAGCGGCGGGTGGTGGAGCTGTCTGCCTGGCTGAAGGCTTCGAAGATCGCCTGCTGCTTTTCGGCGGGAATGCCAATGCCGCTGTCGCGCACCGCAAAACGCCAGCTACCAGATTCCTCGCCCGGCGAGATGGCGAGCACCACTTCCCCCTGATGGGTAAATTTCAGCGCATTGCCGAGCAGATTGGTGAGGATCTGCCGCAGCCGGGGGCCATCGATGGAGACGACCTCCGGCACGGCGGGATCGATATCGACCAGCAGTTCAATGCCTTTTTCACTGGCGGCGGGCATATGCGGGCGGATCAGTGCCTGGATAAAGGGGCGGATCTCCAGCGGCTCCTCATCGAGAATAATTTTCCCCGCCTCGATTTTCGAAAAGTCGAGAATGTCATTGATGATATGCAGCAGCGACTGTGCCGAACTCATCACCAGCGAGAGGTACTCGCGCTGCTCGCTGCTGAGCTGGGTGTCGAGGCAGAGTTGCGTCATGCCGAGAATACCGTTCATCGGCGTGCGTATTTCATGGCTCATATTCGCCAGAAAGGCGCTCTTCGCTTCGTTGGCGTCGCGTGCCACCTTCGCCGCCTCAATCGCCAGCAGCTCCGCCTCTTTACGGCGGGTGATATCCTGCAACGTGCCGACCACCCGCTCCGCGTCGCCCTGCATGGTCAGCGTTACCACCTGGCCGGAGAGCAGCATCCAGCGCCACTCCGCGCTCTGATGGCGAACGCGGATTTCACACTCAAACACCGGAACGTGGTGGCGGGTTGAACCCTGCATCGCCTGGCGCAGGCGGGCACGATCCTCTTCATGTACCAGACTGAGCAGAAAGCGCGCCGGATGGTGCCACTGGCTGCGCGGAAGGCCAATCATCGTTAGCAGCGTGTCGTTGACTTGCAAATTGTCGGCCGAGATCTGCCAGTCCCAGATGCCAATATGAATAGAGTCGGCGGTGAGCAGGAAATCATCGTGCAGCTGCTGGCGCGAACGCTGGGCTTCATCCAGTTGCGTGATGTCGCTGTGCAGGCTGACGATGCTGCCATCCGCCAGGCGCTGGTGCTGAACAAACAGGCGGCGCTGCCCGGCCTGGCGCACTTCGCGGTGGTTATCCTGGCGGCAGTTGCGGATGATCGCCTCGCGCAGCGTCTGGCGGCGGCTCGGGTCGGTGTTATAGGCCGCGTCGATAAACTTCTCTGCCAGGCTTTGCAGCGTCGCCCCCGTCTTTAGCCCACCGGCCAGCGCCGGATAAAACGCCTCTACATGCGCATTCCACGCCAGCAGCCGCCCGTGGCGATCGTAGATGAGCACCGCCGCGGGCAGGGCGTTGAGGTCAAAATGGCAGGCTGTTGTCATGACGCCTCCCCGGCCTGGTAGTGCAGTTCCGCCTGGCGGCGCAGGTACTCCAGCCCCGGCGCAATCGCCATCGCCCACGCGGTCAGCGTCTCTTCATCACACTGCGGGTCGCGCTGGCGCACGGTGATTAACATCGCTTCCCGCCAGAGGGCAAAAAAGCGCGGCGGCAAGCGCAGGCCGTCGGTGCTCTGCTCGCGCGCCAGCCGCTCAAGGAAATCGGGTACAAACAGCGCGCCGTCGACCGCCAGCATGGCAAAGAAGCTCTTATAAACCAGCTGCTGCCCCTCTTCACTCCCAAAGCGGGCGAAGTGCTGCTCCGTCTCCGGCGACATATGCATAAAGGTGGTGTAGAAGGCGTTAAAGAAGGCGCGCTTCTCATCATCAGGGAAGACGCGGCTCAGACTCGCTTCAAAGAGATCGCGGTAGAATTTCATGGCGCGGCCCTCGGGGTGCGTTCACCCGGCAGGCATAGGCCGGGTTTGTTAAATTCATCTGTCGTGCGGCGCACGAAATAGCTCTCATCGTCGATTAAACCGTCGCGAAAGAGCGGCCCGCCGTTGGCTTTGTAGAGCAGCGCCTCCAGCACCATCGCGTTGGTGGAGAGCGTCACCATTTTGTTGATATCGCCTGTCGCTTCAACGCGCCCTTCAAACCAGCCGCGTTCGGGGTCGTTCAAGTGTTCCGTCACCGCCATCAGAGCGTTGGTGTAGGCGGTGTCCCACAACACCCACAGCGTAAACACCGCTTTGGTCGTCACCTGCGCCAGCCGCGGGTAATATTTGCCGTCATCGCCGAGGGTATTCCACGCATAGCCATTTCCCCACACGCTATCCTCCACGTGCCACGGTGCCTGCGCGAGGGTGAAGTCGGCGCGGGCGGTGAGGGTCTTCTCTTTTTCCCAGCGCGTTTTCTGTGTCAGCCAGACGCCCTGCGCCCGATCGCGCAGCAGAGTTTGCACCTCATCACTCAGCCCCGGCGGCTGCCAGCCAAACTCCAGCCCCGGCAGCATCGCTGGCACCGTTGAGAGGATTGACGGCTGCCAGGTGGTGCGCGGATCGCGGGCATCCACCGGCAGGCTGCGCTGGTAGATGATGACGTTTTTCGACGGCGGCGTGAGCGCTTTCCCGGCCGGGAAGCCCCACAGGCGGAAGGCGCTGGCGGCATATTCGCTCTCGCCGAGGCGCAGCTCTTCGCGCACCACCGGCTGGCCGTTTTGCAGCGAGGCGGACCACAGCTCGCCTTCGCTATCCATGACCGGGCAGAAGTTCCAGCGCAGGATCACTTTGTCGAGATACTCGCGGTACTGCGGTGCACGCTCGGCGGTCAGGCGCAGCGCCAGCATCAGCCGCGCCATATCTTTTGCCGACCAGCCGCTCTTCACCGGCTTGCCGCTAAAGTCGACGATGGTCGCCGTCTGGCTGGAGTAGAGCCTGCCGGGCGTTCGGGTATCGGTGAGCATCAGCCGGTTGAGGGTGCCGAGCAGGCGGGTGAGGCGCGCGTCAAACTCCTTATCATCAACCAGATCGAGATCTTTTGCCGCCAGCAGGGCGATAAGCGTGTCGCCCATCTGCCACAGCGTAACGCGCGGCTGCTTGTCGCTGCCGTTGACCAGCCCGGTTTGCGGTTGGGTGTTATTAACGAAGTAGCGCCAGGCAATAGTGGCCCACTCGCGCTCCTGCGGCGTCAGGCTGCTGACGCGCGCGGTGGTGTTCCACGCCCCTTTCGTCAGCCAGCGCCAGCCTGCGCCGCCCTCGCTAAATAGCGCAAAGGCGGCGGCGACTAGTAGCAGAAGGATCGCCAGCCAGCGAACTACGGTTTTAGACATTGCGCAGTCACCGGCGGCAGCTTCACAGGCTCATCCGCATTACAGGAGGCGCACTGGCACGCCTGGCAGACAGGTCTCGTGCGTTGGGTGGTGCCGGTCTGCTGACACCAGTTTTTCACCGACGGCGTGCTCTCAAGGAACGGTCGGTTACGGCGGGCGTTGTTCTCCTCAAACAGATCGACCAGCTTCTTCTCCCACAGCGATGGGGCGAAGTTGCGGTTTTTCGGGTTATCAGTGTTGAACTGCAGCAGCTTGCCCTCTTTTTTGAACAGCAGCGCCTCAAGCATGATGCCGTTGTTGTTGGCGGTGAACTCTTTGATCGGGCCGTCGCCATTCTCATACAGCCCTTCGTAGTAACCCTTGCCCTCTTCGTTGGCGTTCTCGATGGCGCTCATCAGGCGATCGGTGTAGGGCGAATCCCACAGCACCCACATGCCGAGCGCCGCTTTCAGCGAGACGGCGGCGGCGCTGGGCATAAACTGCCCTTTATCGGTGATGGTGTTCCAGTCATAGCCATCGGTGTAGACCGTGTCATAGACGAAGTAGGGGGCTTTATCGAGCTGGTGCTCGGAGCGGGCGGTGAGCACGCCGGTAATGGTGTAGCGGTTCTCCTGCGCCTGGTAGACGCGGTCGGCGAAGTTTTTCATCCACGGATGGGAGTAGTTGCGCGGGCTGTTGTTGCGATCGTTCGGGTTATCAAAGCCGAACTCAAGGCCGTAGAGCAGATAGGATTCAGTCACCACATAGTTGTGCTGTGAGGTGGCACGAGGATCGCGCGTGTCGTACGGCACCAGCACGCAGTAAATTTCCGCCAGCTCGTAGGGCTGCGGTCGGCTCGCCTGGCAGGTGTTGAAGCCCCACAGCTGGAAACCGGCGGCGCCATACTCCTCATACCCGAGACGCCCCTCCTGCACATACTTCGGCTGACCGTTTTCGAGGTAAGCACCGTAAAGCGTGCCGCACGGGTCAACAGCATGGCTAAAATCCCAGCCCAGCACGATGTTATCGATACTGTTGCCATACTCCGGGTAGCGCTCTTTGATTACCTTCAGCCAGATCAACATGCGGCCGATATCCAGCGCCGAGAAGCCAATCTCGCCCGGTTTGTTGGTGTAGTTCACCTTCTGCGCGGTGAGGGTGTTATAGGCTTTGTTGGGCAGTTCATTGCGAAACAGATCCAGCTTGTTGATGGTGGCGAGGATCTTCAGCATCCGCCGGTCAAACTCCGCTTTATCGATAATCCCCAGTTCGCGTGCCGCCGTCAGCGCAGCAAGGTAGGAGCCGCTGTCCCACATGGTGGTGGAGGGGTATTTGTTTACCGCGTTAACCAGCCCGGTGGTGGGCTGGTAGTTGGCGACAAAGTATTGCCAGGCGTTTCTCGCCATCGTCATCTCTTGCGCCGTCAGCTTGCCGCTGCGCGGCGCATAGTCCGATGCCGGAAGATCGCCGGCGCGCGCCTGGCTCAGCGTCATCCAGAGCGCCATAAACCCGGCCAACAGGGGAAAAAAGAGAAGTGCTTTCAGCTTCATGGCGTAGCTCCTGCTGACGAAGGGGAACGGGGCGCGGGATTAAAACAGGCCAGGCACAGCATCTGGCCGTGGGCGATATAGGCCAGGCTCTCCAGCACGATGGCATTGGTGTCGGCATCAATCACACTGTTCACGCTGTTATTGAGGTTATGCCCGCGCTGCCACCCTTTGCCCGGCACTTGCAGCACCTGCGCTTGCTGGCGCAGGGCCTCGCTCCAGCTGTTACGAAACAGGGCATACCAGGCGAAGGCCGAGCGGGTCGAGGTGATCGCCGTCAGCTCCGGCGGCGCATCACGTAGCGCCTCGTTGTCGATAGGCTGGCGGTTGGGCAGGTCATTGATAAAGTCCGGCGCGGGTTCGGCATAGTCGGTGCTGATAGGTGGTTTACGCACCCGCAGGCTGTGGCGGCGCTGCTGGATCTGCATGATACGAAAGGCGATTTCGGCGCTCTGTGCATCAAACCCCAGCTCAAGGCCAGTTAACAGATAGGGGAGGCTAATCAGCGAAGGCTGGCGTCCCCACGGCGTGCGCAGCCCCTCATCGGGCACCATAATGCCGTCGATATCGATCATCTGCTGCCCTTCCGGCGGGTTGGTCACCGCCAGCCCGGCGGCGCTGTCAATCAGCCGCAGCGTATGGCTGGCATAAAGTCGATAGCCAAAGCTGTTGCGCGGCTCGTCGCTTGCCAGCGCCCAGTGATGCAGCGGCGCGGCGGCCTGCGTTGCGCCGCTGGTAACGATAAGCGCGCCCACCTGCCAGCGGTTAAAGAGATCGCGCACCGCCTCGGCGTGCTGCGGCGAGCGCCAGAGCAGGGTTTGCAGCGCCACCAGCAGGCGGCCCATGCCGATGGCGGAGCTTTCCGGCTTGCCAAGAATTTTCAAAGTGTCGGAGTGATAGTAGGCCGCCGGCACGCCCTGCGGCGTAAGCGGCAGCCCGCCGAGGGTTGCCAGCGCATTGCTGATGCGTGCATCGCTCTCTGCTTCGCTGAGGATGTGCAACTGCTGTGCGGCGATCACCGCCAGCAGATAGCTGCCCGCGCTCCATAAGCTGAACCACGCCTGCCCATCCTGCGCATTCGGCAGGCCGTTGGGTTGCGTATTGTTGACGTAATATTGCCAGGCCACGCGCGCCCAGATCGCCTCCTCAAAGGTGAGCGCACGCGAGGTGGGCAGCGGCGGGAAATCTTTACTGAGCGCCATGCCGCCGCTGCTCTCAACGCGGGTCGGCATCTGTTTTTCCACCCACACCACGATGGCGAAGCCAAGCAGAAAACCGAGCAGGATAGTGATGTAACTGCGTGCAGAAAGCAGTGCGTCGCGCGTTCTCATGTTCGCGCCTCCTCTTCGTCCGGCGTCCAGATGGCGGCGAGGATCAGCGGCAACATCGCGGCGATGTTGACGGCACCCCAAAAGATATTGATGACATAGCCAGAAGGGTCATCCACCTGGCCGCGTGCCACCTGAATGCCGCCCCAAATCAGCCCGGTCAGGGTGAGCAGCACGATGGCGATTTGCGGTTTTACCAGGTAGAGAAAGCGCCCGGTCTGGCGCTCCTTCGGCGTAACGTGAAACTTGATCTGCTCCCCGCGCAGCACCGTATTCAGCGCCCGCAGGTTCATCGAGAAGAAGGAGAGGTAGGACGCGCGCCCATCCCAGGCGGAAATACCCCATGTGCCAAACATAAATGCCAGCTCCGAGAGGATAAAAAAGGGCAGGAAGTGGAGATAAAAGGGCGTCGACCAGGCCGACACCGGCGGAATGCCGGTGAAGAGGTAGATAATCGGCGAAATCAGGAAAATGGCATTCCAGACGCAGGCCATATAGGACCAGAAGGTGGTGGCGTACATCAGGGTTTGCGGCAGCGAGAGCTTAAAGCGGCGGCGGCTGAAGATATTGTCGTGAAACAGAATATCGAGCGATCCGGCGGCATACTTAAAGCGCTGGATCATCCACGTCAACATATCCTGCGGCGATAACATTTTTGATTCGATACGCGGGTGCATTACCGAGCGCCAGTTTCGCGCCGCATCGCCATGCAGCAGGATCGAGGTGTAGATATCTTCCGAGACGTGGAATTTATAGGGCGTCAGTTCGGTATCGAAGGCGACATGGGGACGCATCGCGTCCTGGAGCGCCTCGCGGGTGGCGGGATCGCGGATATCGCGCGTATGGTGGTCGATCTCCTCCTCCACCGTCCAGACATAGCTGCGCAGCGCTGCCTGCATCACCGCTTCGCGCCGGTGCACCGACGCCGCGCCGCAGCAGAAGGCGGCGTTGGCCCAGTTACGGCGGCGCAGGATCACATCGTAAAACATGCGCGGATCGTTAAAAAAGGGATCGCGGCCCATCGTTACCGGGCCGACAATTTTCTGCGCCAGCCAGCCAAAGGCGTAGCCCACTTTGCCGGTTTTTCGCTCCAGCCAGCGCGAGAGGTTCTCCCCGGCGGGCAGGTCGTAAAACCATTGCGGCGTCTGCACCCATGCCACATCCGGGTTGCGGAAGTAGCCGAGGGTATGGGCGAGCAGGGTCGGGAAGACGCGGGTGTCGGCATCGCAAATCACCAGAAAATCGCCGTCGGTCTGCTCAAGGCCGTTGCGCAGGTTACCCGCTTTGTAGCCAATGTTGGTCTGCCGGGTAATGTAATTGACCCCCTCTTCATCGCAGACGGCTTTCATCTCCGGGCGTCGCCCATCATCCAGCACGTGCACGCGGTAATCGAGGGGAAAGGGGTACGCCATTTTCATCGCATCGCGGATGGAGAGCCTGACCAGCTCAACATCTTCGGAGTAGGTAGCGATAAAGAGGTCCACTTTCACCGGACGCGGTTCGACCGCTTCATCCGCGCCCAGGCAGTCATTGATCTCCTGTGGCGGCGGCGCTTGCGGCGGATCCTCCTCCTTCCACAGGTTGATGGTAAATAACACCGTACCAATCCACGCCAGCGTTTCCGCTAATACCAGCGGAATGGCGTACCACAGGGCATCCATATTCAGCGACGCCGTCCAGCGCCAGTAGATATAATTCGCACCCAGAATCAGCGCCGCAACCGCTAATATCTGCCAGGTAATCATCGCCCAGCGCGGCGTTTTCAGCGGCTCGGGCGGTTTGCGATCTTCAAATCGGGAAAAGTAGAAGCCCATAGCGGTTGTTATCTTTATTCCGTAATAATAAGAAATCAGATAATACCCAGGCGGACCTGTTTCGCGGCCTGGCGTAATAACTTCCCGGTAAAACAAAAAGTAATGTAAGTGTAGATGGCTGATTAAAAGTTTCCAGCAAAGCGCAACGCGGAATAATTCGTTGCAGTTAATTTAATATCAATTTGAACGATTTTTCGCGCTGCGCTTTTCGCCTCGCTAACATTGCCAGTCAGGCGTATTTAAGCTATCTAAATAATTTCCCTGTTGTTTTATTGCCGCACTTAACAGGTTACTTTTATGAGCCAGATGGCACCCGCGCTAACGCAAAAAGATAACGTAGAATCAACGGCATGGCGCTATTCTGTTGCCGGTAACCGCGATTTGCGTATCGATTTAATGCGCGGTATTGCGCTGGTGATGATGGTAGTGGCGCATACGGAAGTGATGTCGATATTTAATATATTTTCGTGGGAGCGTTTTGGCTTAACGACCGGTGCCGAAGGCTTTGTTATTCTTTCCGGGTTTATGCTGGGGATGCTTAATCGGGCGCGGCTGCAAAAAGCGGCGCTATTAACGATTTGCTGGGGATTATATCTGCGGGCGTGGAAAATATATCGCGTTAATATCATCATCATATTGTCGATGCTGCTACTCGGTTTTTTGCCTTTTTTAAATGTGTTTGAAGTAACCCACTTTACCGACCGATTTTCTGGAACATCGTGGTCGCTTTATCCGGTGACGCCGCAAATAAAAGAGACATGGTTTAACATCGTGCTCTATTTGCAAATCGGGCCGCACCAGACGCAAATCCTTGGCCTCTATATTTTCCTGCTGTTATTAAGCCCGCTCTTTTTGGCGCTGCTTAAACAGGGCAGAGTGTGGTGGTTATTGAGCCTCTCCCTGCTGGTATATGGCTGCTGGCAGCGCTGGCCGGTGCGGGTGACGGTGTCCGAGTTTGAGTTCGCCTTTCCACTGCTCGCCTGGCAATTTATTTTCGTCCTCGGCATGAGCTGCGGCTGGTACAAAGCCGAGCTGCTCTCGCTGGCGCGCACGCCGCCGGGCAAAGTGGTGATTGTGGCGCTGGTGATCGTTGCGCTGATTTTGGCCTTCGTTGCCCAGAACCACACCAACCCCTTTATGCCGCCGGAACTGCTGATGCATGTGATTCCACCTGCCGATTTCAACGCGTTTTACCACACCTGGGCGGCGAAAAACGGTCTTGGCCCGGTGCGGGTACTGAATGATATCAGCCTGATGGTGACGGTCTATCTGCTGTTGACCTGGGGCTGGCGGCCCATCTATCGCCTGACCGGCTGGTTTCTTATCCCGCTGGGTCAGCACTCGCTGTACGTCTTTATTCTGCATGTCTATGTGGTGCTGGCGGTGAGCCAGTTCGTCACCTTCGATCTCTGGCGACAGGCGTGGATCGTCAACACGCTGGTGCATGCGGCAGCGCTCGGCGTGCTGTGGCTGCTGGCGAAATACAATGTTGGCGCGCGCTGGATACCTAACTGAGGAAAGGCTTAATGCGGGAGAGATATCTACTGGCCTGCGCGCTGCTCGCTACCTTACCGGCAGCGAATGCGGCGCAAAAGAGTGAAGCGGAGAGCGAGTCGTTGCGTGACAGCAATGGCGACCCGGTGCAGGTCGGCGTTTTTACCAGCCGCTGGGGGCGTCTTTTTTCCGGTAACAACAAACCCTTTTCCGGCGCGCTCAGCTTTGGTACTGGCCTGAAAGAGCAGTGGGTAACGATCCCGAACAGTTCCAGCAGCGCCGAGCAGAAAAGAAAGGTGAATCAGACCGTTAACCTGAGCCTGCAATACTCACCCTACAGCTTCTGGTTTGCCAATATCACCACCCGCGTGCCGGTGACGGATACCAGCCGCTACACCACCGATTTCCGCTACAGCTTTGGCTATGACGACTGGCATGCCAACACCGTTAGCCTGGTCTACAGCAACTATGGCGATAACCACTTCTGGACGTCGGGCAGCAAGCGCAAAACCTATTTTGAACAGGGGGCGGTGACGCTGGCCTATAAATTCTCACTGCCGAAACCCGTTGAAAATAAGCTACTGATTAACAAAGGCGATTCACTGATTTGCCAGGTCGGCTACAGCTGGGTGCCGCGTTACTACGATCTGAAGAGTAACGATATTGAGCAGAACAAAAACGTGGTGCTTGGTGGCTGCGGTTACACCTTTAAACAGCACTTCTTTGTGCGCGCTACCGCTTTCTGGTTCCCGGATCGCAGCCAGCAGCAGCCGTGGAACGGCGATTACAGCTACAGCTTTGGTTATGCAGGCTACACGCCAGGTTCCTTCTCGTTGCAGTACGCCAACTTCGCTGGTACGCGCTACCCCGGCCATAAGAGTGGCAATGGCAAATTCCGCGAAGGGACCGTCAGCCTGATCTGGTTTTTACCGTTATAAGGAGCCGCCGTGGCCCAACAGCATGTGCTTGTGGTGGAGGATTCGCCCATTTATCGCCGCCTGCTCTCACGCATGCTGGCGCAGTGGGGCTATGTGGTCAGCGAAGCGGAAAACGGCGTCAGCGCGCTGGAGATACTGGCGAACTCACCCGTCAGCATGGTGATAAGCGACTGGGAGATGCCGGAGATGGATGGCTTAACCCTGTGCCGCGAAATCCGCGAGCGGCAGTTTGGCCACTATATCTATCTGATTTTGCTTACCGCGCGGGAGAACCCTGGCGATCTGGCGCAGGGGTTTGATGCAGGCGCAGATGACTTTCTCAGCAAGCCGGTGGAGCAGAGCGAGCTGCGCGCGCGGCTGCATGCTGGTTCGCGCATTCTGGCGCTGGAGGCGACGCTCGCGGCACGCAACGCGCGGCTCAGCGAGGCGCTACAGCAGATTGAGCAGGATCTGCAAGCCGCGGCGCGTATTCAGCACTCGATTCTGCCCGCCCACCAGTTGCGCTATCACGACTACTTTTCCGACTGGCTGTTTCTGCCCTCCGCGTGGGTCTCCGGCGATGTGTTTAACCTCTTTCAGCTAGACGATCACCTGGGCTTTTACTGTGTCGATGTTTCGGGCCACGGCGTCGGTGCCGCGATGATGTCTCTTGCGGTAGCACGGCAGTTTTTGCAGGGCCGCGTGGTGGAGCGTTTCCTCTTTTCTGCTGATGGCAGCGTCGCCTCGCCCGCCGACGTGGTGAGCATGCTTAACAGCCGCTTTTGCAGCGAAGAGGCGGAGATCATGAGCTATTTCACGATGATCTATGGCGTTATTCACATGCCGAGCGGCAAAGGACGGCTCTGCCAGGCCGGTCATCCGACGCCGTTTATCGTCTCAACCGCGGGCGAGGTCACGCCGATTGGCAGCGGCGGCGCGCCGGTTGGGCTGATGCCCGATCTCAACTGGGATGATGTCGATTTTGAGCTGCGCCCCGGCGAGCGGCTCTGCCTCTTTAGTGACGGCATAACTGAATGTGAAAACCCTACAGGCGAGCAGTTTGGCCCGCAACGCTTGCAGCAGTGGCTGCAACAGCACGTTAACGAGGCTATCGGCGCGCTTCTGCCACAGTTTGGCCAGCACTTAACCGGCTGGCGCAACGGCGAGCAGATGGCAGATGATGTTTCCCTGTTAATCATTGAACGAAATGGAGAGAAGTGATGAATATCGATAGCGAACGTCAGCCGCAGGTGACGATCCTTACGCCAGCGATTCGACGGCTGGATGCCTCCGTTTCCGCGGCTTTTAAAGAGGCGATCGCCCGCGAGATGGGTGATGAGCCGCGTGCGCTGATTGTCGATTTCAGCAAGGTCGACTTTATTGACAGTAGCGGCCTCGGCACGCTGGTTTCATTAATGAAGATGATGAACGGCAAAGGCGAAATGGTGCTCTGCGCCCTCAATCCCGGCATTAAAAACATGTTTACCCTGACGCGCATGGATCGCATTTTTCGCATCAGCGCGGACCGGGCCGCCGCCCTGCAACTGCTTGGGCTGTGAATTATGGCTAGCGAGATAACTTTCCCCGCCTCGCTCACCGCGCTCTCGCCGCTTGCTGAGTGGCTGAACGCGCAGATGGCCCCGTTGCCTGTGGATGAGAGCTGGCGCTTCGCCCTCGATCTGGCGGTGTGCGAAGTGGCGACCAATATTATTCGCCATAGCCTGCATCAGCAGGCCGCAGCCACCTTTAGCATCGCGTTTGTCGCCAGCGCGCAGGAGGTGCAACTGACGTTTCGCGATCACGGCGAGCCGTTTCCCGCTGAACGCTTACTGGCTGCACAGCGGGAAAATGGCCTTGAGATGGCACCGGATCTGGAGAGCGGGCGCGGGCTGAAGCTGATCCTGCTCAGCGTCGACAGCTTTAATGTACAGCGGCAGGCAGGGGTAAATATCGCCACGCTGTGCAAAAAATGGGGAGTTGAAGAGGCGAGCGGCTAACTCGTATGCTCGGGGCTCGGGTTAAGCGCAAACGGGAGCCATAGCATGCGCATTGATGAGACAAGCCAAAACGGGCCAACGCTGCATATTCTCTGCGGCAAAATCGCCTCCGGTAAATCGACTCTGGCGGCAACGCTTGCGCAAACGCCGGGCAGCGTGGTGCTCAGCGAAGATAGCTGGCTGGCACTGCTGTTTAAAGAGTCGATGCGAAGCGTAGAGGATTATGTGCACTACTCCGCGGTGCTTAAGCGAGCAATTAAACCCCATGTCATCGCCCTGTTACAGGCCGGGGTAAACGTGATCCTCGATTTTCCCGCCAATACCGTTGCCAGCCGTCAGTGGATGATGTCGATTATTCACGACGCCGGGGCGCAGCATCTGCTGCACTATCTCGTGGTAAGCGATGAGGCTTGTAAAGCGCGCCTGCGCCAGCGCAATGCGGCGGGCGAGCACGATTTCGCCGCCACCGACGCGCAGTTTGAGTGGATTACCCGCTACTTTGTGCCGCCCGCCGATGAAGAGGGCTTTCAGGTGCGCCGCTATGAAGAAGAGCACCGGTAAACACCGGTGCCGTTGGTCAGGGTTAGTGGCGTTTTTCCAGCGCTTCCCATAAGCCGTGCAGATAGGTAACGCCGAGCGCACGGTCGTAGAGGCCATAGCCCGGACGCCCGGTTTCGCCCCAGATAAAACGGCCGTGATCAGGGCGAATATAGCCATTAAAGCCGTTGTCATGCAGGGCTTTCATCACCTCATACATATCGAGCGAGCCGTAGCGCGAAAGGTGCGCTGATTCATAGAAATCCTTATCCTGAATCAGCTTGATATTGCGCACATGGGCGAAGTGGATGCGCCTGCGGCGGGTAAACTCGGCGAGAATTTCGTAGACGTTATTATCCGGATCTTCGGCGATGGAGCCGGTGCATAAGGTGATGCCGTTGGCCTCGGAGTTGACGGCATTACAGATCCAGTCGAGATCGTCGCGGTTTTTCACAATGCGCGGCAGGCCGAAGATAGAGTAGGGCGGATCGTCCGGATGAATCGCCATTTTGATGCCGACCTCTTCGCACACCGGGATCACACGCTCAAGGAAATAGACCAGGTTCTGGCGCAGTCTGTTCTCATCGACATCTTTATATTTGGCAAACAGCTCCTGCACTTTCGCCAGCCGTTCTGGCTCCCAGCCCGGCAGCGCGAAACCGTTGGAATTCTCCAGCACCTCTTTCACCACTTCATCCAGTGTTTTATCGATGCCTTTTTTCTCAAACGCCATGGTCACTGAGCCGTCCGGCAGGACATAGTTCATCTCGGTCTTCATCCAGTCGAACACCGGCATAAAGTTGTAGCAGATGACTTTGATACCGATCTCCGCTAAATGGCGGATGGTTTGCTGGTAGTTGGCGATAAAGCGATCGCGACTCGGCAGGCCGATTTTGATGTCATCATGAATGTTGACGCTCTCAATCACCTCCATTTTTAACCCGGCCTGCTTAACCTGATCGGCCAGCGCGCGCACTTTATCCTGCGGCCACACCTCGCCGACGGGCACGTCATACAGCGCGCCCACCACGCCTTCAACGCCTGGAACCTGGCGAATATGCGCCAGCGGAATTTTATCTTCGACTGGCCCAAACCAGCGCATCGTCATTTGCATGCTTGTTACCACCTTTATCAGTCCATAGCTTTAACTGCCATACTAGTATTGATAGTAACGCGCAGCACGCTATCTTTTTGCGATCCTCTTCACACAACCCATTTTCGCGTTACGCTGCTTATCTAACGTTTACGTAATGCTGACAAAAGTTTCTAAATAAAGCCTTGCGCCCTGAACCATAACCGTGCGTTAATGACTCGTCGGTTTGATAAATCATTATCTCCAGCCAGTAGTCCACTAAAGTCTCTCTCATCTCTAAGTACCTCGATAGTTACTTCTTTTTGGGTCTCTTTACACGCTGATAAATAATGCCTCAGACCATTGCCGCCTAAAAAGGCCTATAACACAAAAGGGTAACAAACATGTCTAATAAAATGACTGGTATCGTAAAATGGTTCAACGCTGAGAAAGGCTTTGGCTTCATCACTCCTAAAGATGGCAGCAAAGATGTATTCGTACACTTCTCTGCAATCCAGAGCGATAACTACCGCACTCTTGATGAAAATCAAGAAGTTGAATTCACCATTGAAAATGGTGCGAAAGGCCCGGCCGCTGCTAACGTAGTGCCGCGCTAAGGACGATTTTATTACGAACCATATCCATTTCCGCTGCCCGTGCTGTCACGGGTCGCAATACAGAGTCTCCAATTTTGACGTGACTGAGAAAAATCCGGCCGGTGCCAAATGTATTTTTTGCAAATCTGCAATGATGACATTTGATAATATCGCCGCGATTATGCAGTCAAACCACGTTACGATGGAATTCCGTAAATAATAAAAAGGCCAGTTTACTGGCCTTTTTTTATGCCTCTTTTTTACTCCCCCACCAACATAATCATTTTTACCGAACGATTACTGGTTAATTGCCAGGTCATCTGCCGGTAGTGCAGCTCTCCGCGCTGTGCATGCATAAACACCCGCTCGCCGCCTTCGCGCACTACCACCTGCTGGCGCGACCAGAAGGTGCGAAACAGCTCGCTCTCACTACGCAAACTCTCAACAAAACTATTCAGGGCCTGGTCGTGCGGATAGTGCATTGCATCGGCCCGCAGCTCCGCCACAATGCGGCTGGCGCGCGGCTCCCAGTCAGCCACCAGCGTGCGCGCCAGCGGATGACGGAACATAAAACTCATCATATTCGGCTGCGGATCGCTGTCCAGCCAGCCGCTGAAAAGCGCTTCGGCTGCCCTATTCCACGCCAGCATTGTCCAGGTTAAATCGAGCAGATAGCAGGGGCACGCCATCTGCTGCACCGAGGCCAGCACCTCTCTTTCCACCGTCACCACATGCTCTTCCTGCGGGTCGTTCTGCCGCGCCAGATGGAAGAGGTAATTTCGCTCCGTTGGCTTCATTCTTAATACGTTGGCGATATTCGACAGGGTTTGCGGCGAGACAACAATGTCGCGCCCCTGCTCAATCCAGGTATACCAGGTGGTGCTGATGCCGCTGAGCTGCGCCACTTCTTCCCGCCTTAACCCGCGCGTGCGCCGCCGCCCCTGCGCGGGCAGGCCAATATCCATCGGCAGCGTGTTTTCCCGCTGGGATCGTAAGAACTCGCCCAGCGCTTTTGGCCCGGCAAAGAGGGTGTTTTCCATGGGGGGTACCTGTTAATACCAGTATAAGTAGCCATATTGTACCCCTATAAAAAGGGCCGTACAGTCTCAACTGAGCCGGTTTGTCGTCATCTATCATGAAAAGGAAAAAGAGCATGGCCGTAAATCATCATCAGTTAACGCAGCAGCAGTTTGGCGATCGGGCGCAGGCCTATTTAAGCAGCCAGGTACATTCTCAGGGGGAAGATTTAGTGCGCCTGGCGCAGTGGCTGGGTGAAAACCCGGCGGCCGCAGTGCTCGATTTAGGCTGCGGCGCAGGGCATGCCAGTTTTGTTGCCGCAGGCGTGGTGCGCGATGTCACCGCGTATGATTTATCAGAGAAGATGCTGGCCGTTGTGCGCCAGGCCGCCAGCGATCGCCAGTTGAACAACCTGCGCACCGTTCACGGCGCGGCAGAAGCGCTGCCCTTTGCTGAAGGCGAATTTGATGTAGTGATAAGCCGCTACTCGGCGCACCACTGGCACGATGTGCCGCAGGCATTACGTGAAGTGCAACGGGTGCTGAAATCCGGCGGGAAGTTCATTCTGATGGATATCACTTCACCCGGCCGTCCGGTGCTGGATATCTGGCTGCAAACCATCGAAGTGCTGCGCGATCCCTCCCACGTTCGCAACTACTCGCCGGGGGAGTGGTTGCAGATGACGCAGCAGAGCGGCCTGCTGGTCGAGAAGCTGGTCACCGGCCGCCTGGCGCTGGAGTACACCTCCTGGGTTGAGCGTATGCAAACCCCGGAGGTGCTGCGCGCGGCGATCCGCTACCTGCAACAGACCACCTCGGATGAGGTGAAAAGCCATTTCGCGCTCGACGAGCAGGGCAGTTTCACCTCCGACACCCTGATGTTTCAGGCGCAAAACATTAACGCGGGATGATCTTTTCCTGCTTCAGGCGGTCAAACAGCGCAAAGAAGGAGTCCGGCGTTGAGCGGTAGCCGGTAAAGCCTGCTTTGCGGCTTTTGCTCATATCCGTGAAGGCTTCCATCGGGCGACCGAGGTCGGCATCTGTATGCCACCAAGAGGCCAGCTTGTTGATATCCGCTTCGCGAAGCTGATACTTTTCGGCGATCTCCGTCCAGGCGGCCTGCGCCTCCTGCATGCGGTTTTCCAGCGGCATCATGCTTGCCGGATAGGCCGCCGCTTCAATGCCGAAATAGGTCGCCAGCTTAGGCCACAGCCAGTTCCAGCGGAAGACATCGCCATTCACCGCGTTGAAATCTTCATTCGCCGCCTGCTCGCTCTGTGCCGCCCAGCTCAGCTGCTCGGCCAGCAAACTGGCATCGGTAACATCCGCCAGCCCGTTCCACTGCTCGGGTGAGCCGGGGAAGATAAACGGCCACCCTTTTTCACGGCACAGCGTGGCGTAGACGGCCAGCGTCTGGCCCATATTCATCGCATTGCCGAGGGCATAGCCAATAATGGTGTGCGGGCGATGGACGCTCCAGCGGTAGCCATACTTTTCCGCTCCGGCAAAGAGTTCATCTTCCTGCGCGTAGTAGAAGTTCTCCACCGGCTGGCGACCCTGCTCCTCGCGGAACGGCGTGACCGGCACCGCGCCTTTACCGTAAGCCTCGAACGGGCCAAGGTAGTGTTTCAGGCCGGTCACCAGCGCCACGTGGCTGCCGTTAAGCCGCTCGCCGAGCGCCTCAATCACGTTTTTTACGATGGCACCGTTAACGCGGATATTGGCCTGCTCATTCTCCTGGCGCGACCAGACGCTGAAGAAGAGCGCATCAGCCTGCACCTCTTTTAGCGCCTCGTTAACCGCCGCCGCATCTGTCAGATCGGCGGTCAGGCTTTCGCACCCGTCCGGGATTGCGCCACGACCGCGCGACAGGCCGCTAACCTGCCACCCTTCGCCTTTAAGTTGTTCTGCCAGTGCGCGACCAATCACGCCACTAATACCGACTATCAATGCACGTTTTTGCATAGGGGGCTCCTTTTCTTTATCAGCTTTAAAGCCTAATAGAGAATTTAATTCTTATCTCTGCTATTAATTCACATCATTCATAACCTCAATTCAATAATGCCATGAGCGATCAACGCCTGAAAGATATCGTCCCCTTTGTCGCCAGCGTCGAAGAGGGGAGTTTTGCCGCCGCCGCAGAGCGTCTGCATCTGACCGGCTCGGCGATCAGCAAAAGCATCAGCCGGCTGGAAGCGCGCCTCGGCTCGCGGTTGCTGGAGCGCACCACCCGCCGCCTGACGCTTACGGATGCCGGGCAGGCCTATTTCCAGACCTGCATTCGCATCCTTGAAGAGCTGGCGGAAGCCGAATCGGTGCTGGCGGCGCACCGCTCTATCCCCTCTGGCCGCCTGCGGCTGGCGGTGCCGACCACCTACGGGCGGCTCGGCGTGATGCCCACGCTGATCCCCTTTTGCCAGCAGCACCCGGAGATTGATCTCAGCATCACCTTCTCTGACCGCTTTGTGGATCTCTTTGATGAGGGGATTGATGTGGCGGTGCGTATTGGGCTGGGTGGCGACTTACCGGTGTCGATTGGTCACCGGCAGCTTGGACGGGAAAAGATGGTCTTTTGCGCTTCGCCGGACTATCTGCGCCGGGAAGGCACGCCGCAAAACGAGGCGCAGCTGCTTCGCCACCGGGCGATCCTCTATGAGCGCGTCGATGGCAGCAGCAAACCCTGGTTATTGCTGACGGAAGATGGTCACCCGGAGTGGCGCAACGTGCCTTACCGCATGACGCTGGGCGATGTGGATGCGCAGCGCCACGCGCTCTGCGCAGGTCTTGGCGTCGGGCAGATGCCTACCTGGCTGGTGCATCAGCAGTTAGCGCGCGGCGAGCTGGTCATTCTGCTGCCGCACCAGCAGCCGGACGGGTTGCCCCTCAGCCTGGTGTGGCCGCGGCGTAAACAGCTGCTGCCAAAAGTCGATGCGCTGTTAAGTGCGCTCGAACAATTAGTTATCGCGCCGCCGCTTGCCCTTGACCCATGACAAGGCGCAGAGGGGCGCTCTCTTTTTATAATCAGCGCCGTTTCCCTTCTCACTGGTGTGGATCTATGGCTTACCAACTCAACCTCAACTGGCCGGAATTTCTTGAGAAGTACTGGCAGAAGCAACCTGTGGTGCTGAAAGGCGCATTTACCGATTTTGTCGACCCGATTTCGCCCGATGAACTGGCAGGGCTGGCGATGGAGCCGGAGATCGACAGCCGCATTGTCAGCCACGTCGATGGCCAGTGGCAGGCGTGGAACGGTCCTTTCGAGACCTTCGATCACTTAGGCGAGCGCGACTGGTCCCTGCTGGCGCAGGCGGTAAACCACTGGCATGCGCCCTCCGCCGAGCTGGTGGAGCCGTTTCGCGTGCTACCCGCCTGGCGCTTTGATGATCTGATGATCTCCTACTCTGTGCCGGGCGGCGGCGTTGGCCCCCATATCGACCAGTATGACGTCTTTATTATTCAGGGGATGGGCAGCCGCCGCTGGCGCGTGGGCGATAAGCTGCCGATGCGCCAGTTCTGCCCGCATCCGGCGCTGCTGCATGTTGATCCTTTCCAGCCAATCATTGATGAAGATCTTGAGCCGGGCGATATCCTCTACATCCCACCCGGTTTCCCGCACGATGGCTTTACGCATGAAACAGCCTTTAACTACTCGATTGGTTTTCGTGGGCCGAACGGCCGCGATCTGATCAGCAGCTTTGCGGATTACGCGCTGGAAAACGATCTTGGCGGCGAGCACTACAGCGATCCGGATCTCACCTGCCGGGAACATACTGGCCGGGTGGAGGAGTACGAGCTGGCGCGCGTGCGCAGTATGATGATCTCGATGATCAACGATCCCGAGCACTTCAACCGCTGGTTTGGCAGCTTTATTACCACGCCGCGTCACGAGCTGGATGTTGCACCCGAGCCGGATGATTACCCGGTCGATGAGGTGATCGGCGCACTGAAAGAGGGGCAGAGATTAACGCGTCTCAGCGGGCTGCGCGCCCTGCGCGTCGGTGACCGTTTCTTTATTAATAGCGAATGTCTGGAGACCGCCGAGCCGCAAGCCGCCGATGCATTGTGTCGTTACACCACCATTGGCGTGCAGGAGTTGGGCAGCGCGCTGGATAACCCGGCCTTTGCCGACGAGCTGACCTGGCTGGTCAATCAGGGTTATTGGTATTTCGAGGATTAATTATGCAGTTACGCGTAGGCCGGATAAGCGCAGCGCCATCCGGCATTTTGCCGTTGTGCAGATGCCGGATGGCGGCTTACAGCCTTATCCGGCCTACATTCCAGGCTGCGGGATAAGCGCATTTCAGGCAGTTACTCGTAGGCCGGATAAGCGTAGCGCCATCCGGCATTTTTCCCGTGTACAGATGCCGGATGGCGGCTTACATTCCAGGCTGCGGGATAAGCGCATTTCAGGCAGTTACGCGTAGGCCGGATAAGCGCAGCGCCATCCGGCATTTTGCCGTT
>NZ_JACVTW010000029.1:0-42976 GCF_016624785.1 Kosakonia sp. S42 | reverse complement strand
ACCTTGTCATTCACGCTTCGGTTCGCCGATTTCAGCGGGGACACAACCCCCTCGCTGTGAGACTTGATGTAAAGGGAAAATCTGTGTTGCTGAAGGAATGCCTGATGGCGGCTGCGCCTTATCAGGCCTACAAAACCCTGTTTCTGAAACGGCGTAGGCCGGATAAGCGCAAGCGCCATCCGGCATTGGCGTTCAAAAAGGTTGCCGGATGGCACCTGAACCTTATCCACCCGACAAATCATCCTTATCAATCCCCAGCCGTTTCATACGTGAGAGCAGCGTGGTGCGCTTCAGCCCCAACCGCTGCGCGGCGCCTTTTGGCCCGGCGACCACGCCGTTGGTCTCCTTTAACACGCGCACAATCAGCTGATACTCATCCTCCCCGTCGCGCGGTGACTCGGCGGGCGGTGTCGCGGGCACGACCGGCATGGCGATCTCCGCCATCGAAAGCTGCAACACATTGCCGCGCGTCAGCAGCACCGCGCGCTCAATCATATTCTCCAGCTCGCGCACATTCCCCGGCCACTCCATCGCGCTCAGCACCCGCAGGGTTTCCGCCGGAATACTGTCGATATTGCGCCCCATCTTGCGGGCGATTTTGAAGGTGAAGGCTTTCACCAGTAGCGGAATATCCTCCGGGCGCTCGCGCAGCGACGGCAGCTGGATAGGAAACACATTCAGACGGTAGTAAAGATCGCTGCGAAACTCGCGATCGGCGACCATCTTCTTCAGATCGCGATTGGTGGCGGCGATCAACCGCACATCGGTGCGGATCAATTTGTTACTGCCGAGCCGCTCAAACTCCTGCTCCTGCAACACGCGCAGCAGCTTCGGTTGCAGCTCGAGCGGCATATCGCCCACCTCATCAAGAAACAGCGAGCTCTTATCCGCCAGCTCAAAGCGGCCGATGCGCTGGGCGCTGGCACCGGTAAACGCACCGCGCTCATGACCAAAAAGATCGCTCTCCATCAATCCGGCCGGCATCGCCGCGCAGTTCATCTTCACCATCCGGCGGCTGTTGCGCTCGCTCAGGTTGTGGATAGCGCGGGCAATCAGCTCCTTACCGGTGCCGGTTTCGCCGAGGATCAGCACCGTGCTGTTACTGCGCGCCACCATCTCCACCTGTTTCAGCACCCGCGACATCGCCTCGCTGCGGCCGATGATCTCGCCGAATTCGCTGTCGACCTTATTAAGCTGCTCGGTTAGCGCGAGGTTCTCATCCACCAGCCGCTCCTTCAGGCGATGGATCTCCTGATAGGCCAGCGCGTTATCCACCGCAATGGCGATACGCTCGGCGATCTGGCGCAGCAGCTTGAGGTTCGCCTGGGTAAAGACCTCCTTCTGGCACTGCGCCAGCTTCAGCACGCCGAGCAAATTTTTGCCCGACATCAGCGGCAGCAGGCAGAGCGTCTGGATCTGGTTGCCCCAGGTCTCAAACAGCATCCGCTCATAGGGGGCAAGCTTGTCGCGCTCGTGCAGGTTGAGCAGCAGCATCTCTTTACTCAGGAACACGCGCTCCGTCAGCGTGCCCGCCTCGTCCGCCTCCTGGGTTTCATGCGTCGGATTGGCCTCATCAAGGTAGTGCGTGGAGTAGATGGTCAGCTTGCCTTTGCGGCTGCCGCGCAGCACCAGGCTGATGGCGTCAATGCCGAAGTAGTAGTGGATCTCTTTGGCGACTTCGCTCACCAGCTCATCCATATGCAGCCGCGAGAGCACTGCATTGGTAATGGCGACCAGAATGCGGTAATCGTTGCGCTCCTGGCTGAGCAGGGCATAGTCCGGCGTGCGCCGGTCGCGGGTCTGCAACTGTTCAGCCACCACCGCGACTAGCTGCGTCAGCGTATTAAGGCGCTCCAGCTCGCGCTCGCTCCAGGGCTGGTCGTCATAGCGAAAGAACTCGCAGCCGCCGAAAATCTGCCCCTCCGCCGCCAGCGGCAGCAGCGCGTAGTGGGCGAAGGGTGGGTAAAGCCCGCTTGCGGCAAGGACGGGCCAGGTCTCATTAAACAGCTCCGCCGTGCAGTGCAACGCCTGCGGGTGCGAGAGAATATGCCGCACCGGCCCGCTCGCCAGCAGCGCCTGATCGCCATACTCCGCGCCCTTTTCCGTTGTCTGAACACTGTAGCGGCTCGCCCGGTGGCTATCCGCATGCCACAGCACAATCGCCGCGCCCTGCGCCAGCCCCGCCTGACGCGCCAGCTGTGCCAGCGTTTCGCTGAGCGCCGCCACGTTCGGCTGCTGTAATAATATCCGCGTGATATCGAAAAGCCCTTGCTGTCCGAGATCGCTCATCGGTGTATACGACATTTTGCTCATCCAGAAACACACCAACAGGTGTGAAAAATAACAACTAGCAGATCCGCGGTAACGGCTCCGCATGGGGGAGATCTAACAGGCGTTTCACGCCGTAAAGCCCGGCTAACCGCACGCCCTGTTGTTCGACGACTTCGCCAATCATCGCGGCATCTTTACCTAAAGGGTGGGCGCGTAAGTGGCTGAGCGCCAGTTCGGCGCTGTCGCGCGCAACGGCGATCACCAGTTTGCCTTCATTGGCGAAGTTAAGCGCATCCAGCCCCAGCAGTTCACACACGCCGCGCACCGCCGGGTTAATTGGCAATTTGCTCTCTTGTAATTCAATGCCATACCCGCAGGCGGCGGCAAACTCATGCACTACCGCGTTGACGCCGCCACGCGTTGCGTCGCGCAGGGCTTTGATGCCGGGCAGCTCGCGCAGCGTCTCAATTAACGGCGTCAGCACCGCGCAGTCGCTGCTTAACTCACCGTCCAGCCCCAGCCCTTCACGCAGGTTGAGGATCGTCGCGCCGTGGTCGCCCAGCGTGCCGCTTGCCAGCAGCACATCGCCCGGCTGTAACGAGGCTGCCGCCCAGTGAAGGGTGGCGGGGATCGCTCCAATACCGGCGGTATTAATAAACAGCTTATCCGCCGCGCCGCGCTGCACCACTTTGGTGTCGCCAGTGACGATGGCGATCCCGGCGCTGCGGGCCGTTGCCGCCATGCTCTCCACCACCTGTTTCAGGGTTGCCATCGAGAGCCCCTCTTCGAGGATAAAGCCGCAGGAGAGGTAGCGCGGGATCGCGCCGCTGACCGCCACATCATTGGCGGTGCCGCAGACGGCGAGTTTGCCGATGTCACCGCCGGGGAAAATCAGCGGGTCAATCACATAGCTGTCGGTGGAGAAGGCAAGCCTGTCGCCGCCCGCCGCCAGCGCGGTGAGATCGAGGCGCGCCTGATCCTCCTGCTCCGCCAGCCAGGGGTTGGCAAAAGCCTGCATAAAGAGTTCGCCTATCAGCTGCTGCATCGCCTGGCCGCCGCTGCCGTGCGCCATCTGAACCTCATTCATACTTCACACTCCTGAGCACGATAGTGATACCAGGCGGCGCAGGCTCCTTCAGAGGATACCATCAGCGCGCCAAAGGCGCTTTGTGGATTACAGGTGTTGCCAAATAGCGGGCAGTGGTGCGGTTTGCAGCGCCCGGTCAGCACGTCGCCGCAGCGGGCGCGCGGGTCGTCATACACCTGCTGCATGGCTGGCTGGAAATGGGCTTCGGCGTCAAAACGCTGATAGGGAGCGGTCAGATGCACGCCCGACTCGCCAATCATCCCCAGCCCGCGCCACTCGCTGTCGCCGCGCACGGTGAACACCTCGGCAATCGCCTCTTGCGCCCGCCGGTTGCCCTCATCCGGCACTACGCGGCGGTATTGGTTCTCCACCTCGCTTCGCGCCGCAACTTTCTGCTCGACCAGCATCAACACGCCCTGTAACAGGTCGAGCGGCTCAAAACCGGCGACCACCAGCGGGCGCTGAAACTCATCGGCAATAAAGGTATAGGCATCGGTGCCAATCACCATGCTGACGTGGCCGGGCGCGAGAAAGGCGTCAATGCCGTTATCGGGCTGCTCAAGCAGGCTGCGCAGGGTCGGGATCAGCGTGATGTGCTGGCAGAAGAACCAGAAGTTGTTAATATCCCGCGCCTTCGCCTGCTGTAGCGTAATCGCGGTGGCGGGCATGGTGGTTTCGAAGCCGAGGCCAAAAAAGACCACCTTACGCTGCGGGTTTTTCTCCGCCAGCGCCAGCGCATCGAGCGGCGAGTAGACGATGCGCACATCCGCGCCGCGCGCCTTCGCCTGTAACAGTGAGCCGTTTTTGCCCGGCACGCGAATGGCGTCGCCAAAGGTGCAGAAGATCACCTCCGGGTGGCTGGCGATCTCCACGCAGGTGTCGATGCGCCCCATCGGCAGGACGCAGACCGGGCAGCCGGGGCCGTGGATAAACTCAATATTCTCCGGCAGCAGCTGGTCGAGGCCAAATTTGAAAATGGCATGCGTGTGGCCACCGCACACCTCCATAATGCGCAGCGGTCGCGCAGCGGTGTAAGCCAGTGCGTTAGCGCGTTCACGCAGGCGGGCGATAAGCTGCATCACCTGCTCCGGCGCGCGGTATTCATCGACAAAGCGCATTATCCCTCCTCGCCGTAGAGCAGCGCGCCGACATCCGGCTCAACATCAAACATGTTTTGCAGCGCCGCCAGCGTTTCGCGCGCTTCCGCTTCGTTGATGATGCTCATGGCAAAGCCGACGTGCACCAGCACCCACTGGCCGATACGCGAGCGACCCTGCTCATCTTCACTGCCAACCAGCGTTAAATCGACATTGCGCTGGATGCCGCTGACATCGACTTTCGCCTGCAGGCCGTCAATGGCGCAGATTTGCCCCGGTACGCCTATGCACATCGTTGCGCCTCCAGCCACTCAAGCCACGCGTCCATGCCGTCGCCTTTGGTGGCGGAAACCAGCAGGATCTCAATCTCCGGGTTTACCTCCCGCGCGTAGGCGATGCACTGCTCAACATCGAAGTTGAGGTAGGGGAGCAGATCGACTTTGTTGAGCAGCATCAGCGAGGCGGCGGCGAACATATGCGGATATTTGAGCGGCTTATCCTCGCCTTCAGTTACGGAGAGCACCGCCACTTTATGCCGTTCGCCGAGATCGAAACTCGCCGGGCAGACCAGATTCCCGACGTTCTCAATAAACAGGATTCCCTGCTCGGCCAGCGGCAGACGCGGTGCGGCATCGGCAATCATCTGCGCGTCGAGGTGGCAGCCTTTGCCGGTATTGACCTGAATCGCCGGGGTGCCGGTGGCGCGGATGCGCGCGGCGTCGTTAACGGTTTGCTGATCGCCCTCAATCACCGCGCAGGGGCGGCGGTTTTTCAGGCGCAGCAAGGTTTCCGTGAGCAGAGTGGTTTTGCCGGAGCCGGGGCTGGAGACGAGATTCAGCACCAGTTGCTGGCGGGCCGCGAAGCGCGCGCGGTTGCGGGCGGCGATGCGGTTGTTCTTATCCAGCACGTCGATCTCAACTTCCAGCATCCGCCGCTGGCTGATGCCCGGCGCATGGGTTCCCGCTGCGCCGTGGCCATAATGCAGGTCGCCCTCGTCAAGCTGAGTCGGGCTGAACGCATCGGTTTTGACCCCGGTAATGGTCAGCGCCGGGCGCGTCGCCGGGGCGAAGGGGGCGCTGCGAAAGGCGGAGTGGGGGTTATGTTCATCGCCTTCTATATAGCGGTTTCCATCCTGACAACCACATGTCGTACACATTGCTTACTCCTCAATTTCCAGTCGCTGAATTTGCATACCGTCGTCGGCGACGATCTGCAACTGGTCGCTGTGGCATTGTGGACAGCGGCGTACACGCTGACTGAGTAACGTCACATACTGCTGGCAAGACTCACACCAGCACTCGGCCTGTTGTTGTTCGATATGCAGTCTACAACCTTCCGCCAGGCTGCCGCGGCAGACCAGATCAAAACAAAACGTTAAAGCGTCCGTTTCGACGCAAGAAAATGCGCCCACCTTCAGCCAGACGCCGGTGACCTTGCGTGCGCCATTTGCCGCCGCCTGTTGTTCAATCACCTCCAGCGCGCGCTGGCACAACGTGATTTCATGCATAACGCCTCCTTATCATTTCCCCTGCTAATGCAATAACAGTGCCACTCCCGATTTAGTCAGGGTGACGATGACGACAATGACGAGATGACACGTCGAAATTCGCCTTTATTTTTATAAAAGCAATTAAAATCAGTAGGTTAAAAACTGGCATGGATGATGCTTATCAGCAGTTGTTTCAATTAAGCGGGTAAGCTGAGATGACGATTTGGGAAATTAGCGAAAAGGCGGATTACATCGCCGGACGGCACCACCGTCTGCAAGAGGCGTGGCGCAGTTACTGCAATACGCTGGTTCAGGGCATTACGCTCGCCAAAGCGCGTTTGCACCACACCATCGGCTGTGCGCCGGAGCAGCAGCTCTGCTTCGTGCTGTTCGATCACTTCACGGTTTATATCACCCTGAGCGGCGGCTTTAACGGCCACACCATTGAGTATGCGATTGCCAATAAAGGCAGTGAAGAGAAGCGTTTAATCGCCGAGGCGCGGCTCACCAGCGACGGGAAAATTGATGGTCTGTTTGAGGTCCGCGATCGCGAAAAAGTGCTTGAGCACTACCTCGGCAAACTCGCCGCCGTCTACGACAACCTCTATGCCGCAATGGAAGCCGATACGCCGGTCAACCTCACCACCCTTGCCCGCGACGGGCACTCGCCGGTGCTGGCCTGAGCTGGAGTGTCGACGGGTGTCGAGATGACACCGAAAGCGACATGTTTCGTCAAAAATGACTGCCCGTAAGCGGGCGACTCACCTGAGGATCGACTGGTGAACCGTTTTGTAATTGCCGACCCGGCGCTCTGTATTGGCTGCCACACCTGCGAGGCGGCCTGCGCCGAGACGCACCGCGCGTATGGATTGCAGGCGATGCCGCGCCTGCGCGTTATGCGCAGCCAATATGAATCCGCGCCGCAGCAGTGCCACCACTGTGAAGATGCGCCCTGCGCCGGGGTCTGCCCGGTGAACGCTATCAACCGCGTGGATGGCGCGGTGCAGCTCAATGAGAGCCTCTGCGTTAGTTGCAAGCTCTGCGCGATTGCCTGTCCGTTCGGCGCGATTGAGTTTTCCGGCAGCCGTCCGCTGGATATTCCGGCCAACGTCAACACGCCAAAAGCGCCCGCCGCGCCGCCGATGCCTGCGAAAGTGAGTTCGCTGCTCGACTGGGTGCCGGGCGTGCGCGCCATCGCCGTGAAGTGCGACCTCTGCTACTTCGACGCTGACGGCCCGGCCTGCGTGCGCATGTGCCCGACCAAGGCGCTGCACCTGGTCAGCCCGCACGATATCAATCGCGCCAGCCGCCGCAAACGCGAGCAGACCCTTAATAGCGATTACGGCGATCTGGCGCAGTTTGCGCAGAATAACGGGAGTGCAAAATGACGCTTTTCTCTTTGCTGAGCGGCGCGGTCGTCACACTGAGCTGTGCGGCACTGCTGGCGGGCCTGCTGAGTGCGTTCAAAGCAGTGAGCGGCTTCTTCGCCGGTCTTGGCGGTGCGGCTGGCTGCCTGCTGGCGACGGCGGCCGGTGCTGGCGCACTGCTCGACGGGCAAACCGTGAGCGGTATTGTGCCGCTCATCAACCTTCATCTGTTGCTCACGCCGCTCAGCGCTGTCTGGCTGCTGACGCTTGGCGTCTGCGGCTTCTTTATCAGCCTCTATAACCTGGCGTGGCACCGCCATCAGGCGGTAAAAGCCAATGGGCTTTTGATTAACCTCCTGCTGGCGGCGGCGATCTGCGCGGTGAGCGCGGCCAACCTTGGCGCGCTGGTGGTAATGGCGGAGATCATGGCGCTCTGCGCGGTGTTCCTCACCGGGTGCAGCGCCTCCGGCAAACTCTGGTTCGCCCTCGGGCGTCTCGGCACACTGCTGCTGGCGCTGGTCTGCTGGCTGCTGTGGCAGCGCTACCAGACCCTCGATTTCAGCGTGTTGAGCCTGCACCCCCTGAGCGGCGGCCTCTGGCTGCTCGGCGTGATCGGTTTTGGCCTGCTGGCGGGGATTATCCCGCTGCACGCCTGGGTACCGCAGGCCCATGCCAACGCCCCAGCTCCGGCGGCGGCGCTCTTCTCCGCCGTGGTGATGAAAGTCGGGCTGTTCGGCATCCTGACACTCTCTTTACTTGGCGGGCAACCGTCGCTGTGGTGGGGCGTGCTGCTGCTGGCGTTTGGTCTGCTGACCGCGTTTGTCGGCGGGCTGTATGCGCTGATGGAGCACAACATTCAGCGGCTGCTGGCTTACCACACGCTGGAGAACATCGGCATTATCCTGCTCGGCCTTGGCGCGGGCATCACCGGGCTTGCGCTGCGCCAGCCTGCGCTGGTGGCGCTCGGGCTGGTCGGCGGTCTCTATCATCTTTTCAACCACAGCCTGTTTAAAAGCACGCTGTTTCTCGGTGCGGGCGCGCTCTGGTTTGCTACCGGTTTTCGCGATATCGAAAAACTGGGCGGCCTCGGTAAACGCATGCCGCTTATATCACTGGCGATGCTGGTGGGCCTGATGGCGATGGCCGCGCTGCCGCCGCTCAATGGTTTCGCCGGTGAGTGGGTGATCTACCAGGCCTTCTTCCGCTTAAGTGCCAGCGGCAATTTTCTCCTGCAAGTGATGGGGCCGCTGCTGGCGGTTGGGCTGGCGATCACCGGCGCGCTGGCGGTGATGTGCATGGCGAAAGTCTATGGCGTCACCTTCCTTGGCGCACCGCGCAGCGCGCAGGCAGAAAATCCGCGCCCGTTGCCGTGGCTGATGAGTGTAAGCGTGGCGGCGCTGGCGATCTGCTGTGTGCTTGGCGGTGTTGCCGCGCCGTGGCTGCTGCCGCGCCTGTTCAGTGCCGTGCCGCTGCCGCTTGAAACGGCGAACACCGTGGTGTCGCAACCGATGATTGCCCTGCTGCTGATTGCCGCGACGCTGCTGCCGCTGGTGCTGCTCCTGCTGCTGAAGGGCGACCGTCTGCCGTCACGCAGCAGGGGGGCGGCGTGGGTGTGTGGGTACGATCATGAAGCGTCGATGGTCATCACCGCCCACGGTTTTGCGATGCCGGTTAAAGCGGCCTTCGCGCCGGTACTCGCGCTGCGCAAATGGCTGGAGCCGACGCTGTCGCTGCCCGCCTGGCGGGGAGACGCCGCGCCGCTGCTGTTTCGTCGCCTGGCGCTGATTGAGCTGGCGGTGCTGGTAGTTGTGGTGATTTCCCGAGGAGCCTGAAGATGAGTTTTCTGTTTGCTGTTGTACAGGCGCTGGTGCTGTTCGCCCTTGCGCCGCTGCTTTCCGGCATCAGCCGCGTGGCGCGTGCGCGTCTGCATAACCGGCGCGGGCCGGGCGTGCTGCAAGAGTATCGCGATCTCTTCAAACTGCTCGGGCGGCAGAGCGTCGCCCCGGCGGCTTCCGGCTGGGTCTTTCGCCTGACGCCGCTGGTGATGGTTGGCGTGATGCTGACGATTGCCACTGCGCTGCCGGTGGTAACGGTGGCCTCACCGCTGCCGCTGCTCGGCGATCTGATCACGCTTATCTACCTCTTCGCCATTGCCCGCTTCTTCTTCGCTATCGCCGGGCTGGATACCGGTAGCCCCTTTACCGGGCTGGGTGCCAGCCGCGAAGCGATGCTCGGCGTGCTGGTGGAGCCGATCCTGCTGTTGGGCTTGTGGGTGGCGGCGCTGGTCGCCGGATCAACCCATATCACCCACATTACTGACACCGTTTATCACTGGCCGCTGCACGCCAGCCTGCCGCTGTTTCTTGCGCTATGCGCCTGCGCCTTCGCCACCTTTATTGAGATGGGCAAGCTGCCATTCGATCTGGCGGAAGCGGAGCAGGAGTTGCAGGAGGGGCCGCTCTCCGAGTACAGCGGCAGCGGCTTCGCCATCCTCAAGTGGGGCATCAGCCTGAAACAGCTGGTGGTGCTGCAACTGTTTGTTGGCGTCTTTTTACCCTGGGGGCAGATGACCGCCTTCAGCATTGGCGGTCTGCTGCTGGCGCTGGTTGTCGCGCTGCTGAAACTGCTGCTCGGCGTACTGGTTATCGCCCTGTTTGAAAACAGCATGGCGCGCCTGCGTTTTGTTGCCGCCTCGCGCGTCACCTGGGCCGGTTTCGGCGTCGCCTTCCTGGCCTTTGTCTCCTTGCTGGCGACCTATTAAGAGAGTTTATCTATGTCTGAAGAAAAGATCGGCCAACACTACCTTGCCGCGCTGCATGAAAAATTCCCCGGCGTGGTGCTGGAGAGCGCATGGCAGACGAAGGATCAGCTGACCCTGACCATCAAAATCAACTACCTGCCGGAAGTGGTCGAGTTCCTCTACTACCAGCAGGGCGGCTGGCTGTCGGTGCTGTTTGGCAACGATGAGCGCAAGCTCAACGGCCACTTCGCCGTTTACTACGTGTTGTCGATGGAGCAGGGCGTCAAGTGCTGGATTACCGTGCGCGTCGAAGTGGATGCCCTGAAACCGGAGTACCCCTCGGTCACGCCGCGCGTGCCGGCGGCAGTATGGGGCGAGCGCGAAGTGCGCGATATGTATGGCCTGATCCCGGTAGGCCTGCCCGATGAGCGCCGTCTGGTGCTGCCCGACGACTGGCCGGATGAACTCTATCCGCTGCGTAAAGACAGCATGGATTACCGCCAGCGCCCCGCGCCAACCACCGATGCGGAAACCTACGAGTTCATCAACGAACTGGGCGATAAGAAGAACAATGTGGTGCCAATTGGCCCGCTGCACGTCACCTCTGACGAACCGGGCCATTTCCGCCTGTTTGTCGATGGTGAGAACATTATCGACGCCGATTACCGCATGTTCTATGTCCACCGCGGCATGGAAAAACTGGCGGAGACCCGCATGGGTTACAACGAGGTGACCTTCCTGTCGGATCGCGTCTGCGGCATCTGCGGCTTTGCCCACAGCACCGCTTACACCACCTCGGTGGAGAACGCGATGGGCATTGTGGTGCCAGAGCGTGCGCAGATGATCCGCGCCATTTTGCTTGAGGTCGAGCGCCTGCACTCCAACCTGCTTAACCTCGGCCTTGCCTGCCACTTTGTAGGCTTTGACTCCGGCTTTATGCAGTTCTTCCGCGTGCGTGAGACCTCAATGAAGATGGCGGAAATTCTCACCGGGGCGCGTAAAACCTACGGCCTGAACCTGATTGGCGGTATCCGTCGCGACATGCTGAAGGATGAGATGATCCAGACCCGCCAGCTGGCGCAGCAGATGCGCCGCGATGTGCAGGAGCTGGTCGATATGCTGTTAAGCACGCCGAATATTGAGCAGCGCACGGTCGGCATTGGCCGCCTCGATCCGCAAATCGCCCGCGACTTTAGCAACGTTGGCCCGATGGTGCGCGCCAGCGGCCACGCCCGCGACACCCGCGCCGATCACCCGTTTGTCGGCTACGGCCTGCTGCCAATGACCGTTCATACCGAGCAGGGCTGCGATGTCATTTCGCGCCTGAAAGTGCGCATCAACGAAGTCTTTACCGCCCTGAATATGATTGATTTCGGTCTCGATAATCTGCCCGGCGGCCCGCTGATGGTCGAGGGCTTTACCTATATTCCGCACCGCTTTGCTCTTGGCTTTTCCGAAGCGCCGCGCGGGGATGATATCCACTGGAGCATGACCGGCGACAACCAGAAACTCTACCGCTGGCGCTGCCGCGCGGCGACCTACGCCAACTGGCCAACCCTGCGCTATATGCTGCGCGGCAATACCGTCTCTGACGCGCCGCTGATTATCGGCAGCCTCGATCCCTGCTACTCCTGCACCGACCGCATGACGGTGGTGGATGTGCGCAAGAAAAAGAGCCAGGTGGTGCCCTACAAAGAGCTGGAGCGCTACAGCATTGAGCGTAAGCACTCGCCGCTGAAATAGAAGGAGCGTTGCAAGCCATGTTTACCTTTATCAAAAAAGTGATCAAAACCGGCGCGCCGACAAGCGAATATCCGCTGTCGCCGATGCCGGTTGATAAAAATTTTCGCGGTAAGCCGCAGCACAACCCGCAGCAGTGCATCGGCTGCGCGGCGTGCGTCAACGCCTGCCCCTCTAATGCGCTGACGGTTGAGACCGATCTCGCCACCGGCGAGCAGGCCTGGCAGTTTAATCTTGGGCGCTGCATCTTCTGCGCCCGCTGCGAAGAGGTCTGCCCGACGGCGGCGATTACCCTGTCGCAGGAGTATGAGCTGGCGGTGTGGAACAAGGCCGACTTTCTGCAACAGTCGCGCTTTGAGCTGTGCCAGTGCCGCGAATGCGCGCGCCCCTTTGCCGTACAAAAAGAGATCGATTACGCCATCGCGCTGCTGGCGCATAACGGCGACACCCGCGCCGAAGCGCACCGCGCCAGCTTTGAAACCTGCCCGGCCTGTAAACGCCAGCAGTGCCTGGTGCCAACCGACCGGATTGAATTGACCCGTCATATGAGAGAGGCCAGCTGATGAGCCAGCTTATTGGACCGCGCGACGCAGAGGGCATTCCGCTGCCGATGACGGTGGAGGAGTCCATCGCCAGCATGAAAGCCTCGCTGCTGAAGAAGATCAAACGCTCGGCCTACGTCTACCGCGTGGATTGCGGTGGCTGCAACGGTTGTGAAATCGAAATTTTCGCCACCCTTTCGCCGCTGTTCGATGCCGAACGCTTCGGTATTAAAGTGGTGCCCTCGCCGCGTCATGCCGATATTTTGCTCTTTACCGGCGCGGTCACCCGCGCAATGCGCTCCCCGGCGTTACGCGCCTGGCAATCGGCGCCCGATCCGAAGATCTGCATCTCCTACGGTGCCTGCGGCAATAGCGGCGGGATCTTCCACGATCTCTACTGCGTCTGGGGCGGAACGGACAAGATCGTGCCGGTCGATGTCTATATTCCCGGCTGCCCGCCGACGCCTGCCGCCACGCTGTATGGCTTTGCGATGGCGCTCGGGCTGCTGGAGCAGAAAATTCACGCTCGTCTGCCCGGCGAACTGGACGATCAACCGGCGGAGATCCTCCATCCGCAGATGGTGCAACCGCTGCGGGTCAAAGTAGATCGCACCGCGCGCCGACTGGCGGGTTATCGCTATGGCCGCCAGATTGCCGATGACTACCTGCGCCTGCGCACCCTCGGCGAGCATGAAGTGATGAACTGGCTGGCGCAGGAGAACGATCCGCGCCTGACGGAGATTGTCAGCCACCTTAACCAGGTGGTGCAGGAGGCGAAAATCTGATGAGTGAAACGGTGGTCTTTAGCCAGCTGCGGCGCAAATTTATCGACGAAAACGAGGCGACGCCGCCGCAGGCGCAGCAGGTGGTCTACTACAGTCTGGCTATTGGCCACCATCTTGGGGTGATCGACTGTCTGGAGGCGGCGCTCACCTGCCCGTGGGACGACTACATGGCGTGGATCGCCACCCTCGAAGCGGGCAGCGAGGCGCGGCGGAAAATGGAAGGGGTGCCGCGCTATGGCGAAATTGTTATCGACAGTACGCATGTGATGCTGCTGGCGAACGCGTTTGACCGCGCGCTGGCGCAGCAAACCGCAACGCAGCAGGCGTGGAGCCGCGAGCTGTTGTCGATGCTGCATGATATTTACCAGGAGAGCGCCATCTATCTGATGGTCAGGAGGTTACGTGACTGACGTTTTACTCTGTGTCGGCAACAGCATGATGGGCGACGATGGCGCAGGCCCGCTGCTGGCGGAGATGTGCGCCGCGAAACCTGCCGGAGAGTGGCGGGTGATTGATGGCGGTAGCGCGCCGGAGAATGATGTTGCCGCGATCCGTGATTTGCGCCCGGCACGGCTGCTGCTGGTCGACGCTACCGATATGGGGCTTAACCCCGGCGAGATCCGTGTGGTTAACCCGGACGACATCGCCGAGATGTTTATGATGACCACCCACAATATGCCGCTCAACTACCTGATCGATCAGTTGAAAGAGGATGTCGGCGAGGTGATTTTCCTCGGCATTCAGCCCGATATCGTCGGCTTTTACTACCCGATGACGCCGCCGGTGAAGGCGGCGGTAGAGACGATCTATCAGCGGCTTGAGGGCTGGCAAGGGCAGGGCGGTTTCGCCACCCTTTAACGGCGACGTTTTTCCGCGTACATCACTTTGCCGCTCTCCTCCAGCATGTCGCGCAGGGTGGTGTACTTCTCATCCTGCTCAATCACGCCGTGGGAGTAGTTGATGTGGTAGTTTTTGCCGCCGCTCACCTCCAGCGTGTCCATTCGCGTTTGCAGATCGAAGAGGAAGGCATCGACATCGTGCTCGGCGCTGTTGCTGAGTAGCACGGCAAACTCCCCGCCGCCCATGCGCGCGGCGATATCCTGCTCCTGCAGGCATTTCGTCAGCGTGCTGGCGAAGGTTTTCACCACCGCATCCCCCTCTTTACTGCCCAGCACTTCATTGATCGACTTCAGGTTGTCGATGCTGAAATAGAGCAAGCTGAAGGGGGTGTTGTGCTCTTTCGACAAGGTGAAGCGCTTCTCGCCGGAGCGGTAAAAGCCGCGGCTGTTGGGCATGCCGGTCAGGGCATCGGTCATCGCCATACTGAGAATTAAAAACTCATCTTCGACGATGGCGGCGAAATCGAGCAGGGTGTTGATCTCCGCGCTGGAGAAGGGGCGCGGGTAGGTATCAATAATGCAGATGGTACCGGCAATGGCGCCATCCGGCAGACGCACCGGGCAACCGGCGTAGAAACGCACCCACGGCTCGCCGGTGACGAAGGGGTTATCGGCAAAGCGCGTATCCATCTGGGTATCTTTCACAATAAAGACGCCCTCTTCGAGAATGGCGTGGGCGCAGAAAGAGAGGTTACGCGGGGTTTCGTGGGTATCAATGCCGCCGCGAGAGAGCAGCCACTGGCGATCGCGATCGAGCAGGCTAATCACCGCAATCGGCACATCGAAGGTGGTTTTCGCCATGCGGGTTAAGCGGTCGAAGCGTTCGTCATCTTTTTTATCAAGCAAATCCATCATGTATAAAGAGTGCAGACGCTCTTTTTCGTTGACTGGCATAGCTGGAAAAATCATATGACATCCTCGATAGGGCCCGTTTTCTAAAGTGTAGACATTTCTTGTAACGATTGCGTTATATATCCGTGGCTTGAGGATGGGCTTTACCCTTCGCACAAAAGGTGCATTGCCGCCTTCAGACGCGCCGCCTACAATCGACTGACTTAACACACAGGAGCAATGCTATGTCTGAACTTTCGCTGACTTATCGTCTGGGCGACAACGAAGTAGGTCGTCTGGGTTATGGTGCAATGCAGCTCGCAGGCCCTGGCGTGTTTGGCCCGCCGGCCGATGAAGCGCGCGCGCTGCAAGTGCTGCGCGATGCGGTAGCCGCCGGGGTGAATCATATTGATACCAGTGATTTTTACGGCCCACACGTCACCAATAAATTGATTAAGCAGGCGCTGCATCCCTACCCGGATAACCTGACGATTGTCACCAAAGTCGGCGCGCGCCGCGATGAGAAGGCCAACTGGCTGCCCGCTTTTAGTGATGAAGAGCTGACCCGCGCGGTGGAAGATAACCTGCGCAATCTCGGGCTTGATGTGCTGGATGTGGTGAATCTGCGCGCGATGTTCAGTGCCCACGGCCCGGCGGAAGGGTCACTGGAGGCGCCGCTGGAGACCTTAATTAAGCTTAAAGATCGCGGCTTGATTCGCCATATTGGCCTGAGCAACGTGACGGCGAAACAGGTGGCGGATGCGCAGAAGATGACGTCCATCGTCTGCGTGCAGAATCTCTATAACGTGGCGAACCGTCAGGATGATGCGCTGATTGATAGTCTGAATGAGCAGGGCATCGCCTTTGTGCCGTTCTTCCCGCTTGGCGGTTTTTCACCGCTGCAATCGAGCGAGCTGAATGCGGTGGCGGCGGAGCTTGATGCAACGCCAATGCAGGTGGCGCTGGCGTGGTTGTTACAGCGTTCACCCAATATTTTGCTGATCCCGGGCACCTCTTCTCCGCAGCATCTGCAGGAGAACCTCGCCAGCGCCAGGCTGGTATTGCCGCACGAGGTGCTGGAAACATTAAACAGCATCGGCGCGTAGCAAACGATTCGGTATTTGTCGGCGTGATAAGTATTTGTAGGCCTGATAAGCGCAGCGCCATCAGGCATTAATCGGCGGTATTGCCGGATGGCGGCTTCCGCCTTATCCGGCCTACAAAAACCAGGCATTAGCTAACTTTAACCACCGACTCGCGGCACACCAACTCGCCCTGATGGGCGCGCGGGGGCGTTTCGTCCGGCAATAAAAGGATCGCCACCGCGTGGCGGATCATCTCATCCATCGGCACATGCAGGGTGGTGAGCGCCGGGTTGTAATATTTGCCAATCACCGAATCATCGAACCCGGCAAGGGAAACATCCTCCGGCAGGCGCAGCCCGGCCTCCTGACACGCTTTCGCCACGCCAATCGCCATATCGTCATTCCCCGCCAGCACGCAGCTGAACGGCACATTGCGCGCCAGCAGTTCGCGCCCGGCCTCATAACCGCTGTCGGTGCTCCAGCTTCCGCGCACCAGCAACTGCGGATCCGGCTCGATTCCGGCGTTGCGCAGCGCCTGGTGATACCCCGCCAGACGGCTTTCGCCGGTGGGGGATCCCTCGGAACCGGCGACAAAGGCAATACGCGTATGCCCCTGCGCCAGCAGATACGCCACCATCCTTTCACTGCTCTGCTGGTGGTCAACAAACACGCACTGGCTGCGGTTGCGGCTCAGCTCGCGGTTAATCACCACAATCGGCGTCTCGCTGGTATCAATAATCTCGTCCAGCTCGTCGACCGTCAGGTATTTCGGGTAGATAAGGATCGCTTCACAGCGCAGCGACAGCAGGAGGTCGATAGCGTCGCGCTCCTCTTGCGCACTGTGTTTTCCATCCGCCAGCACCAGCTGCCGACCGTGCATTTCGCTGTCGGTCGCCGCGTGGTAAATCATGCTGGAGAAGAACGGGCCGTTGTAGAGCCCGTTAGTGATCACCAGACCGACGGAGTTGGTTTTATTATTGGCAAGGTTGCGCGCCAGTTGGTTTGGCTTGTAACCCGTTTCGTCAATCGCCTGCATAATGCGGGCTTTAACCTCTTCGCGGACAAAGACTTTGCCGTTCAGCGCGCGCGATACCGTCGCTTTGGAGACGCCTGCCAGCCGTGCGACATCCAGTATCGTTACCATTCTTCATCCTCGCTCGTGTTATCTCTCTTGTCAGGCCAGCGACATCAGCGGCGCTCCCGCGGTGACGGCACCTTGTGACTGATGGTGAGTAAGCGTGAACTCATCGCTGTTCACCACCAGCACCGGCGTTGTTAAATCATACCCGGCCTGCTCAATTTTCGCCTTATCGAATGCCAGCAGAGGCGTGCCTGCGGTGACCCGGTCGCCCTCTTTCACCAGCGGCGTAAAGTATTGCCCCTGTAAATTAACGGTATTCAGGCCAACATGGATCAGTAATTCTGCGCCATTGTCACAGATCAGGCCGATAGCGTGATGGGAGTCAATTAATGTCGCGACCTGCGCATCGCACGGCGCAACCACTTTCCCCTCGGCGGGGACAATCGCGATGCCATCGCCCAGCACTTTGCCGGCAAACGCTTCATCTTTCACGCTCTCTAGCGCAATCACTTCGCCTTTGATTGGGCTGAGCATTTGCAGTGTGCCAACGGTAACCGTCGCCGGTTTCTGCTCTGTGGGCGTCTCTTCAACCGGATCGTCAAAGCCAATAAACTGCACCATCACCACGGTCAGCACAATCGCCGTCCCGGCACCGGCCAGTTCGCCAATAAAGGACATCGGCGCATCGGGGCTGATGGCGTTCACCAGCGTAAAGAGGCCCGGCAGCGCGGCATAAGCATAATAGAGGCTGCCAAACAGGCTGGCGACAACTGCGCCGATGGCACCGCCAATACAGCCGCAGATAAAGGGCTTTTTAAAGCGCAGCGTAACGCCGTAAATCGCCGGTTCGGTAATACCAAAAATGGCGGTCACGCCTGCCGACAGCGAGGTGGCTTTCAGCTGTTTGTTACGGCTTTTAATAAACACGCCAAAGACCGCCGCCATCTGACCAATTACCGCTATAGTCTGGTAGGCCTGGAAGGAGTCATACCCCTGGGTGTCGAAGTTGGCCATGATCACCGGCGTAATACCCCAGTGAACGCCAAAAATCACAATCACCTGCCAGACGCCGCCAATAATCGCGGCCGCCAGCGCCGGAGCGGCATGGAACAGGGCGTTATAGCCATTTGCCACGCCAATCGCCGCCCAACTGGTCAGCGGCCCAATCACAATCAGCGTCAGCGGCACAATCACTACAAAGCAGATAAGCGGCGTAAAGAGCGGGCTGACCACCTCCGGCAGCCATTTTTCTACCCGGCGCTCAAACCACGACAGCGCCCAGACGAGGAACAGCGGCGGCAGCACCGACGAGGTATAAACTGTTTCCGCCAGCGGGAAGAAGAGGAACTTCACTTCGTTACCGGCGGCGATTTTACCCGCCAGCGCCGTCCACTCGGGGTTGATCAGCGCACAGCAGCAGAGCACGGCAATAAACGGGTTGCACTTAAAGTGGCGCGCGGCGGTGATAGCAATAAACACCGGCAGGAAGGCAAACGGCGTCCAGGACATAAAGTTGAGCACCGCAAAGGTGCCGGTGGATTTGATATCCGCATCCGCAAGGCCGAGCAGAATCAACAAACCCTGTAAAATCCCGGCGGCGGCAAGAATATAGACGATGGGGGCAAACACTGCCGACATGGTGGCGATCACCGCATCGAGCCAGCGCGTTTTGGGTGGCGGCGCGTCATCCCCGCGCTCTTTCACCATGCCGCTCAGGGCGTTAAAAACATCGGCGACGTGGGTACCAATCACCACCTGGAACTGACCGCCGCTCTCAACGACCGCAATGACGCCGGGCAAACTCTGCACGTTGTTTTTTGCCGTGGCGGGCGTTTCATTGAGGACAAGGCGCAGTCGTGTGGCGCAGCGGGAGAAGTTGCTGATGTTCTCTTCACCGCCGACCTCCCGCAGGATATCGCTCGCTAACTTATTGTAATCCCTGATAACGGCCATTTTTATTTACCTTTTATTATCGGAAACTGAGTAGGTGTAACTGGGTGAAACCGGTTTCATGCTAGCCTGGTGACGCTCTGCCGCAACCGGTTTCATGGAAAAGTGCGAACTGAATCACTCCTAAAAAAGAGGGGGGCAGCGACATTTCGTTGCCGGGCGAAGCATCGCGTTGGACGCTGCATAACACTGGCGAGACGGAACAGTAGAGGGAGTGACTTATGATCGCAGTGTTATTTGAAGCGGATATTGCGCCTGGCGAGCAGCCGCGCTATTTGCAGCTTGCCGCAGAGCTGAAGCCGCAGCTGGCGGAGATTGACGGCTTTATCACCATCGAGCGCTTTCAGAGCCTGAGCACGGAGGGGAAGATTTTGTCCCTCTCCTGGTGGCGCGATGAGGCGGCGGTGATCGCCTGGAAGCAAAACGTCCTCCACCAGGCCGCGCAAGCAGAAGGGCAGCGCACCATCTTTTCGTTCTACCGCATTCGCGTCGCGCAGGTGTTTCGCGACTACACCTCGACTGACAGGAGAGCCTGATATGTACGATCTTCACGTGGTGCTGGATAACGCGCCCGGCGCGCTGGCGGCGCTTGGCGAAACACTGGGTCGCAATGGCGTCGGCCTTGAGGGCGGCGGGGTGTTTACCGTCAACGCGCAGTGCCATGCTCACTTTCTGGTGGAAGAGGGGGAGCGCGCAGGGCAGGTGTTGAAGGCCGCAGGCTTTACGCTGCAAAGTGTGCGAAAGCCGCTTATCCGCAAACTAAAGCAGGAGAGGCCGGGCGAGCTGGGTGCAATTGCGCGCGCGCTGGCAAACGCCGGGATCAACATTGAGGTGCAGTACAGCGATCACGATAATCGCTTGATCCTGCTCACCGATAATGATCCACTGGCGCACGAGGTGACACAACATTGGGACGTTTCGAAAGTATGAGTTTACCTGCCGACAATTCACCGCCAGTGCTGGAAACAGCCCTTGCCGCCATCGCCAGCGCCATGGCGGAACCGTCGCGCGCGCGGATGCTCTGTGCGCTGATGGATGGGCGGGCGTGGACCGCAACGGAGCTGTGCGCGGTGGTTGATATCGCCGCGTCAACGGCCAGCGCGCACTTAACCAAGTTACTAAACAGCGGGCTGCTGGTCTGCGTCTCGCAGGGGCGGCATCGCTACTACCGGCTGGCGGGCAGCGATGTCGCCGGGCTGCTGGAAAATATGATGGGTGTGTCAATGCGCGGCGCAAAAGCCCCCGTCACCCGCACGCCGCTGGCGCTACGCCGGGCGCGTACCTGTTACGATCACCTCGCCGGTGAGATCGCCGTTGGCATTTATAGCGTGATGCAGCGAGATGGGTGGATCACCGAAGCGGGTGCTGCGGTAACCGAAACCGGCAGGCGCGAGCTTGCAAAACTCGGCGTAGCGCTCGACCTGAACACCCGTCGTAAACCTTGTAGCGCTTGCCTCGACTGGAGCGAGCGCCGCTTTCATCTCGGCGGCGATGCCGGCGCCGCGCTGCTTGTCGCCTTCGAACAGCGCGGCTGGCTGCAGCGCACGCCGGGCTACCGCGAAGTGACGATTACCGAAGAGGGAAGAAGCGCACTGTTTAGGGTGTTTGGTATAAAAAGCGCTGCGCAGTAAGGTTATGTCTCTTTTTAAAGCAGGGAGAGCGAAATGCGTATCAGTGGCGTGACAACATTCATCTTAATCCTTTTTCTCGGCGCACCCGCGATAGCGGAGCCCATACAGCAAGCCTCTGAGCTGGTGAAAAAGTACACGCTGGCAGAGGATGCGGATAAACCTGCCGTGTTAGAGGATTTCGACAAGCTCGCGCGCAAAAATCCTGAAAATGTGAATGTTATTCGCAGTTATACCAGCCTGCTTGCTTCAAGAGGCGACTATCAGAAATCGCTCACTTATCTTGAGCCTTTTAACAGAGCTAACGCTAATCCATCATTATTGCTGCAAGAGTGCATGCTCAAAGAGCGTCTGGGTAAAAAAGAGGATGCGTGCTATCAACGTGTAATCAGCGAATCGGAAAGTAATCATATTGAAAATATGGATTCTCTGATGGCGCTGTTTTTTACCAACGACGATAAATTTCTGGCGGTTAAGCAGCGTTTATTAACAAAAAATCCGGCGCTAAGTGATGATTTCACTCTCTTCTCGCAGGATAAACGCAGCGTACTGATGGTGATTTACCCGTAATAGAATAAATATGAGCCCAGTCACTGGGCTCAAAAATTAGTTATCGCTAAATATTTCTGTATTACCGTTATTATCCCGAACGGCAAAGCCTACAGAGAATATGCGTGAAGAGGGGATTATCGATTTCTCTCTTTTTTCGTCTGAGTCGAGGTAGACGGTGAAGTTATAGGAGTGCCCTTTTTCAAACTTATAGCCATAAGTCGGCATGCAACTGTCAGAGGTGGCCGCTATATCGTTGATATCATATTTTTCAAGCACATTTTGCGGATTCCCGACTTCTGAAATTTTGACAATCGCCACTTTTTCATCGCCTTCGGGTTGAACAAGAACACAAACATTATTCGCGACGGTAACAACCTTAGCCCGTAGCTGCGGAGGCTGTGGGTTCTGATGGCAGGCTGCAAGCGATAATACTAACAGGCTTACTAACACCATTTTTTTCATCGGCTATTACCTTTGGTTTAAAAAGTGTGAAAGAACATATTCGTATTCTGGCAGGACAGTCTTATTTGTTACACCCCTGAAATTGATAAGGCGTACGTTTTTAATCCATCTGGAATACCCTAGTTTTCGAAGCAACCAATAATCAGCAATGATGGATGCTTGCTGTTCCATCGTGTAGTGATGGAGCAACCTCTTACCATCAAGGCGGTACGTGTAATCAGCAAATCCGCTAAAAAGGCCGCTCAACCTTACCCACATACCTTTCTGGTGCTGCCAGACATGAGCCATTTCATGTATGAAAGTATGCTGAGATTCATCATTTCCTCGCGAGAAGTCGGATAAATAACCCTCTTTTCGAAACCACAGCTCTCCATTGGGGGGCCATTGCATAAGCAGGATCTTGTAATCCGAATGGAAAGTATTTGTCACAATGTACTTTTACGTCGTTATAAAAAATTGAATTGCCATATACAGAGCGTGCCAGCACAACTTCCCCATATGTTAACGCTCTTTCAAAGCCTTCCCTGGTTTCCATCTTTATACTCTCGGTTGTTACAAACTGCCGAAATAATTACATTTTTTGTGCGGGTATAGTCAGAGTCAAAATCTCAAAGTATTCGATGAAAAAGTCGCAAAATTAAAAAAGCTCCTGCCTTTACAGAATCACGCACCGTCACCTTCTTCCCGAAAACACCAACATCTTTAAGAGCCCCCGAACGCCGCCCCTCGTCTTCGTAGGCCGGATAAGGCGCAGCCGCCATCCGGCAAGAAAACGTGCCCGCTCAGGGTAAAAATGGTCGTCCGATTTTCGGTTGTGCGTCTATGGCTCTAAACGTCAGACTCGGCTCAACAACACCACCGGAGACGACCATGACGTTCAACGACCTTCATCAACAACCTTGCCCTTTACTGTTAGCTAACGTCTGGGATGCAAGCAGTGCCCAGGCGGCGGAGCAGGCGGGCTATGCGGCATTAGGCACTTCAAGTGCCGCTATTGCCGCACAGTTCGGCTATGCCGATGGCGAAGCAATGCCCTTCGCACACCTGCTCTTTATAGTCGAGCGCATTCGCGCCGTAAGCGACTTACCATTAAGCGTCGATCTGGAGGCGGGTTATGGCCGCTCTGCCGAAGAGATTGCGCAAAATATCCAGCAGTTAATCGCACTGGGCGTGGTCGGTATCAATCTGGAAGATAGCCAGGTGGTCAACGGCAGACGATCTCTGGTTGACCCTCTACTTTTCGCGCGTCAGTTGCAAACCCTCGTCGGCCTGCTGCCCGTGGGTTTCTTTTTCAATATCCGTACCGATACCTTTCTGCTTGGGGTCGATGATGCCCTGCAGGAAACGCTGTGGCGCGGCGAACTATATGCGGACCACGGTGCCAATGGGTTGTTTGTGCCGGGGGTAAAACAGGACACGGATATCATCACCATTGCCGGACAGGTTGCGCTGCCGCTCAATGTGATGGCCTTACCAGGGCTGGCTGATATTGCTGCACTCTCAAGCTGGGGTGTGCGGCGGATATCAACAGGAAATTTCCTGCATCAAGCGATACAGGCCCGGCTAAAAACGTTACTCTCAGGCATTCAGCGGAAGCAGGTTTTTGAGGAGATTTTCTGCGATGAAAATCAGTGATCCTGTTCAATGCGCGAACTGGTATCAGGCGTTGCTTGACCGCGCCTCGGAGTACACGGGCGTGTTCTTCGTCGGCGTGAAAACCACCGGTGTGTTCTGCATTTCTGTCTGCCGGGCGCGTAAGCCGAAGCGGGAGAATGTCGAATTTTATAGCGATATGAAATCGGCACTGGGTGCGGGTTTCCGGCCGTGCAAAGTGTGCCGACCAACAGAAAATGCCTGCTCTGCGCCAGACTTTATTGAGCAGGCGGTTACGCTGGTGCGTAATAACCTGAAATCCCGCATCAGTGATACGCAGCTGCGTGAACGGAATATCAGTCCGGAGCGTGTCAGGCGCTGGTTTTTACAACACCACGGCATGACGTTTCAGGCTTTTCAACGGATGATGCGCGTCAACGTTGCGTTGCAGGAGCTTAAAGGTGGTCGCAGCGCCACCGATGTGGCTTTCGACAGTGGGTATGAATCGCTGAGCGGGTTCGGTTACACCTATAAAAACTCACCGGTGCCGCGCCGAGCGAAGGGCGGCAGACCATCATGATCCACCGCTTCACGACGCCGCTGGGTCCAATGTTTGTCTGCGCTACCGCGCACGGAGTTTGCCTGCTTGAGTTTGTCGACAGACGTATGCTTGAAACCGAGTTCAGCGATCTGCAACGGTTGCTTAACGCCCGCATTCTCGCCGGAGAGAATGCGCATACGCGGCAGGCCGAAAAGGAGATAAGCGACTATTTTGCGGGTCATCGCCGCCATTTTGATATGGCATTAGATCTGCCGGGCAGCGCCTTTCAGCGCCTCGTCTGGCAAGGTTTGCAGGATGTGCCGTATGGTCAAACAACGCACTATCAATGCCTTGCCGAGCGTATCGCTAAACCGCTGGCGGTGAGGGCGGTCGCGGCGGCGAATGGTGCCAACCGGGTGGCAATAGTCATCCCATGCCACCGTATTATCGGTAAAAATGGCACCATGACCGGCTATGGCGGCGGCATTGCCCGCAAAAAGTGGTTAATTGAGCATGACGCGCGCCACGCGCTTAACCTGGCCGGATAGCGCAAGGCGCATCAACATCTTACGAATGCTCCGTTATCGCCTGCGCGGCGCAGATCAGCGCCAGATGGCTCAACCCCTGCGGCAGGTTGCCGCTCCATTTTCCGGTGCGCACGTCGAACATCTCGTTGAAGGTTTCGACGTTGCCTTTATCGCAGATGCACTCGAGGACCTCCTCCATCGCGGTTTTCGCGCACTCGATCTCGCCCATTGCCGCCCAGGCCTCCGCCAGCCAGAACGAACAGGCGACGAAGGTGTTCTCCTCCTCCTGCACGCCGCTGTAGCGGTAGGTCATGGCGCAGCCGTCGCCCAACTCTTCGCGGATCACACGGTAGGTGGATAACATGCGCTGCGGATTAACGCTGTTGCCATAGTGGTGCACCAGCGCCAGCGACGCGTCGAGGCGATCCTCGCTTTGCGGGTAAAAGAGGTAGGCCTGTTTGTGCTCAGACCAGCAGTGCTCCTCAACCCAGTCGCGAATGCGGTCGCGTTCGCGCTCCCAGCGGCCTACCCAGGTCGGCTCAATATGCTTCTCGCGCGCCATCTCCACCGCGCGGTCGAGCGCCAGCCAGCAGGCCATTTTGGAGTGGGTATAGTGCTGGTGCTCGGGCAGTTCCCAGATGCCGCAATCCTTTTGCCGCCAGTGATCGGCGCAGCAGTTCGCCAGCTCGCCCAGTAAACGCGACGTGCGCAGATCGAGCACATGCCCGGCGTTAACAAACAGCTGCGCCGTCGCCAGCATGTCGCCATACATACTCAGTTGCAGCTGATCGCGGGCGTTATTGCCGACGCGCACCGGGCGCGAATCTTTATAGCCCCGCAGTGGCGGATAGGTCTCGGCGGGCACCGCTTCGCCCTCCAGCGTATAGCAAGCGTGGAGGCGCACACCGTGGCGAATAATCGTTTTTGATAACCATGAGAAGGCGGCTTTGCACTCCTCCAGCGCGCCGAGAAAGGCGAAGGCTTTAATGATCAGACAGGCATCGCGCACCCAGGCATAGCGGTAGTCATAGTTTTTCTCTTTGCCGACCCCTTCAGGTATAGAAGTGGTTGCCGCTGCGGCAAGGGCACCGGTCGGTGAGTACCAGAGAAACTTCAGCGCCAGCGCCGAACGCCCGACATGATTTTCATACGCCCCGCGGTAGCTGAGGCTTTTTGACCAGTCGACCCACGCGGTGTGGCTGGTCTCGATCCGCTCATCAATCGCCGCGAGATCCGGCACCGCCAGCGGCTCCTTCTCCGTCACCAGCAGCGCCACCAGCGTGCGGCTTTCGGGCGATGTGGTAAAGGCGCCGTGGATCTGCTCATCATCAACATCGACGATCGCCACATCCTCGCTGGTACGCAGCATCGCCATCAGATCGGCGATATGGTAGACGTTGCCGTGAGCGGTTTCATTAAGCCACGGCGAGCAGGTTTCCGCCCGCGTGCCAAAGCGCAGGGAGAGCTTCATTTTCACCTCTCCCTCAATCCCTTCAACGCGCCGCGCCAGTTCGCTCCACGGCAGGCGGCCCGCCAGCGTGCTGTTAATCGATTCGGTGATTAGCACTTTGCCACTGTCGGTGGTGAAGGTGGTTTCCAGCACGTTACTGTCATCGCGATAGCGCCGCGTCACGCTGTAGGGCGCATCTGGCTCAAGCTGAAAAAAACCGCCGATATCGGGGTCGAGCAGGCGGTCAAACAGCGGGGCCGAATCAAGGTTGGGCGCGCACCACCAGTCAATCGAGCCATCCGGCGCAATCAGCGCCACGGAGCGGCCTTCGCCGATAGCCGCATAATCGCCCGCCTCGACAAAGCCATTTTCCCGCACGGGAGAGGTGTATTGCGCGTTCTTCACGGTCTGTTGTGTCCTGTTGAGAGGAGGGGAGAAACGGACGTGGCCGCCGGGCGGCGACCACGAGATGCAGGATTGTGGCAATCCTTACAATGTGCCGGTACCCCCGTCGGAGCACCATACCTGACCGGAGCTGTAGCTGCTTTCCGGCGATGCCATCGTGACGTACAGCGGCGCAATCTCAACCGGCTGGCCTGGGCGTTTCAGCGGTGCGCTGGCACCAAACTGCTGCACTTTCTCCTGCGGCTGACCGCCACTTGATTGCAGCGGTGTCCAGTAAGGACCCGGTGCAACGGCATTGACGCGAATCCCTTTCTCGCCCAGCTGCTGCGCCAGGGATTTGGTAAAGGCGACAATCGAGGCTTTGGTCTGCGCGTAATCAAGCAGGATCGGGCTTGGCTGGTAGGCCTGCACCGAAGAGGTGTTGATGATGCTCGCGCCTTCCGGCAGGTGTTTCACCGCCGCTTTAGTGATCCAGAACATCGCGTAGACGTTGGTCTTAAAGGTGGCGTCGAAATCTTCCGTCGACAGGGTGAGGATCGATTCGTTGAACTGCTGGCGACCGGCGTTGTTAACCAGAATATCCAGCCCGCCAAGGCCTTTAACGGCTTCCTCTACCAGCTGCTGGCAGAAGGCTTCGGAGCGGATATCGCCCGGAATGGCAATCGCTTTGCGGCCTTCTGCTTCAATCAGTTTGATCACTTCTGCCGCATCGGACTCCTCTTCCGGCAGATAGTTAATCGCCACGTCGGCCCCTTCACGGGCATAGGCGATGGCGACAGCGCGACCAATACCAGAGTCACCCCCGGTGATCAGCGCTTTACGTCCGGTCAAACGGCCAGAACCGCGATAGCTGGTTTCGCCATGATCCGGTACCGGGATCATCTTGCTGGCAAGGCCAGGCGGCGTTTGCGGTTGCTCGGCAAAAGGAGGGGTCGGGTAGTGCGGCGCTAAAGGTCGTTTAGTGTTTTGCTCTGCCATGCTTGCTCCTTAAACGTTATGTAGACACGTGTTTAAGCCTGGCATAGATGTGAGCGTTGTCACGTTACGGGCAGGAAAACCAGGAATATGTGAAATAAAACGGCAGCGAAAAGCGGGGTTTTCGCTGCCGTCAGGATCAGTCGAGATCCGCGCCGTTGCTGGCGATCACCTTCTTATACCACCAGAAGGATTTCTTGCGGCTGCGCGCCAGCGTGCCGTTGCCCTGGTCGTCGCGATCGACATAGACAAAGCCGTAGCGTTTGCTCATCTCACCGGTGGAGGCCGCCACCAGATCGATGCAGCCCCAGCTGGTGTAACCCATCACCGGAATACCATCTTCAATCGCATCGCCCATCGCGCGGATATGCTCGCGCAGGTAGCTGATGCGGTAATCGTCATGGATCTCGCCGTTAGCATCGACCTCATCCTTCGCCCCCAGCCCGTTCTCCACCAAAAAGAGCGGCTTCTGATAGCGGTCATACATCATGTTCATAGTGATGCGAAGGCCAAGCGGATCGATACCCCAGCCCCATTCGCTCACCTCAACATGCGGGTTGCGCAGGGATTTGACGATATTCGCCGCGCTGGTGTTGGCGGCATTCATCTCTGCCGAGGCGCAGCGCGAGGCGTAGTAGCTAAAGGAGACAAAATCGACGGTGTTTTTCAGGATGTCGTCATCGCCTGCTTCTTTAACAATCTGCACCCCTTTTTCGCGGAATACGCGGGCGGAGTAGGCCGGGTAGCTGCCGCGCGCCTGCACATCGATAAAGAAGAGGTTTTCGCGATCCTTCTCCAGCGCCGTCCAGACATCGGCCGGTTTGCAGGAGTAGGGGTAGAAGTTACCGCCCGCCAGCATGCAGCCGACCTGGTTTTGCGGGTTCACCTCATGGGCGATTTTGGTCGCCAGCGCGCTGGCAATCAGCTCATGGTGCGCGGCCTGGTACTTCACCTGATCCTGGTTTTCGCCCTCTTCGAACACCAGCCCGGCACCGGAGAAGGGGCTGTGCAGCATAATGTTGATTTCGTTGAAGGTAAGCCAGTACTTCACCAGACCGTCGAAGGCTTCAAAACAGGTACGGGCATAGCGGGTGAAAAACTCCACCATTTTGCGGTTGCGCCAGGATCCATACTCCGTCACCAGGTGCATCGGCACATCGAAGTGGCACAGCGTCACCAGCGGTTCGATATTGTACTTTTTACACTCGGCAAACACCGCGCGATAGAAGGCGATCCCCTCTTCATTCGGCGTTAATTCGTCGCCTTTCGGGTAGAGACGGCTCCAGGCAATCGAGGTGCGGAACACCGTAAAGCCCATCTCCGCCATCAGCGCGATATCCTCTTTGTAGCGATGGTAAAAATCGATCGCCTCATGGCTGGGATAATACTCATCGTCGCGCAGGGCAAAGCGCTTCTCCTGCCCCAGTTTCACCGCCAGACGGTTCGCGCCGTGCGGGATCATATCGACGGTGGTCAGCCCCTTGCCGCCCTCCAGATATCCCCCTTCCGACTGGTTGGCGGCCAGTGCGCCGCCCCATAAAAATCCTTGCGGAAAAACAGCCATGCGTTACCTCGCTCTATTAATCAGGCTTGTGCTTCTTTTACCGTTACCGGCTGCGCCATCGGTGCGTTTTTCTCCGCTTCGACCGGAATATCCTCAAAGCCGAGCAGCAGCGTCAGCACAAACGACAGCACTACCGCCAGCGCCATCACGCCAAACACCCAGACAATGGTCATCGGGTTTGCCGGATCGAAGAACTGCACGCTGGTAAATAACCCCGGTGCCGCCATGGAGTGGCTGGCAAGCCCGGCGATTCCGGCGACCGCGCCGCAGATAAAGCCGCTGATGAGGCTGGCGATCAGCGGGCGTTTCAGGCGAACCGCCACGCCGTAGAGCGCCGGTTCGGAGATGCCGGCGAGGATCGCCGAGGCCGCCGCCGCCATCGCCGTCTGGCGCAGCTCCGGGTTTTTCGTTTTCCATGCCACCGCCAGCGACGAGCCGCCAAGGGAGAGGTTCGCGCCGATTTCCGACGGCATCACCATCCCCTCTTTGCCCGTCTCGGCAATGGTCTGAATGATAGTGGGTGTGAAGACGCGGTGCATACCGGTCATTACCAGCAGCGGCCACAGCGCGCCCATAATGGCAACGGAGAGCCAGCCGAGATAGCCGTGAATGGTGTAAACCAGCGCGGAGATGGCGCTACCGATCCAGATGCCGAGCGGGCCAATCAGCACAATCGCCAGCGGCGCGGCAATCAATACAATCAGCATTGGCTTGAGGAAGTTTTTCGTCACTGCCGGGGTGATGCGATCGACCCAGCGCTCAATGTAGGAGAGGCACCAGGTCATCACCAGCGCCGGGATCACCGTGTAGGTATATTTCACCGCGGTCACCGGGATCAGCGCAAACTCGACGTGCTCGCCCTGTGCCGCTTTCGCCATCAGCTCAATAAAGCTCGGGTGCACCAGCACACCGGCAATGGCGATCGCCAGCGACATATTGGTTTTGAATTTTACCGCCGCCGAGGCAGCCACCATCAGCGGCAGGAAGAAGAAGGCCCCGTCGCCAATCACCGTCAGGATGGTCAGGGTGGAGGAGCCTTTGGGCAGCGCGCCGGACATCTCCAGCACCATTGCCAGTAGTTTGACCATCGACCCGCCGATAATTGCCGGGATCAGTGGCGACATGGTGCCAATCAGCGCATCGAGAATGCCCGCGCCGATGCGGCGCAAGGTGAGTTTTTGTTTGGTCTGCGTCTCAACGGGCTGCATATCCTGCGGCAGCAGGCTGACCACTTCACGAAACGCCTGCGCAACCGTATTACCGATAATGACCTGGCACTGATTGTCGTTGCGTACCACGCCCATCACGCCGCTGATGCTTTTCAGCGTCGCGCTGTCGATGCGCGTTTCATCTTTCACCACGAAGCGCAGGCGCGTCATGCAGTGCGTTACGGCGGCAATGTTATCGACACCGCCCAGCGCATCTACCACCGAGTGGGCAAGCGCCGCATAGTTCTTAGCCATTGTTTTTTATCCTGTTTAATCAATAGGGTAATGACTTATCGCACGCCCAGGCGGCGATGAAACATGAAATAGGTAACCGGTTCCACAAAATCATGATGAGTTTGTGTGAGTGAAACAAGACCTAAAAATAACCACTTTTCCAAAGCGTGATGGAGATCACCGGATAACCACAAGCGCGCGCTTTTCGCAGGATGGTTATCTGTTCCAATACGCGTCGTGGCTGAAGTACACTTCGCCACAGGACATTTGCAGGAGCAGGACAGATGGCGACAATGCAGGAGGTGGCGAAGCGGGCAGGGGTGTCGAAAGCCACGGTTTCACGCGTGTTGACGGGCAAAGGCTATGTCAGTGAAGAGACAAAAACCCGCGTCTTTCAGGCAATTAGCGAGAGCGGCTACCGGCCAAACTTGCTGGCGCGCAGCCTTGCCAGCAGCACCACCCAGACGCTGGGATTGGTGGTCACTAACACCCTTTACCACGGCGTCTACTTCAGCGAACTGCTCTCTCACGCGGCGCGCATGACCGAAGACAGAGGGCGTCAACTGCTGCTGGCGGATGGTAAACACAGCGCCGAAGAGGAGCGTCAGGCGATTCAGTATCTGCTCGATCTGCGCTGCGACGCCGTCATCATCTACCCCCGTTTTCTCAGCGTCGACGAGCTGGATGCGATTATCGACAGCCACCCTCAGCCGATTGTGGTGCTCAACCGTCGCCTGCGCAAAAACCTCAGCCACTGCGTCTTTTGCGATCAGCACGCCGCCAGCCAGCAGGCGGTCTCAGCGCTGATTGCGCGCGGCCATCGCGATATTGCGCTGATCACCGGCTCGCTCGATTCACCCACCGGCATTGAGCGTTTATCCGGTTACAAAGACGCGCTGCAACAGCAGGGTATTGCGGTGCGTAACGAATTGATTGTCGAAGGGAAATGGACACCGCAAAGCGGAGCAAGCGGCGTGCGTGAACTGCTGGATCGCAAAGTCTCTTTCAGTGCGCTGGTGGCGAGCAACGACGATATGGCGGTGGGGGCTATCAAACAGCTGCATGACAGCGGCATTGCCATACCCGGCCAGGTCTCCGTAGTGGGGTTTGATGATATCGCCATGGCTCCCTTCACCGTACCGGCCCTCTCCAGCGTCAAAATCCCGGTTACCGGGATGATCAAAGAGACCATCAACCGCCTGATCTTTATGCTCGATGGCGGTGACTTTACCCTGCAATCCACCTTTCCCGGCGAGTTGATCCTGCGCGACTCCATCACCAGCGGCCCCGGCGCCTGAGGTGTCAGCCGTCATCGACACTTCTGTCGATGACAGCGCTGCGCTTTTACTAACATCATTAAATTCAGCCACTTAAAAAGTGGCACGCTTTATGAATACTTCAGCGGGACAAGGCTCTTAGCTGGAGAAAATGATGAACCGATTTATTATGGCCGACGCCGCAAAATGCATTGGCTGCCGCACGTGTGAGGTGGCCTGCGTGGTCTCCCATCAGGCGGATCGCGACTGCGCGGCGCTCACCCCGGAAACCTTCCTGCCGCGTATTCACGTGGTGAAAGGCGTCAATGTGTCGACGGCGACCATGTGTCGTCAGTGCGAAGACGCGCCCTGCGCCAACGTCTGCCCGAACGGCGCCATCCGCCGCGACGAAGGTTTTGTGCATGTGATGCAGGAGCGCTGCATCGGCTGCAAAACCTGCGTGGTGGCCTGCCCCTATGGCGCGATGGAGGTGGTCGTGCGTCCGGTTATTCGCCACAGCGGCGCGGGCCTCAACGTGCGGGCAGAAAAAGCCGAAGCCAACAAGTGCGATCTCTGCCACCACAGCGAGAGCGGCCCGGCCTGCATTCAGGCCTGCCCGACCAAGGCGCTGGTCTGCATCGATCGTAATGTGCTGGAGCAGATGAGCGCGGATAAACGGCGTCGCGCCGCGCTCGACAGCTCGCTCTCCATTACCTTCTAACCCCTTTACTTTCACTTTTAACAGGTCTGTTACTGATGAAGAAGATCACAAGTGTTTGCCCATACTGCGGCGCGGGCTGCAAACTGAAACTGGTTGTTGATGACGGAAAAATCATCCGCGCGGAAGCCGCCGACGGCCATACCAACCAGAATGAACTCTGCCTGAAAGGCTACTACGGCTGGGATTTCCTTAACGACACCAAGCTGCTCACCCCGCGCCTGACGCAACCGATGATCCGCTATCAGAAAGGGGGCAAGCTCACCCCGGTCAGCTGGGATGAAGCGATCCGCTACACCGCAAAACGCCTTAGCGAAATCAAAGCCCAGTTCGGCCCGCGCGCCATTATGACCACTGGTTCATCACGCGGGACGGGGAATGAAACTAACTATGTGATGCAGAAATTCGCCCGCGGCGTGCTCAACACTAATAACGTCGACTGCTGCGCCCGCGTCTGCCACGGCCCCTCTGTTGCCGGGTTGCAGGAGACCCTCGGCAACGGCGCGATGAGCAACTCCATCAGCGATATTGAAAACTCCCGCTGCCTGCTGATTTTTGGCTACAACTGCGCCGATTCACACCCGATCGTGGCGCGAAGAGTGATTAAAGCGCGGCAAAATGGTGCGAAAATTATCGTCTGCGATCCGCGTCGGATCGAGACCGCGCGCATCGCCGACCAGCATCTGCAACTGAAAAACGGCTGCAATATGGCACTGGTCAACGCCTTCGGTTATGTGCTGCTTGAGGAGGAGCTGTATGACAAAGATTATGTCGCCAGCTTTACTACCGGGCTGGATGCCTACCGGGAAACGGTGAAAGAGTTCGCCCCGGAAGCGGTGGAACACCTTACCGGCGTGCCGGCGAAACAGGTACGCCAGGCGATGCGCACCTTTGCCGCCGCGCCCTCCGCCACCATTATGTGGGGCATGGGCGTGACGCAGTTTGGTCAGGCGGTCGATGTGGTGAAAGGGTTATCGAGCCTTGCGCTGCTCACCGGCAACCTCGGCCGCGAGCATGTCGGCGTCGGCCCGGTGCGTGGTCAGAACAATGTGCAGGGCGCGTGCGATATGGGCGTCATCCCGAACCAGTTCCCCGGTTATCAGGATGTGGTTGACCCGCAGGTGCGGGCTAAATTCGCCGCTGCCTGGGGGATCGATCCGGCGGTAATGGATGATCAGGTGGGCGTGCGCATTACCGAAGTGCCGCACCTGGCGCTGGAGGGCAAAGTGAAAGCCTACTACATCATGGGCGAGGATCCGCTCCAGACCGAAGCGGACCTGGGCCTGGTGCGCAAAGGCTTTGAGGCTCTCGACTTTATCGTGGTGCAGGACATCTTTATGACCAAAACCGCCGAGCAGGCGGACGTGCTGCTGCCCGCCACCTCGTGGGGTGAACATGGCGGCGTCTTTACCTGCGCTGACCGCGGTTTCCAGCGCTTCGAAAAAGCGATTGAGCCGACCTATAACGTCAAACGTGACTGGGAGATTATCAGCCTGATCGCCACCGAGATGGGCTACCCGATGCACTACGACAACAATCAGCAGATTTGGGATGAACTGCGCGAACTCTGCCCGCTCTTTTACGGCGTCACCTACGAGAAGATGGGCGATATGGGCCATGTTCAGTGGCCCTGCCCGACGCTCGATCATCCCGGCACGCCTTATCTTTACCACGACAACAAGTTTGATACGCCGGATGGCAAAGGCCACCTTTTCGCCGCACCGTGGCGTGCGCCCGCCGAACGCCCGGACAGCGAATTCCCGCTGGTGCTCTGTACCGTGCGCGAAGTGGGGCACTACTCCTGCCGTTCAATGACCGGCAACTGCGCGGCGCTGCAAACCCTCGCCGATGAGCCGGGCTTTGTGCAGATCAACCCGCTGGATGCCGATGCGCTGGGGATCCGCGACCATCAACTGGTGTGGGTAGAGTCGCGCCGCGGGAAAGTCATCACCCGCGCGGATGTCAGCGAGCGCATCAACCAGGGCAGCGTCTATATGACTTACCAGTGGTGGATCGGTGCCTGTAACGAGCTGACGCAGGATAATCTCGACCCGATATCGAAAACGCCGGAGACCAAATATTGCGCGGTACGGGTGAGTGCGATCAACGATCAGCCCTGGGCCGAAGCGTACACTCAGCGCACCTATCAACAGATGAAGACGCGCCTGCGCGATGCGGCGCTGCAATGATGATATGAGCCAAAGCCCTGGGGTTTGCTTACGCGTTTATGGAAAAGTGCAGGGGGTGGGCTTCCGCCCCTTTGTCTGGCAGCTGGCGCAGCAGCTGGCGCTGAACGGCGATGTCTGTAATGACGCGCAGGGGGTAGAGATACGCCTCGTTGGCAATGCGCAGGCTTTTCTCTCCCTGCTGCACCAGCGCTGCCCGCCGCTGGCGCGCATCGATCGCGTTGAGCAGCACCCCTTTTACTGGCCTGTTTTACCGCAGGCCTTCACCATCCGCGACAGCGCGGGCGGGGCAATGGATACGCAGATTGTCCCCGATGCCGCAACCTGTCCTGATTGCCTGGCGGAGATGTTCAACCCCGCCGGGCGCCGCTACCGCTACCCCTTTATCAACTGCACCCACTGCGGACCGCGTTTTACCATCATTCACGCCATGCCCTATGACCGCCCGTTAACGGTTATGGCGGCGTTTCCCCTCTGCCCGGAGTGCGAAGCGGAGTATTGCAATCCGCTGGACAGGCGTTTTCATGCCCAGCCGGTGGCCTGTGCTGAATGCGGGCCGCAACTGAGCTGGCATGATGCGAGCTACCGGGCAGCAGGCGAAGAGGCGTTGCAGATGGCGGTGGCGCTGATCAAAAGCGGCGGCGTGGTGGCGGTGAAAGGCATCGGCGGCTTCCATCTGGTCTGCGATGCGGGCAACGAGGCCGCCGTGCGCTACCTGCGCGCGCGAAAACAGCGCCCGAGCAAGCCGCTGGCGGTAATGCTGGCGTCAAGCGACGGGCTCTCCCCTGAAGCGCAGCGCCTGCTGGCCACGCCTGCGGCACCGATTGTGCTGGTGGAGAGCGCAAGCGTCAGCGGCCTCTGTGAGGCCATTGCGCCTGGGCTTGATGAGACTGGTGTGATGCTGCCTTCAAACCCGGTGCAGCATCTGCTGGCGCAGGCGTTGCAGCGCCCGCTGGTGATGACCTCCGGCAACCTCAGCGGCAAACCGCCCGCGCTTACCAACGCTGCCGCGCAGGCCGAGCTGGCGTCGATAGTCGACGGTTTCCTGGTGCATAATCGCGAGATTGTGCAGCGTATGGATGACTCCGTGGTGCGGGCGAGCGGCGAGATGCTGCGGCGCGCCAGAGGCTATGTGCCCGATGCGCTGCCGCTGCCGCCGGGCTTTCGTGATATTCCGCCGCTGCTCTGCCTCGGCGCGCAGATGAAAAACACCTTCTGCCTGCTGCGCGGCGAGAGCGCCGTGCCGGGGCAGCATTTCGGCGATTTAACCGATGAGGGCGTCGAGGCGCAGTGGCAAAACGCCCTGCGCCTGATGCAGCAGATCTACGATTTCACGCCGCAGCAGGTGGTGGTGGACGCGCACCCGGCCTACCGCACTCGCGCATGGGCGGATCGCGCCGGGTTGCCGGTTCATACCGTGCTGCATCACCACGCCCACGCCGCCGCCTGTCTTGGCGAGCATGGCTGGCCGCTCGACGGCGGGGATGTGATTGCTATAACCCTGGATGGGATCGGTATGGGCGAGGGCGGTGCGCTGTGGGGCGGGGAGTGTTTGCGGGTCAACTACCGCGACTGCGAGCACCTCGGTGGCCTGCCGGCGGTGGCGCTGCCGGGGGGCGATCTCGCCGCGCGTCAGCCGTGGCGCAACTTGCTGGCACAGATGCTGGCTTTTGTTGAGAGGTGGCAGGATTACCCGGAAACGGCGCTTATCCAACAGCAGAACTGGCCGGTGCTGGAGCGAGCAATCGCGCGCGGCATCAACGCACCGCTGGCCTCATCCTGCGGGCGGCTTTTTGACGCGGTGGCCTGCGCGCTCGGTTGTGCACCAGAGCAGCTTAGCTATGAAGGGGAGGCCGCCTGCCAGCTGGAAGCGCTGGCGGCAAAGGCGGAAAACCTCGAGCACCCGGTGAAGATGCCGCTTCTCGGGAGCCGGCTCGATCTGGCGACCTTCTGGCAGACGTGGCTGGGCTGGCAGGCGGCACCGCCCGCACGGGCGTGGGCGTTTCACGATGCGCTGGCGTGCGGCTTTGCCCGGCTTGCGCGCGAGCAGGCCCGCAAACACGGCATTACAACGCTGGTTTTCAGCGGCGGCGTGCTGCATAACCGCCTGCTGAAAGCCCGCTTACAGCACTACCTGGCCGATTTCACGCTGCTCTTTCCCCACCAGCTTCCGGCCGGGGATGGCGGCATCGCCTTCGGCCAGGGGCTGGTGGCGGCCGCGCGGGCTATTGCCCCAGCGCCTTCAGCAGCGCAAAGGCCTCTTTCATGCGATCTTCACTGACCACAAACGCGCGCAGCTTGTCGGAGTCGTCGATCCCTTTTGCCACCATGCCTGCGGCATCGGTAGCGATGTGCCAGCGCAGGTCGGCGCGCGAGGTTTCACTTGCCAGATGCAGCGGCATCAGCGGCGTTTTCACCTTCACCAGCATCGGCGGCAGCGTCAGTTGCGTCGGGCTGCCGGTCAGGTTTTTCGCCAGCGTCATGGCGCTGAGCTGAATGGGTTGCAGGAAGGGCAGCACCTGACCATTAATTTCGGCGCAGTCGCCCAGCGCGAAGATATGCGGCTGGCTGGTTTGCAGCGTGGCGTCGACGACAATTCCGCGGCGGGTCTGCAGCCCGGCGGCCTGCGCCAGCGCGGTGTGTGGCACCAGGCCGGTGGCGGCAACCACCACATCGGCATCGACACTGCGCTCATCATCCAGCCGCGCCCGCACGCCGCTCTCCTGCGCCTCAAGCTGCGCCAGTCTGGATGCGAGCAGCAGGCGCACACCGCTTGCCGTCAGGCAGTGTTGCAGGCGAGCACTCACCTCCGGCGGCATCAGTGCCGGAAGGATGCTGGCGGCGTTATCCAGCAGGGTGACGGTTTTGCCCGCGCGCTGAAGATCCATCGCTAACTCACAGCCAATCAGCCCGGCACCGACAATCAGCACCCGCTTCGCCGCGCGCAGTTGCTCTTCGCAGGTGTGATACTCCTGCAAACTGTTAAATGTCAGCATCATTTCACGCCCCGGCAGCGGCGGCACAAAGGCTTTCGCCCCGGTCGCCAGCACTAACTTATCGTACGGCCAGCTTCTGTCGGCACTTTTCACCACCTGCGCGTGGGGATCGATGGCGGTGACAAAGGTGTAGGGGAAAAGGCGCACGTTGAACTGCTCGGCGAAGTCGCCCGCCGTCTGGCGGATCAGATCTTCGGCGCGCTGCGCCTGGCTTATCACATGGCTCAGCTCCGGTTTGCTGTACTCTTCCATACTGTCGGCGGCAATCAGCGTCAGCGGCACCTGGCTGTCCAGCTTGCGGATATTTTTCACCAGCGTGCGGGCGGCGAAGCCCGAGCCGATAATCACAATCCCGGCGCTCATTTTGCCTCCACTGCCAGTTCGTCAAACACCTCTTTACCCAGCGAACACTCCGGGCAGAGGAAGGAGCCCGGCACCTCAGACCACGGCGTACCCGGCGCGACATCCTGCATCGGCTCGCCTGTTTGCGGGTCATAAATCCACTGGCAGACGCTGCATTGCATACGCGGGCCGAGATCGGCAGTTGATTCTGCGCAGCCGCAGGCAGCTTGCACGGCGGGCTGGCTGAGCGGCTCCGGCAGCGGGGCGAGCGCCCACTGGCGGGCAATGTCGCACCCGTGCTGGCGGCAGATCTCCAGCGCATCGACATCGGGTCGCCATTTCGCTTTCAGGCTGAGGGACATCTCAAACCCGGCATCCTGCAAACGTGTCGAGAGGCGATCAACCGCGCCGCCGCTCCAGCCGTGGGAGCCGAAAGCGCTGGCGCGCTTATTACGAAAACGCAGGCCGGTAATCTCTTCGACCAGCCCGGCAATCTTCGGCATCATCACGTTGTTCATCGTCGATGTGCCGACCAGCACCCCTTTGGAGCGGAAAACATTGGTGAGCACGTCGTTTTTATCGCTGCGCGCGACGTTGAAGATTTTCACCGCCACGCGCGGATCGACTTCGGTAATTCCCTGGGCGATGGCGTCGGCCATCATGCGGGTGTTGTTTGACATGGTGTCGTAGAAAATGGTGATGCGATCTTCCTGATAATCCGCCGCCCATTTCAGGTACAACTCAACGATCTGCGTCGGGTTATCGCGCCACACTACGCCGTGGGAGGTGGCAATCATCTCTACCGGCAGGTTAAAGCCGAGGATCTCGGTAATTTTCGGCGTCACCAGTCGGCTGAAGGGGGTGAGGATATTGGCGTAGTAGCGCTGGCACTGCTCAAACAGCTCGGCCTGATCCACCTCATCATTGAACAGATGCTCGTCGCAGTAGTGCTGGCCGAAGGCGTCATTGCTGAACAGCACCGCGTCGCCGGTCAGGTAGGTCATCATGCTGTCGGGCCAGTGCAGCATTGGCGTTTCGACGAAGATCAGCTGTTTGCCGTTGCCGATATCCAGCGTATCGCCGGTTTTCACCACATGGAAATTCCATTCAGGGTGGTGATGGTGGCCGTTAATCGAGTCGATAGCGTTATGGGTACAGTAGATTGGTGTATCGGGGATATGCGACATCAGCTCCGTCAGCGCGCCCGCGTGATCCTCTTCGGCGTGGTTAATGACGATGTAGTCGATCATCGCCAGATCGATCTCGCCGCGCAGGTTCTGCACGAACTCGCGGCTGAATTTGTGATCGACGGTATCAATCAGCACGTTTTTGCCCTCGCGGATCAGGTAGCTGTTATAGCTGCTGCCCTTCAGGGTTTTGTATTCGGTGCCGTGAAAATCACGAACTTCCCAGTCGCGTTGTCCAACCCAGTGAATGTTGTTTTTTACATGAATCGCCATGATCGTAATCCTGTGCAGTTTCTCAATGTGATACATGGCTATATCAAGAGGCGTGCCAGCTTTTTATCATTTTGATATTGATATATTTTTTAAAATCCATTCAAAATCATAATGTCATTATGACTATGATAAATAGAGTCAATATGACAATATGTATTGTCAAAATGACAGTGGGGTCAGAATGAGTTTTTCACTGAATGTGCTGGCGGGTATCGCCATTGAGCTGCAAAGCGGGATCGGTCACGCGGATCGTTTCCAGCGGCTGATTACCACCCTGCGCCAGGTGCTGGCGTGCGATGCCTCGGCGCTGCTGCGCTACGAGGCGCGGCAGTTTATTCCGCTGGCGATCGACGGCCTGGCGCAGGATGTGCTCGGGCGGCGCTTTACCCTTGAAGGCCACCCGCGGCTGGAAGCGATTGCCCGCGCTGGCGATGTGGTGCGCTTTCCCGCCGACAGCGATCTGCCCGATCCCTACGATGGCCTGATCCCCGGCCAGGAGAAACTCAAAGTGCACGCCTGCGTCGGCCTGCCGCTGTTTGCCGGGCAAAACCTGATTGGCGCGCTGACTCTCGACGGCATGTCGCCGGATCAGTTTGACGCCTTCAGCGATGAGGAGCTGCGGCTGGTTGCCGCGCTGGCGGCAGGCGCGCTTAATAACGCATTGCTGATTGAGGAGCTGGAGCGGCAGAACATGCTGCCCGGTGCGCCCGCGGCGTTTGAGCAGGTCGCGCGCAGCGAGATGATCGGCCTGTCGCCGGGGATGGTGCAGCTGAAAAAAGAGATCGCCATCGTTGCGCCTTCGGATCTCAACGTGCTGATTGGCGGCGAAACCGGCACCGGTAAAGAGCTGGTGGCGAAGGCAATCCATGAAGCCTCGCCACGCGCCGACAAACCGCTGGTCTACCTCAACTGTGCCGCGCTGCCGGAGAGCGTTGCCGAGAGCGAACTCTTCGGTCATGTGAAAGGGGCCTTTACCGGAGCCATCAGCAACCGCAGCGGCAAGTTCGAAATGGCCGATAACGGCACGCTGTTTCTCGATGAGATTGGCGAGCTTTCGCTGGCGCTACAGGCGAAGCTGCTGCGCGTGTTGCAATATGGCGATATTCAGCGCGTCGGCGATGACCGCAGCCAGCGTGTTGATGTGCGGGTGCTGGCTGCTACCAACCGCGATCTGCGTGAAGAGGTGGTTGCCGGACGGTTTCGCGCCGACCTCTATCACCGCCTGAGCGTCTTTCCGTTACAGGTGCCGCCGCTGCGCGAGCGGGGCGAGGATGTGGTGCTGCTGGCGGGCTATTTTTGCGAGCAGTGCCGCCTGCGTTTTGGTCTCGGGCGCGTGGCGCTAAGCCCCGCTGCGCGCGGGCATTTGCAGCGTTACGGCTGGCCGGGAAACGTGCGCGAGCTGGAGCATGCCATCCACCGGGCGGTGGTGCTGGCGCGCGGCACCCAGCATGCCGGGGATATCGTGCTGGAAGCGCATCACTTTGCCCTGAGCGATGAGCCTGCACCGCCGGCAAAGCCGGTAAGCGTGCCGTTAAGCGGGCAAAACCTGCGCGAAGCGACGGAGGCGTTCCAGCGCACACTTATCTCTCGCGCGCTTGAGGAGAGTGGCGGCAAGTGGGCCGCCTGCGCCAGAGCGCTGGAGATGGACGTCGCCAACCTGCACCGGCTGGCGAAGCGTCTTGGGCTGAAGGACTAGAGAATTCCAGCCTGGTAAAAGTCCTGCAGGTTGATGGCACCAACCAGTTCACCTGCATCATCTACCACCGGCGCGGCGGCGATTTTGCGCTGCATCAGGCGCTCTTTGGCATCCACTGCGCGGCTGCTGGCGTCAAGGGTAATGCCGCCCGGCGTCATCGCCTCGCTGACCGCCGCGGTTAAGGCACCGCCCGCCACCAGCCAGCGGCGCAGGTCGCCATCCGTAAACACCCCGTGCACGTGATGCCCGGCGTCGCAGACCGCCACCAGGCCCAGCCCGGTGCGGCTTAGCTCCAGCATCGCGTCCATCACGCTGCTGGTCAGCATCACCTGCGGCACCTGATCTGCTTTGCGCATCAGATGATGCACTTTGTTCAGCAGCCGTGCGCCCAGCGCGCCCGCCGGATGCGAGCGGGCAAAATCCTCTTCGTCAAAGCCGCGCGCCTGCATGACTGCAATTGCCAGCGCATCGCCCATCATCAGTGTGTTGACGGTGCTGGAAGTGGGGGCGAGATGCATCGGGCAGGCTTCGCGCTCAACGGCAATATCAAGCACCGCGTGGGCAGCGAGCGCCAGCGGCGAGCGCGATTTACCGGTCATCGCCAGCAGCGTGACGGCTTTCTCGTCAAGACGCGGCAGGATCAGATCCAGCTCTTTTGCCGAGCCGGAGTAGGAGATAAACAGCATCACGTCGCGGCTCTCGATCATGCCGAGATCGCCGTGCAGCGCCTCTGCCGGGTGGACAAAAAAGGCCGGGGTGCCGGTGCTGGCGAAAGTAGCGGCAATCTTCTTGCCGATATGCCCGGATTTACCGATCCCGGAGACAATCACTTTGCCCTGGCAGTTCAGCACTGTTTCAGCGGCGCGAACGAAATCGTCGCCAAGGCGCTCCGGCAGGCGGCTTGCTTCCTGTAGCTCCAGCAGCAGAGCCTGGCGGGCGGCGTTAATAAAAGCGTCACGCATTTTCTTCTCCGGCAATAATCACATCGATTCCTTTCTCTTCCAGCGCGGCGCGAACGTCCGGCGGGATCCCGGCGTCGGTAATCAGTTTATCGACGCTCTCAAGGCTACAGACAATATTGGGGCTTTTACGGCCAAACTTGGAGGAGTCCGCCATCAGGATCACCTCGCGGGCGGCGTTGCACATCGCTTTGCTGACGGTGAAGACCTCATTAAAGGTAGTCACCCCGGCGTTAAGATCGATGCCGTCGGTGCCCATAAACAGCTTGTCGAAGCTGAACTGTTCAAAGGCGTTCTCCGCCAACTGGCCGTGGAAAGAGGCAGATTTTTTACGGAATGTGCCGCCGGGCATCAGGATGGTCTGTTCGTTATCCAGCTCCGAGAGGGCGTTGACGATATGCAGGCTGTTGGTCATCACGGTGATGTTATTGAAGTGGCTGAGCAGCGGCACCATTTGCAGCACCGTGCTGCCCGCGTCGAGGATGATCGAGTCGCCGTCGTGGATGTAGCCAACGGCTGCTTCGGCAATCAGACCCTTTTGCACGGTGTTGATCAACGTTTTGTGATCGATGGGCGGATCGGCCTCGTCTTTATTGAGCACCACCCCGCCGTAGGTGCGGATCACCGCGCCGGACTGCTCCAGCACGACCAGATCTTTGCGGATGGTTGTGCCGGTGGTATCAAAGTGGTGTGCCAGCTCTTCAACAGAACACTTTCCCTGCTTCTGAAGATGCTCAAGAATTGCCGCCTGACGCTGACGTGGTTTCATAGGCGAAGATATCCTGCGTTACGTTGCGAAATGATAATTTCGCAAGCTATTAGCGTTCACAACGAAATTATCCATGTTTCATTTTAAGCGCCAATGATAGAGCATTCTGACAGCCCGGATCATGGGGAAAGATCACATCGGGCTCTAATTCCTCTCTTTTTACGCCGATTAAGCGCTCGATTTTGCTCGGACGGGCAAAAACCGTCAGGCCGCGCATCAGCAACGTGTCGCTGACGCGATCGTGTTGATCGAAGGCCACCGCCAGCACTACGCGCGGTTTGAAGCGCCCGCCCGAGCGACCAACGCCAACGCGCCCGCGCTGGCAGAGCGCGTCGAAAGCTTTGTTGAACTGGCGGATTTGCCAGCCGCCAAGCGCCAGCTGGCTGAGCCAGGCGATAATGGCGAGAGTGATAAGGGATGAAACCATCGGTGTCTCCTTTATAAATCGCTGAACCCGTAGGCCTGATAAGCGCAGCGCCATCAGGCGTTGG